>NZ_JBBPBZ010000002.1:1202500-1495000 GCF_038070105.1 Methylocystis sp. IM3 | reverse complement strand
GGACAACTGGACTCGCGGTCGATTGGCGGCCATCCACAGCCGAGATCATATTCAAATCCTCAAAATTGAAAAAAGCCCAATGAAATCGCCAAGCTCGATCAGTCGACATTACGACGTCTCGCCTGCCGCATCAATTTCCAAGAGCCGAAGATCGTGGCGTCGCTGAAGATTTGGCGTCGCCGAAGATCTTGGCGTCATGGCGACAGCCCCTTCCCTGATTGGCGAGTTTGGCCGAAACTCACAAAATGGTGCGAAGGCGAGTGATTCGAGGGAAGCAGCCATGACCGATACGTCGAAGGCCTGGGTCTGGAGCCAGTATTGCGCCGTCGTCCCTGATGACGAGGCGACAGCCAAGCCGCTGCCATTGTTCGGACGCGGAGCGCCCGAGGACAAGAGCCCGACGACGGGCGACAGAACCAAGCGCGGCCTCGTTCTTGCAGGCGCGATGATCATCGGCCTGTTTTTCCCCAAGATCGCCTTTCTGCTTCTCGTCCTCTCGGCGTTGATGATCCTCTCCGGCCTGGAGCCGAAGCGGTTCGAGGACTTCATGCAGACTGTGCCGGGCGGCGGGGTCGTCCTGAAAATTCTGGCGATCTCAGAACAACTATTCTGAGGACTTTGGGCGCGGGGGCGGGGCCGCTACAGGGTCGCCGCCATGCCAAAACCGGCCACGCCCTCGAGCTCGGAGTCATCGGCCGGCGCCAGCCAGAGACGATCGACGCGCGCCGCCCGCGGTCCCTGCCCCGCAACGGCGAGAAAACCGTCCAGCGCGGCTTCGGGCCCGGCGGCCAGCGCCTCGACCGATCCATCCGACCGGTTGCGCGCCCAGCCGATGAGGCCAGCCGCATTCGCCTCCCGAATGAGGAAGGCGCGAAAGCCCACGCCCTGCACACGCCCGGCGACGAAGAATCGGATGACGCGCCGGCTCATTTGGTGGGAACCGCCACGTTGTCGATAAGTCGCGTGGCCCCCAGGCGCGCCGCCGCGAGAAGGCGGATTGGCCCGTCTTCGCGGCGCGCAACGCGCGCCAGGGTCTCCGCGTGCCGCGCTTCCACATAATCGATATCGAAGCCCGCTCCTACGATGGCCTCGTGGGCCTCCCCCATGACATGGCCGACGACCT
Organism: Methylocystis sp. IM3; assembly: GCF_038070105.1. NCBI lineage: Bacteria > Pseudomonadati > Pseudomonadota > Alphaproteobacteria > Hyphomicrobiales > Methylocystaceae > Methylocystis > Methylocystis sp. IM3. The sequence goes on along the minus strand of NZ_JBBPBZ010000002.1, from coordinate 1,493,877 downwards.
CGCCCTCGGCGATGCGCCGCGCAGCTTCGGCGATCGCGCGATGAAGCGCAGGGGCGCGTGCGCGGTCGTCCGCCGACAGGTAGACATTGCGCGACGACATGGCGAGCCCATCGGGGTCGCGCAGCGTGGGGCAGCCGAGTACCCGCGTCGGAATGTCGAGATCACGCGCCATGGCGCGGATCACGAGCAGCTGCTGGTAATCCTTCTCGCCGAATACGGCGACGTCAGCCTGGGCCTGGTTGAGCAGCTTTGCCACGACCGTAGCGACCCCGGCAAAATGACTGGGACGGAACCGGTCCTCGAGCTCGGCCTTGGCAGGACCATCGAGCGAGACAGTGGTGCAGAAGCCCTTCGGGTAGACTTCCTCGACCGCCGGCGCGAACACGAGATCGGCCGCGACGCCGCCGAGCTTCTCCCGATCCGCCGCCAATGTGCGAGGGTAGCGGGCGAAATCCTCGCTCGGGCCGAACTGCGTCGGATTGACGAAGATGGTCGTAATGACGCGATCTGCATGGCGGCGCGCCGCCTGGACGAGCGAAAGATGGCCTTCGTGCAGAGCGCCCATCGTCGGCACGAGGCCGATCCGCTCGCCGGCGGCGCGGCGCGCCCGCACGTAAGCGCGCATCTCCTCGATCGTGTGAACGACGGGAACCTCGAGACTCATCCACGCTGGCCTTTCCTTTGTTCCGCCAGAAGATGCGACAGATAGCCGATATAGGCGGGCGGCAACTCCAGGGCCTGCGCCGCCGCGAGAATATCGACGAGATAGCCGGGCGCGGCGGCGCCCTGATTCGCCGCGGCGCCGATATACACCAGAGCCGGCGCGGACCCGAAGGGCTCGCGCAACACCGGGATGATCTTCTTGACGTAGAGCCCCTGCCCCACCTGCTCGTAGCGATCCAGCGCCATGATATCCGAGACCGGAACGTCCCAAAGCGCGCCATGGACGCTCGAGCGATTGTCAGGCATGACGCTGGCGAAACCCGAAGGGAGCGTCACGAAGCGCCAACGCGGCAGCCGCGCCCGGCCCAGAAACCTGGAATGCGGACAACGCCGCGCCATGGCGGCAGCGTCCATATTGGAGCCATAAGCAAAATGCAGCGGCAACGTCGAACCCTCTCGCGCGGCGGCGCAGGCGTGCTATATCACGGCCGGGGAAGGGTGGCCGAGTGGTTTAAGGCAGCGGTCTTGAAAACCGCCGTGGGGGCAACTCCACCGTGGGTTCGAATCCCACCTCTTCCGCCATCCCTATCCAAACAGACCTATGATTTACAACGCATTTCGAATGGTGATGCCGAGCTGAACCTGCTTATCCGTTCTGCCGGCGTGGGAGGGAGGCTCAGGGGGCTCTTGCGGGGGGCTCGTAGCCTGGGAGAACCGTTCAAGGTTTTGCGGCGGGCGACGACCTGAGAAGGTTCGTCAAGGCATCGATATCGATCGGCTTGACGAAGAAGTGGTTGAAGCCAGCTTTGAGCGCACGCTCGCGTACGTCCTTCTGACCCCAACCGCTGAGGGCGGCGAGCGTTATGTCCCTCCCCTCCGGCAGCTTCCTGATCTCGCTTGCGAGCTTGTAGCCGTCCATGCCCGCCATCCCGATGTCCATGATCATCAGGTCCGGGGTGAACTCGGTTATGGCGGCAAGAGCCGAAGGCCCGTTGAAGACCGTTCTCGTCTCTCCGCCGATCGACTGGACGAGCATCGCGAGGCTATCTGCGACATCCTTTTGATCATCGACGATCAACACCCGCCGCGAGGCCGCGGCCGGGAGAGACCCGGTCTTGACCTGAGTTGCACCGGGCGCCTCCTTGTCGGAGAGTGGAAGTACAACACGAAATTCACTGCCTTTTCCACCGCCATCGCTGAAGACTTCGATATGCCCGCCGTGGAGATCAACGAGACCGCGAGCGAGCGCAAGCCCGACACCGATTCCGCCTTGCCCCTCGCCGGATGGCCTGTCACCCTGATTGAAGAGCTCGAAGGCATGGGTGAGATTGTCAGGTGTAAAGCCGATTCCGTTGTCGCGCACGCTGACGATCGCTTCATCGCCGTCACGCCGGGCCGAGATGTCGATGCGGCCCTCAGCCTGCGTGTATTTCGAGGCGTTGTTGAGCAGATTGGCGAAGACTTGGGATAGGCGCACAAGATCGCCGTCCACGACAAGCTGCGCGTCTGGTAACGCAACCTTGATTTCCTGCCGCTTCGCCTCGAACAGCGGCGCGGTGGTCTCAAGGGCTTGACGGATGGCGTCCTTGAGCTCCACAGGCTTGCGTCGCAACTCTATCTTGCCGCGCGTGATACGCGCAACATCGAGCAAATCATCGACAAGACGAACGAGGTGCGACTCCTGTCGTTCGATGAGACTGTGCAAACGCGCGACTTCCTGAGCCGGCAGGTTGGCTCGTTTCAGCACTTCGAGGGCGTTGTGGATCGGCGTCAAGGGATTGCGCAGCTCATGGGCGAGCATGGCGAGAAACTCATCCTTGCGGCGGTCTGCTTCTCGCAAGGCTTGCTGCAGCGAATAAACACTGATCGCGTCAGCGGCCTGCCGCGCGCAAATGTCGACGAGCCGTAATTCGTGAGGGGAAAACTGGTGGGGCTCACAAAAGTGTACGGCGAGCATGCCGACCAACCCGCCGGAACTGGCGCACAGCGGCGCGGAGATGACCGCCCGATAACCCGCCACCCTGGCCTCATCGAGGTTCGGCGCGAAGAGGGGCTCTTTCTCGACGTCTTCGAATACGACCCGCTCGCATTTGGCGAGAGCAATGCCGCAAGCCGTGCCCGAGGAAGCGCCGACGCTCGCGAAATTGTCGAGAAAACGTTTTTGAAATCCGCGATGCGCAACAATTCTCAAGACTTTGGCGGCGCCATCGTAAAGCTGTATGTAGCCAAAATTAGCACCGATCAATTCGATGATCGCGTCAAGGATGGTCCCAAGCGGTTCCTCGAGCTGGTCAGCGACCATTACTTTTGTGCTCAGCTCCTGTAGCCGGGCCATTGCGCGCAACTCAGCCGCCAGTCGCTCTTCGACGAGCTTGAGCTTGGTGATGTCAGCAAACGTGACGACGACGCCATCGATCTGTTCTTCCAGCGTCCGATAGAGCCGCACCTGCATCGACACCCAACGGCCGTCGGATGTCTTGATGTCCCTGTCTATCGGCTTCAGACTCTCGAGGACGCTGGTGACATCCTGCTCGAGGCCGTCGTAAACGAGCCGGTGGCTGAAGTCGGAAATTATTCGACCAATATCAGACTGGCTGATGTTGAAATAGGCGTGCACACGCGGCGTGAAAAATTTGATCTTCAAATCGGAGTCGAGGAACAGCGTGCCAATCTCCGTGGCGGCCACGAGATTCTCTAGGTCGTTATGGGCCGTCGAAATCGCCTCCAGCTTGCTTTTAAGCTCGCCGTTGACCGTTTGCAGCTCTTCATTGATAGATTGCAGCTCCTCTTTGCTCGTCTCCAGCTCCTCGGCCGTGGACCGATATTCTTCATTTATGGATTGCAGCTCCTCATTCGCGGCCCGCAAGTCCTGGGTCGCCTGCTCATACTCTCTCCGGCCGGCGCTGAGCCGATCTTGCGCTGCAGTAAGCTCCTGACGAAGGCGCTTGATTTCACCCCGGTTACCGTTCTCCGCCTCGGGCAAATCTTCAATGGGCGAAGCCTTGCCGAGGTCCATGAAAAAAACCAGGGCTTGGCCCGTCAGCGTCTGATCGCCGTCCCTCGAGGGCGCCACATGGATCGCGACAAGATGAGCGTCGCCGTTGAAAGCGACAGAAATGGGCACGCTCAGCGAGGCCTCGCCCTTTTCGAGCGCGCGCTGTAGCGCAAGTTTCAGGTCGACGCGAAGCTCCGGACGCACTTGAGCTGGCAACTCCGCGCTGAATGGCCCCTCCAGAGGCCTGAAGAAACGGCCGGCGTTTGCGGAGATATGGAGTATCTTGAAGGAGCCGTCGACTAGAACGCTCGGCGGCGCGCTCCGCTCCAGCGCCGCGCCGTGCGCATGCCCGACAGTGATCGCCTGCTCGACATGGCCAGTCTGTAGCGGGCGATACTCGGTCGAGCGAAAATCCGAGGTGAGCTGCGGCAGGATCGGAGCAACTTTGTCCGGCGCGCCGGCGGCGAGGTATATCCGGGCGTCACGATCCACCGGCCTGAACTGCTCGTGCGTGGCGTCGATCGTCTCGGCCGAACCCAGGAAAACATAACCGTTCGGCTTCAACGCATAGTGGAAAAGGCCGTACAGCTGACGCTGAAGTTCGCGCTGGAGATAAATGAGAAGATTGCGACAGGAAATGAGGTCGATCTTGATGAAAGGTGGGTCCTTGAGCGCGCTATGCGCGGCAAACAGGATGAGATCGCGAAGCTCCTTTTTTACGCGGTAGAACGAATCCTCTTGCACGAAAAAACGGCGGAGACGTTCCTGGGAGACGTCGGCCTCGATCGATTTCGGATAGCGGCCTTCGCGGGCTGCGGCGAGCGCGGCGTCGTCGATGTCGCTGGCGAATATTTGCATGACAGGATGCGCGCCACGCCGCGCCGCTTCTTCCAACAAGAGAATGCCCAGGCTATAGGCCTCTTCTCCGGTCGCGCAACCGATGACCCAGATGCGAATCGACGCCTCGCCATCGAGCTTGTCGAATAGAGGTTTGATGACTTTGTCGGCCAGCGCGGCGAACGCCGCCGGGTCACGGAAGAAGGACGTCACTGAAATCAAAAGATCCGAGAAAAGCTCATGGACCTCGTTCTTGTTGTTCTGGAGATAACGATAATAACTGTCCAGACTTTCCTGCCGCACCACCTGCATGCGTCTTGCGAGTCGGCGCATGATGGTTGGTCGTTTGTAATTGGAGAAATCATGTCCCATGCGCCGGCGCAGGAGCGCCACAATCTGCCGAATTTGGTGCTCTGCGTCTTCCTTGCTTTCCCTGTGAAGGGCCGCCTTGCTTTGCATCACCTCCGCTAGCCGCTCCGTGAGTTGCTCGATAGGAGCGACAAAGTCGACAACTCCGGTCGCGATGGCGCTCTCCGGCATCTGGGGATATTCGGCCTCCGAAGGCTCCTGCGCAAAGATAACGCCGCCGGCCTCCTTCACAGCCCGGGCGCCGAGCGTCCCGTCCGAGCCGGAACCGCTCAACAAAACTGCGACCCCATCGCCTCTTCCGGAGGCGACGGAGTGGAGAAGCATGTCGATGGGAGAGCGGCGGTATCTCGACGCTGTGAAAGGGCGCGCCGTCACATCGTCACCGTTAACTACGAGTTCCCTGTCTGGCGGAATTACATATATGCAGTCTGGCTTCAGCTTTTCAGTCGAATCAACCTGAATGACTGGCATCTTTGTTTGAATCGTCAGGATCTCGCTCAGGGCGCTTGGATGATCCGGCGCGAGATGAACGACGACAACGTAGGCCAAGCCCAAATCGTTTTTGACGTGGGTAAAAAACGATTTCAACGCAGCAACGCCGCCCGCGGAGGCGCCCAACGCGCAAACCGGCGTGTGATTAGGGCCATGGAAGCCGTTGGCTGCGTTACTCAAAGTCCCCTCCATGGAACTGCCGGGCCGTCATTTACATAGTCTTACCACCGAGCACTCTCCAACATAAGCGACGCGTCGAGAACCAACTGCTGTGCTGTGAATAAAGAGCCGGCCGCTTCTGCCGGTCGCGGCTGCTCTTCTCGCAAGCGTGTGGAGGTGAAATCATGCGGTTTCGGTTCGCCTCCTCCGGACGGAGGAAAGCCTTGGCGAACAGCGCAGGGCGAGGAACTTCCTATCGAGGGCCAAGTTTCGCATGATGACCATGATCATAGTAATCGCAGCCTCAGCAGGCGGGCTCCAGCCACTCCGCCAAATCGTGGCGGCGATTCCCGCAGAATGCCCGGCGTCTGTTTTTGTGGTCATACATTTTGGCAAGCATCCCAGCGAATTGCCGACAATACTCTCCTGGTCTTCCAGGTTGACCGTATCCTTTGGCGAGGACGGAACGCCAATCCAAGCGGGCCACATCTATGTCGCCCCGCCGGACCATCATATGATCCTGGAAGCGGGGCGCATTCGTCTCAATCAGGGACCAAAAATTCACTTTACGCGCCCTGCCGCAGATCCGCTCTTCATCTCGGCCGCCCAGGTTTATGGAGAAGACGTTATCGGCATCGTTCTCAGCGGAGGCGACAAGGATGGAGCGGCGGGGCTGAGAACCATCAAAGAGCACGGCGGGAAGGCAGTCGTTCAGGAGCCCAAAGAGGCTGTTAATCCTTCCATGCCCGAGACCGCTATTGCGAGAGATCATCCGGACGCGTGCTTATCCGCCGAAGAAATCGCTGCATTATTGAAATCGTGCAGATGACGCGAGTGGCGGCGTCAGTGGATGCCGTCAAACGTGATCCTTCAGCACCCTCACGAACTTCACGATTCGCGCCATTTCCTGCTGCCAGACATGCGAATATTCGCTCCTGATAACCGGCTGGCCATCTTTCACCACGACCCGCCAATCATCGCGGGGGCCCTTTTCGAGAAAGCCGCGGCTCTCGAGTTGCCGCAGCTTCCGGCGAACCGTTTCTCTGGGAATTCTCGTGGACTCGGCGATTCTCGTTGCAGTCAGCGTATAACGACGCCCCGACTCTTGATCTTCCGATGACAATCCGGCCCTTTCATCCCGGAGATAAAGACGGGAAACAGCTGTGTAAACTAAAAGGGAGTCCAAATCATTCCCGAATACGGGTCGCTCGTCCACCAGGACGGCAAACAGAAGCTCCAGAAACTCATGTTTGAACTTCGGATATTTGTCTGAAACGATAGTTTCAAGAGCTTTTACTTGCATATGACAAACTTTTTCTTGCTGAAAAACTAGAGGGGCCTGATAAGCGGGTTCTTTCGGAGACTTGCTTAGAGCGCCTTTCGGGCGACATCCCGCTAAAATAGCCGGAATCCCGATTTTTTCTCAACTGGCGTCATCCGGCGTCCGAAGGCTCGGGCCGGCGCACGGAAGGAGAGGCCAATGCTCGCGCATTGGCTCGCCTCTCCGTGTGGAGCAACTTTACTCCGCCGCAACCCGACGCCCCGCCAGAATTTCGCCGGCTTCCTGCACCGCATCTTCGATCGCTTCGACATCGGAGACCAGCCCTTCCAGGAACCACCGGAGCTGCCCCAGTTCCTTGGACTTTGCTTGCAGTTCTTCCGTGATTAACTTGTTTGTCGCCTGCAGTTCGCAAACTTTCTGCTCAGCGGCGCTCAGCATGTGTCGATGATGTTCTTCCGCAGCATCGAGTCGGCTTTTGAGCGCCTTATACCGGCCCCTTTCCTCTTCAAGTTCAGCCTCGAGAGTCTTGATGGCTTTCCCTGCGGCCTGCACCTGCGTCCGGTTGTGATTTGCCAGATCCTTGAGGACGGTAGCGCCCATGCTGATGGATTTTCGAATATCGTTGAGATCAGGCTCTGCCGGAGGCATGCGCCCGGCGCCTCCCCCAGGGCCGCGCGCCTCAAATTTGATGAGCTGCGGCGCGCGACTACGGCTGACGTCCTCCGTAGACCTCTCGCTTGCGAAATATGAGGCACGCATGGAATGGCGCTGATCAAGGTTTGTCACGTTAACCGGATCCCCCGCGGTTGGAGGCAGGCTCTGCAGGATGCCCCGAGCCGGCCTTGGAGAACTTACGCACGACGCGAACGCAACAAAGGACGGCCGTTCCGGCCTGCCACTCGAACGGGCAATCCCGATTCTTTCGTTACCAATAGTTACTCTCTGCCGCCACCCCAATTCTGCAAATTGGTGCTTTTTCAGAGGAAATTTGAGAGCGATAGAAGCACGCCCTTTCGAAGATCTGGCAAGTCACCCATTGTCACGATCGCCATCGCCCCGGCTGGGGAACATTGAACCTGCCGAGCGGTTGAAGCGTTTTGGCTTTGCTGCTCCGGGAGAGAACCATGTTCGTTCGGCTGCCCGTGTCGCTTTCCCCCCTCCTCGTGGCTCTTTTCGCCTCGGCGTCGCTCGCGCAGTCCATGCCGGATGCGAGCTACCGGCCCCTGCCCACGCGGCCTTTCGATGCCGTAAAGGCTGACGATGAGGCCAGCAAAGCCAGCGTCATGCAGCAGCAGCGATCCTTTTTGGAGGAGCGGTACGATCTCTCCGAGAGGCCCATCCCAGGCGTGATGATGTCGGGCGGGCGCAAGTCTGTTCAGGGCGGCGTTCGCGTAAAGCTTCAAAAGGGCGCCACATGGGACGCGCTTGCTGCGATGAAGCCGGAGGAAATCCGCCAGAAGGGCCTGTTCCCCGCCGGCTTCCTTCCGCTCCCGCACGTCAAGCAGTCAACCGGCGGACAGGTGATTCCAAAGGAGCAGATCGACGAGATCAGCCGTCAGGAGGGGCGCGATCTCAAACGCTTCGATGTCGATTTCGACCTCCCCGCGCATCTGACGCCGGAGTTTCCGCCGCCAATCTTTCTCACGACGCGTCCCGAGCTCGGCGACGTATCGCGCGGCCAGCTTCTGACGATCAGGAACTATTACAAGATGATGGTCGGCCTGCTGACGCCCGTGCAGATCGAAGGGCTTCGCCTGCTGCTGACCCCCTTCCCCCAGGAGGAGTTCAATCAGACGGAAGACCGAAAGGTCGCCGAGCAGTCGCTCGGCATCGCCTGCCTAGATTGTCACTCGAATTTCCACACCAACGCCGCCTTCCATCAGACGCCGGACCTGAGGCCGCAGGCCGTGCGATTCCGGCTGGACACTGTCAGCCTGCGGGGCCTCTTCAACCAGCAGATCCATGGCTCCAAGCGGTCCTTGCGCTCGGTCGAGGATTTCAGCGAATTCGAGCAGCGCACCGCCTATTTCAATGGCGATCAGGTCAGCGCGCAGCGCAAGGGCGTTCATTTGCCAGAGCGGCATGACCAAGTGGCGATGATGGCGCAGATGCAGAATATCATCGACTTTCCGCCGGCGCCCAAGCTCGATCCCATGGGCCGCCTCGATCCCGCGCGCGCCACGCAGCAGGAACTGGCGGGCGAAAAAATCTTCCTCGGCAAAGGCCGTTGCGCCGAGTGTCACATCCCGAGCCTGTCGTTCCTCGACAACAACATGCACGACCTCAAGGCTGAACGGTTCTACGATATCGGCAAGAACGTCAACGGGCTCATTCTCGTTCCGGATGGACCGATCAAGACCTTCACGCTACGCGGCGTCAAGGATTCGCCGCCCTATCTACATGACGGCCGCTTGCCGACCCTCGCCGATACGGTGGAGTATTTCAATCTCGTGCTCGGCCTTCAGCTCACGCGCGACGAGAAAGACAATCTCTTCGCTTATCTGCTGACGCTGTGACAGACGGGGCAGCGCCGTCACCGCCCGCGCTCATCGTCCGGCTCTCGTGCGGCCGACATCGAACAGGGCCAGGACGCGCGCGAGCCCCTCGATCTTGCGGTCGAGAAAGCCTCTGAAAGACGTTGTCTTCGCTTCCGTCGCGCTCGAGAAGAGATAGGCGAAAACGCCCGCGCCCGCGATCACGCAAAACATCACGAGCCAATTGCCAATCGTTGCGTTTTGAAGCGCCCATCCCGGCGCGACGCTTTCGAGCCCTGCGCGCACGAAGACGATGATGGGCAGATGCGTGAGATAAAGCGAATAGGTGAAATTCGGCATGTCGAGCCGGAAGGAGGGCAGCGACCCGAAGATGCGGGGGATGGAAAATCTCGCAGAGAGCAGCACATTCGCGAAGGCCAGCGCGCAGACGACATCGCTTGCGGTGCGCGCCGAGGGAAAGGATTCCACGAGCGGGCCACGCACCAGGAGGCGGACCGGGATGATGATGATCACGAACAGGGCCAGCGCGGCCCAATAGGAGCGCATGACGGGCTTACGCGCCACAGCCGTGAGGGCCCCTGCGATCCACATCACATAGCCCCAGAAAAAGAGGTAGGAAACGAGCGAGAAATAGCCGCAGACGAGGATGGCGAGGCAGAACCAGAAGAGCCGCAGGCGCGTGGAGAGATGCGTCATGATCGGCATCAGCAGCAGCGGGAATGTAATGTAGTACCAGACCTCGACCGCGAGCGACCAGAGCGGAATGTTCGTGCCATAGGGCTCGGTCAGTATGTCTTGAAGATTGAAGAGATTGAGCGCGAAAACGTCGAGGCTGAAATGGCCCGCGAACATCGGGTCGCTGTAAAATCCTCCCTTTCTGAAAAGTCCGGCCCCGACGGAGTCGATCAGGAAGGTGAAGGCGAGCGCCGGAGCAAGCACGATATAGATGCGGGCGAAACGCTTCAGAAAATAGCCGTAGTAGAAAGCTTCGCCGCTCCTTGCGCCCCTGATCACTTCCCCGCCCACCAGATAGCCGGAAATGACGAAGAAGCCGACGACCGCTTTGTGGCCGACCTCCTTGTTGGAGACGAACCACCAGAAATATTCGAAGAAATTATGCGGCGCGCTCATAATATCGGACTGGGCGAGCAGGAGCGCGGTCGCGTGCATCACGACCACCGCGCCGGCGCTCAGCCAGCGAAAAAAACTGATGTTGCGTGAGGCGAATGTCTCTGTCGTCGGCGCCATCGCGATGAACCGCTTCCCTTTCAGCAGAGGCGAAAGTCCCACTCGTTATTTTTGATGGCGGCGCGGATGCGCTCCGCGGCGTCCGCCCAGGAAGAGGCCGAGACGCGCTCGGGATGGGCTTGCAGGCGGCCATCCTCCCAGCCCCGGATGGCGTCGGCCAAAGCGGCCGCGTCATTCAGCGCGAAGTAGAGGGCGCCCTCCCGGCCGACTTCCCGGAAAACCGGAATGTCACTGCAAAAGACCGGCTTGCCGCAGCGGGACGCCTCGATCACCGGCAGGCCGAAGCCTTCGGCGAAGGAGGGACAGACCAGCGCGGACATTTGCGCATAGAGAAAGGCGAGCTCGGCGTCGTCCACGTCATCGAACCAGAACAGGCGGCGGCCAAGTTCGGGATGCGCCGTGATGCGCGCGACAAGCGCGTAATCGAACCAGCCGCGCCGCCCCACGAACAGGAGCCGCGCCGGATGGCCTTCTGCCCAGAGCCGCTCGAAGGCGTCGAGCGCCACGAGATGGCCCTTTCTGGGCTCCAGCGTGCCGACGCAGAGAAAGAGCGGCGCGTCGGCCCGCGCGACTTCTGCGATCTTTCCGCGCTGCTGGTGGTCCGGACGCGGCTCGAAGCGGGAGGCGTTGTGAAACCAGCCGATCGAGAGACCCGGGCGGTGGGGGATGCTTCTCTCCTCCACAAGCGCGGCGAGATCGGCGCCCGAAGCGCGCGAAACGGTGAGAATGCCATCGGCGTTCAGAAGGATATCGCGCAGCCAGGGGCCGAAGAGGGCGACGGTTCTTTCGTGGCAGGCCGCGGGGAACAACTCGGGAATGACGTCGTGCACGCAGACGATCACCCGGCCGCCGCCGGCGTGAATCGCGTCGAAGACGCCCGCATAGGCTTGCGGGTAATTCCAGGCGTCGGCGAGAATCAGAAATTGGTCGCCGGGCTCGATGGCGAGCGGCGTGTCGCTTGCCCTGTCCTTTGCCCCGATCGGGGCCTTGCATTCGAGAAGACGGCCCTTGTCGCAGCGGACGAGCCGGCACTGCGCGGGATCGGCGGCGCGCAACGCATCGGAGAGATCCTTGGCGACCCGCTCGATCCCCGTCCCCATGTCGCGCTCGACCGTTCCGGTCACGTCGATGAGGATGCGGCGGGGCTCGACCGCCTGGGTCTTTGCGGTCGAGGTCGTAGGGGAAAGGCCCGTCTCCGCGACCGAGGAGACGGGGCGCCGCGCCAATCTCGCCAGCGCCTGCTCCAGGCGCAGCAGCGGCCGCACGATGAGCCAGCTTGCCGTATAGATAATCTCGTATCGCTCTTTCTTGAGCTGCAGCACCTCGGCGTAAAGATACCGGAGCTGATGCTCCAGGAGCCGTTCCTGCTCCGAGAGACTGGATGGAGCCTCTTTGGCAGGGCAATCGAGTTTCGTCTGCAAAAAGGGACTCTCCTGCCGTCATCAACGCGCCGAGCCTGAATGGCTGCTTTTCAGCCAGTCTAACCTCGGGCGTCGCTTTGCGCGACCCCGCTCCGGGCGCCTACTCGCGCGCGTACTCCTCGCATTGCTCCCGCGAGAAGGCCCCGACGCTCATGCAATCGCCGAAACGGTCGCGGCTGAACTCCTTGGCGATCAGCACCGCGAGAATCGCGGCGGCGGCCAGATAGAGGGCCAAAAGCAAGGCGTTGTCGAGGCGGCCCGGCACGCGGGAATCACAAAGCTGGAGGCAGCTTCTCGTAGCGCTTGCGGTCGGCGTCGATGACGCGCGCCACGGCGCTGCATCTTTGCTGGTCGTTCGGGTGCTGGGCGACGCAGAGCTGATAGGCTTCAAGAGACTGTTCGTAGGAATTGACGGCATATTCCCTGTTCGCCTCATCCTTGACGCTTTTTGCGCTGTTGCAGCCAGAAAGCGCAAGCATGAGAACGGCGACGCCCAGATAGCGCATGTGCATCCTCGTGACCTTGAATTTTTTCCTATCTCAGATTCACCGGCCAAAATAGCCCGTTCGCTGCAATTGTCACGTTAACAGGGGTCATGCAGGCATAGGGAATATGGATCGCCTGCCCTCTGGCGAAGCTCCGGCCCGCATACCAATAGTCGAAGCTCTGGCATTTGCCATTGTTCACGGCAATGCCTTCCACCTCGGCGACCTCGGGGCCGACGACAAGGCACTCGATCCAGCGGTAGCCGCTGAAGGTCTGCAAGTCCGGCAGGAAGGCCTGCGTTTCCATGAGCCGGCACTGAAACGGCCCGGCGGCGGCGGCCGGCGCCGCGCCCAGCAGGGCGGCCGACAGAAACACGCTGGCGCGAAGAAGCTCGGGCATGTCGATTCCCTCGTGAACCGGCTTCTTCATAAAGCATCAGGGAGATTTCCGCATAACGGAAACGGATCGGGCTTCTTGGAAGGGGAACGCGGTGGCGCGGATCGATCGCGAAGACATTGTGGCCATGGCGGCCTCGGCGGCGCTCGTCGGCGCCGCCGGCGCGGCGCATGTCTGGCACGCTGGGCCTATCCCGGGCTTTCTCGCGAGCGCCGTGGCGCTAGCTGGCGTCGCGTATGTCATCAGCGAAGCGACCGACCAGGTCGGCAATCATCTGAGCCCCGCCGCCACTGGCCTCGTCCAGGCGGCGGTCGGCAGCCTGCCTGAGTGTTCGTCTGCATCTTCTCGCTCCAGGCCGGCCTCGTCACCGTGGTGCAGGCGTCGCTGATCGGCTCGATTCTCGCCAATGTCCTGCTCGTGCTCGGCCTTGCCTTCATCGTGGGCGGATGGCGGCATGGCGTGCTCGTCTTCGGGAACCGGACGCCCCGCATGATCGCCTCGCTCCTGCTGCTCGCGGTCTCGGCGTTGTCGCTGCCGACGCTCGCCAACGAGCTGCATCTTCCGGCTGGCGCGCACGAGCAGCCGCTCGCGGTGGTTTGCGCGGTTGTTCTACTCCTGGTTTTCGCCGTCATGATGAAGGAGATGCTCGGACCCGGACAGCGCGCCGTTCCGGCGGAGGCCCACGCCCGCGCTCATGCCTGGCCGCTTCCCGCTGCGGTCGGCGTGCTTCTGGTCTGCGCGGCGGCGGCCGTGCTGGTCTCGGACTGGTTCGTCGAGGCGCTCGAGCCCGCGATGGATACGCTGGGGCTCAACCAGACCTTCACGGGCCTTGTGGTGGTCGCCATCGCGGGCAACGCGATCGAGAATGTCGTGGGGCTGCGCCTCGCCGCGGCCGGCAAAGCCGAGCTTGCTGTCAGCGTGGTCCTCACGAGCGCGCTGCAGGTCGCCGTTGTCGTCGTGCCGATTCTCGTGCTGGTGAGCGCCATGCTCGGAGGCGCGGCCTTCACCCTCGCCACTCCCACCATCCTCGTCGCCGCCATGTTCCTGTCGGTGATGGTGGTGACGGTGGTGACGGTGGACGGCGAGGCGGACATGGTCGACGGCGCCGCGCTCGTCGGCCTTTATGTGATCATCGCCGCCATCTTCTGGTGGGGCTAGCTCATCGGCCGTCCGATGGTGTCGGCCATGACGGCTCCCCGCTTGCCGAGCGGCCGCGACTTCCCCTCGGTCGTGTCCTTGGCGGTTTGATGCTCCATCTCGGCGTTGAGTTCCGCGCCGGTGAGCAGCACGATGGTGGACGCCCACATCCATAGCATGAAGCCAATGACCGCGCCCAACGAGCCATAGGTCTCATTGAAATTGCCGAGGTTCGCCGCATACCACGAAAAGAGCAGCGAGGCCGCGAGCCAGAGAAAGGCGGCGAGCGCGCCGCCCCAGCTCACCCAGCGCCATTTGGGTCCGTCGCGGCTCGGCCCGAACCGATAGACGAGCGAAATGGCAAACGCGATCAGCACGAGAAGCAGGGGCCAGCGCAGAAAGGCGATCGCCGTATCGACGGCTCCCGGCAGAGGGAGCGCCTGAAGCGCCGGCGGCATGGCGACCATGACGCCGAGCGACAGCGCCACCGTCGCCATGCCACAGAGCGTGAAGGCGAGCGTCACGGCGTTGAGCCTGAAGAAGCCGCGCTTCTCTTTTTCCTGATACACAACGTTGAGGGCGTCGAAGATCGCCTTCATTCCGGCGTTGGCGCTCCAGAGCGACACGAGCAGACCGATGATCGAGGTTGCGCCGAGCTTCGTGGCGCCCTGCGCGGCCACGCGATGAATTTGCTCCCCGATGATCGACAGGCCCTCGGCGGGAATGAAGCCGGAAAGCGCATTGAGATGCGCGCTGATCGCCGCCGGATCGGCGAAGAGCCCGTACAGCGCGACAAAGGCCGCGATCGCCGGAAAGATTGCGAGCAAGGCATAGAACGTCACGCCGGCGGCGATGGCCAGAATGCGGTGCTCGGCAATATTTTCATAGACGCGAGCGAGCACATCCCTCCAGCCGCGCGCCGGAATATCAGCAGGCGTCGCCGCCTCTCGTCCTCTCTCCGACGCTTCCCGCGCGGATGCCGAAACCTGCTCCATCGCCATTGCGAAAGCCTCCGCGGGCGACGGCGCACCCCGTCGCGCTCTCACGGAAGAACCTTGCCAAGGGACTGGCGTTCCGCAGAAATTCCACTTTTGGGCGACGGCCTGGGGACCCTCGCGCGCCGCCTCACCAATAGCGCCAATACGGCCCGACGCGCGGCCCGGTGGACAGGTACAGCTCCTCGCGCTGGACGCGACGATCGGCGGCCCGGTCGAGGTCTACGTCGAGCAGGCACTTGGAAAATCCATCCGTCCCGCGCCGGAAGCCATAGGATCGGCACCGCGCTTCGTCCGCCGCGCGCTGCTGGGCGGGTGTGGTCGTCTCGCAGGCGCATAGCAGCAGGCCCGCCGCCAACGCCGCCAGAAATCCGGGTTTCAGCATTGCGCTGTCCTTGTGGAAAGCTCGAACCCGACAAAATACCGCGACGAAAATGGCTGCTTCACGGCGCCGGCGCCTCACAGTTTGACAGGAGCCGCCATGAGCGCGCACCCTGCAAACCGCGCAAGGCCCATGGGGGCGCCGGAGACAAGCCTATGCGTGAAATTCTCGCCCATTTCGACGGCGTCCCGCTGCGCCGTCTCGCCGACGGGGAGACGCTGCTCCCCGAAGGCGAAAGAACCGGTCATCTCTATGCGCTGCTGGACGGGCGACTCGAGGTGTTGCGCGGCGAGACATGCGTTGCTGTTCTCGACGAGCCGGGCTCGCTCATCGGGGAAATGGCGGTGCTTCTCGACTCGCCTCATACGGCGACCGTCCGCGCCCTGGGGGAAGCGCGCGTGCATGTCGCCGAGGATGGCGCCGCCTTTCTCAGTGGACGCCCCGAACTCGCGTGGCTGGTCTCGCGCCTGCTCGCGCGCCGCCTCAACGCCGCCACGACCTATCTCGTGGACATCAAGCGGCAGTTCGCCGGTTATGGAAACCACCTTGAAATGGTCGGGGAGGTTCTCGAATCCCTCATGCATCAGCAGAGGGCCAGCGGGGCGGGACAGGTTTCCAACCGCGACGGATACGGCGGTTAGCCTAACGGAAGAAGAGTATGCCCGCGACGGCGGAGGCCGCCATCAACGGCAGGGGGTTCATGTCGGTCGCCATCAGAATTGCGAAGACGACCGCCGCGATCGCAGCCGAGTGCCAGCCCGTCAGCACGACCTTGCTGATGCTGACCACGCCGCCGAGCAGGAGGCCGATGGAGACAACGCCGAGGGCGCGCTGGATCGACGCGCGCCACGGCCAGCCGGCGAGATGCTCCCAGACGCGGCCGACCCAAAGTGTGAGCAACCCGGTCGGCAGGAAGAAAGCGAGGGTGACGGCGATCGCGCCGACGGGACCCGCGACCCATTCGCCGATCCCGGCGATCATCATCATGTTTGGGCCGGGCGCCATCTGGCCGATGCTGTAGAGATGGACGAGCTGGTCCTTCGTCAGCCAGTGGAAGACGCCGACTGTCAGCGTCTTCATCTCGGGGAAGGCCGCCATGCCGCCGCCGATGGTGAGGAGCGACAGATAGGCGAAGACGCCGACGAGCGCGACCATCTGCTTCATGGCCGATCCTCTGGAGTGTTCCGTGGGCGGAACCAAAGCGTCGCGATCGGGGCCACGACGGCGAGCGCCAGCAGCACCGACTCATGGAGCACGGCGACAAAAACCAGCGTCGCCGCCGCGAAGACGGCGTCAGCCGGACGACGAATCGTCTTGCGGCCAAGCTGCGTCGTCACATAGATGACCATGCCCACCGCGCCGGCCGAGACTCCGCGCAGGATAGCGCTGACGAGCGGGTGGTCGTGAAGACCGGAGCCCAGCGCCATGGCCGCCGCGACCATGATGAGGCCGCCGGGCAGGCAGATGCCGACGAGCGCGACCGCCGCCCCCAGGCCGCCGCGAAGGCGGTCGCCAACGAGAATCGCCATGTTGGAGGCGTTGAGGCCCGGCAGCGACTGGCAGATCGCCAGCAATTCGACGAAAGTCTCGTCGTCCAGCCATTTGAGCGAGCCGACGAGGCTCGAGCGCAGATAGCCGACCACGCCGCCGCCGAGACTCGTCGCGCCGATCGTGAGAAAGGCTCGAAAAATCTCGCCGATGGAAACCTGGGGCGCGGGATCACTCATGGCTTTGCGGCGGATTGCCCTTGAGCCGGTAAACGGCGCCCGTCTTGGTCGTGCCGAGGCTGATCCAGTCCTGCGCTTCGTGCTGCAAAAGCCTGAAGAATTCGGCGCATTTCTGCAGCGCCCTGGCGCTCAGCTCCTCGCGGCGCTGAAACTTGTGCTGAAACGAGAACTCGCCCACGAGCTGGCGATGGTCGCCGCGCGCGCGCCACACCGACACGTTGCTCGCAGCCTCCAATCCCTTGCCGAAATCGAGCGTCCCGAGTTGCTGGAGCACTTCCTCGACCGCCGTGCGGTTGACGAGCTGAAGCTGGCCGCTTTTCTTCTCGACAAGTAGCGGCCGCAGGGCGGGCAAGGCCTCGACAAGCGTCGCCGTATCCGTGAGGTTCTCGTTGAAACTCAGCGGATTTACCTTGAACTCGACATTGTGCGAATAGAGCGAGCGCGAGCCGCCGATACGCGTCTTCTCCGGAAGCCACTCCTCCTTGAACTTGATGCGCCACGCGCCCGGAATATTGGGCCGAACGTCCAACTGGGAGGCGGTTTCGAGATCGGGATGGCGGAATTTGAAGACGATCTCGGGTTCGCCGGCCGGGAACCCATCCTCATAAGCGATACGGCGCCGCAGGATGAAGGCGTTGTTGTAGAGCTTGAAATCCTTCGTATCGAGAAACAGAACCTCCCGGATCTGCGGGCGGAGGCCTTCACAGGGCTCGGTTTCGAAGTCGACATGGAGCTGCCTGGCGACCTTGCGGACCAGTTTTCCGAAGTCGTGGAAGCTTTGGATCGAGGTGAAGCGCAGACCGTTGAGGATGATTTTGGCTTCGATGTAATGGACCTCGTCGAGCGGATGGCCGTCGACGTAGGAGCCTCGCGATTCTTCACTGCCAGAGAATGATTGGTGATCCGCCAAACGACGTCCCCTTTTTACACTCATCGAGAGGCGGTCCGCAGCATGGAGAATGTCGCACCCGCGCTCGACCCAGGTCAAGCTGGACCGCCAAAGCCATCTGATAGATAGACGCCTTTTCAAAAAGCCGGAAGGGGCGGCGGCGCGAACCAGTCGGGGAGAGCGCGCAAAGCCGGAATGGGCCTTTCGAGCGGCTGGTCGAGGCGCACCGATTGCGCCCCCATCGCCGACATCCACAACGCCTCGTCGCGGATGGCGTCAATGGCGATATAGGCGGGCGGCGCGCCATATTGGCGGCCGGCGTTGAGCACCCATGTGTCGCCGAGCCGGTCGATCCAGGAGCCCTCGGCAACGAAGGGCGATTGATGGATGTGGCCGCAGATGACGACATCCGGCCTGTATTGCCCGATCCACTCGACGAGGTCTGCGTCGCCGAAACTCTGCTTGCCGGACCAGCTCGTCGGCGATTGTCGGGGCGGCGCGTGATGCGCCCAGACCCATCGCCGACCCTCTCGCCGCTGGGCGTCCAATGCGAGTTGGCGCAGCAGCCTTTCCTTCACAAGCGGCCCGTCCCACCAGGGAAAAACCGAGAACAGCACATCGCCGACGACAATGGCGTCGCCGTCGCAGGCGACGCCCGACAGGCGCGCCTCCTCGACCCAGCGCGCGATCTTCTCGCCGCTCTCGCTGCGGGCGTCGAGATCGTGGTTGCCGCTGCAGAAGATGACCCGCGTGGTCGCCGCCAGACGCTCCAGATATTTGCGCACCACCACCGTCTGCGCTGCGAAATCGACGATCGAGCCGGCGTCGAGTGCGTCGCCGGCGAAAATCACGAGGTCGAACTGCGGAGCGGCGCGCGCCAGCCAGTCGAACTGCGGCAGCGCATAATGCAGGTCCGAGACGATGAGCCAGCGCATGAAGCTTGACCTCGGTGGCGCCGCGAGCGGCTGTCCTGCGAAGCTCTCGCAATTTGGCCAAAAGGTAAAGGCTCTCCGCTTTGCCCTCGGGTGGCCCTTGCAAAAGCACGGCCAGGACGCAATCTCTGGCGTAAAAGGAGGATGGGACTGCATGAACGCGCCGATCGCGCCGGAGCTTTCCGTTTCGCGCTGGTTCAATACGCAGCGACCCGTTGCGCTCGCGGATTTACGCGGGCGCGTCGTGATGCTCCACGCCTTCCAGATGCTTTGCCCCGGCTGCGTGGCGCATGGGACGCCGCAGGCCCAGCGCGCGCATGAGCTTTTTCGCAACACTGATCTCACGGTTCTGGGTCTGCACACGGTTTTCGAGCATCACGCTGCAATGACGCCCGTCTCGCTCGAGGCCTTCATTCACGAATATCGGCTCACTTTCCCCATCGGAGTCGACGAGGCGGCCGAAGACGGGCCGATCCCGCTCACCATGCGGCGCTATCAGATGCGCGGCACGCCGACCGCCATCATAATCGGGCGCGACGGGTCGATCCGCCATCACGGCTTCGGGCAGGAGGACGATATGGCGCTCGGGGCCATCATTGGCTCACTTCTCGCGGAGCGGGCATGACGCCGCCAGCGGTCCAGCCGCTCGTATTGACAGGCGCCGTCGCCCTGCTCGGCGGCGGTTGCATGAGCGGCATCGACAAGAAGCCCGCACCCGGCCCGTGGCGTATCGATGCGGGCGGCCTCCGCGGCGATGCGCAGGCAGACCTTGCCCATCACGGCGGCCCCGAGAAGGCGCTGCATCATTACGCCTTCGACCATTACGCCGCCTGGCGCGCCGAGATCGGCCCCGCCGCGCCGCTCGCAACGCCAGGCGCCTTCGGCGAGAACCTGTCCACAAAGGGATGGACGGAGGACAACGTCTATCTCGGCGACATCGTCGAATTCGGAACCGCGCTTTTGCAGGTCAGCCAGGGCCGCCAGCCGTGCTGGAAGCTCAACCGGCGTTTTGGGGTCGCGGACATGGCGCGCCGCGTCCAGAAGAGTGGCCGCGCCGGATGGTATTACCGCGTGCTCGCCGATGGAATCGCCAAGCCGGGCGACCGGCTCATTCTCGCCGAACGCCCCTGCCCCGACTGGCCGCTATCGCGGCTCAACCGCCTGCTCTACCTCGAAACAGGAGATCGCACCGGCCTTTTCGCCATGGCCGAACTGGCGCCGCTCGCACAGGGCTGGCGGCGTCTCGCCCGGCGGCGGCTGGAGAACGGCAGGGTCGAAAGCTGGGACATGCGCCTCGAGGGCCCAGCGACGGGCGGCGAGATTGCCACGGGCGGGCGAAGTTTCTAACATGCCGCAATCCCGAATGCTTTTTTGAATCCGGCCCTTCAAGGAGCCGCGAAGGAGCAGAAATGTCCGCCCGCCCGCATGTAACGCTGCAAGACAATCTTTTCACCGGCAGGATCGGCGCGGAATATGACTTCCTTCGGCTGATGTGCCCCAATCACGTCCTGCTGGCCAAACGCGTCGGCGAGATCGTGGGGACCTTCAGGCCGGGCGCGGCCCTCGAGGGTTTCGAGATCGGCTGCGGCACCGGCATCAGCACGCTCGCGCTCCTCGCCGCGCGCGACGACCTCCACTTGATCGCCATCGACAGCGCCGCGAGAATGCTCGATCAGGCGCGCGAGAGTCTTTCCGACTATGTGAAGGCCGGCCGCGTCGACTTCAGGGAGGCAGATGCGCTCTCGGCGCTGAAGGCCCTCTCCGACGCAAGCGTCGACATCGTCGCGTCCAACTACGCAATTCACAATTTTTCGCAAGAATATCGCCTGCAAGTCCTCGCGGAAGTTTATCGCGTGCTCGCGCCGGGCGGGCTCTTCGTGAATGGCGACCGCTATGCCATCGACGACCGCGCCGCGCATCTTGCCGACACGCAGGCGATGGTGCGCCAGTGGTTCAAGCTCTTCAGGGAGCTCGACCGGCTCGATCTGCTCGAAGACTGGATCGTGCATCTCTACAGCGACGAATCCCCCGACCACATCATGTATTTCCGGCCGGCGCTCGATCAGCTTGCCTCGCTCGGCTTCTCACCGGTCGAGGTCAATTTCCGTGACGGCGTCGATACGCTGGTGCAAGCCGCAAAACCTTAATTGCAAAATCACACGCGCGAGCTATGGCCTGTAGATGGATCTCGCCCTTCTCGCCCTCTTCGGCTCGCTCATCACCGCCCTGTGCCAAACGGTCACGGATCTCGGCACTAAAGCCGCGACCCGCGCGGCCGACGATCGGGCCATCCTCGCGGCGCAATGGACGATGTGTACGTTTCTGCTGGTCATCGCCAGCGCCGTCGCCTATCCCGGGCTGCTGAGCGCGCCGGTGGAAACGCTCGAGACCCTAACGAAGCCGGGGTTCTGGAGCCTTCTCGTCCTCAACGGCGCCCTCAACGTCGTGGCTTATGTCTTCTTCATTCGCGCTTTCCGCCTGTCCGACGCCTCGCTCGTCGCGCCGCTCGTCCTGCTGACGCCGGTGCTGATGCTCGTCACCTCGCCGATCATGACAGGCGAAACGGCGCCCCCGATGGGCATTCTCGGCGTCATCCTCACCGTGCTCGGCGTCGGCCTTCTCGACGTCAATCAGGACAGCAAGAAAAAGCTGAATTTCAGCGTTTTCATCCGTCATGCCGGGCCGCGTTACATGATCGTGACGGCAAGTATCTGGAGCATCTGCGCCAATCTGGACAAGCTTGCCGTGAAGGCGTCGGCCCCGCTCATCTACATGACGACGCTAAGCGCCTTCATCGCGATCTGTTCGCTGGGCTATTGGCTCGCGAGCGGCCGCCCAGGCGCGCATCCGAGAGCTTTGCGTCATGCGCTCGTCGCCGGCTCCGCCCTGTCCTTTGGCGCGGCCCTGCAGATGTGGGCGCTCACCGTCCTCTTCACGCCTTACGTCATCGCGATCAAGCGCCTCTCGGCGTTGTTCACGGTCCTCGCGAGCGGGCGCGTCCTCAAGGAGGAGAACGGCGGGCGGTTGCTGGGGGCGGGAGTCATGCTCGCCGGCGCGCTGATGATCGTGCTGGCGCGAGGGTGAATCTCTTCAGGGCCCGTCTAGTTCGCAATACGCACGATTTTTATCTCGCGGTTGACAGAGTTCAGTGACGAAAAGAACGCATATTTCGCGTCCCTGTCGGGGAAATAGATGGTTTCCCTACCGCCCTGAAAGGTTGCGACAGTGCATCTTTGGAGTCCCGGACTACTGAAGGAATAAATTACGTAAATATCTGAGACATTCAGAGACCTTCGCAAAAGAACGGGAAGGGGAAACATTTTCAGCACTCGGCGCGGGAAAGAAATAGCATGACCGGCGAGAGCAACCCCGAGCAGCTCGCTGAAAAAAGAGAGAGCAAAATATAAAGAAAGGACGAGAACCAGCGTCCTCACTTCAACCGAGCGCGTGAGGAGAGCCGCAACGATCAGGGCCAAAGCCAGGCCGGCGCAAAACATGGCCAAACGCCATACGCAGCTTCTCCGGTAAAATGTTCTGTCAGACGAATTTCCTGGTTCTGTCACGTGAACGCTCCGTGCCCGCTGTTCCCCAAAAAGACAGAAGCATCATAACAATCCAGAAAAAAGACATTTTTCGGAAATAAGATATTCAACTTCGGAATGCCGCCGCCTCCTGAAGCGCCTTCTCAAGAAGCGCGTCGACGATTTCTGAGACCGCTCGGCGACTCCCCGAACAGCTTCCTGAACTCTATTGTAAATCTGGATGGAGAGGAGAAACCCAGCCGGTCCGATATGGACCCGATAGTTGCATTATCCCCTGACTCCAGCAGCAACTGTCTTGCGAGGCGCAACTTTTCGCGTTTCTGCCATTCCATTGGGCCGACAAAATACCTTTTTTGAAAACCATATTGAATGGCTCTGCCCGATATTCCCGTCAGTCTCTCCATCTCGGTTTTGGAAACCCATCTTTCGGGATGATTTCTTATGTGCTCGCAGATCGTATCGATGTTTTTGTTCATGCGCGGAATATTCTCTTGCGCGGCGTCAATCAGTATTCTGTCGCGGTAAATCAGCGAAACCATCGCCCTCGCGATCACATCGTCAAGGCACATGCGGTTCAGCACGGACTGGTTGCCTCTGCATTCGTCAACCAGATTGAAAAGGCCTGAAAAGAAGTCCCGGAAATTTATGGAGCCAGCATCCGCTGCAATCGACGAACTCTCCATTACCCTCGACATGGGCAGTTCGACGCCCATGGCCCAGGACATGGCTCTTATCGTTGCAACCAGCTGTTCTCTTTTGAGCCGAATAATGCCGAAACTAGCCTGGGTCGTGACGCCCTCGTGAGCCACATCCGGCACAAGCAGGGCGACGCTTCTCCCCGCTTCCACTTTGATCCTTTTTCCACCAACGGCGGCCTCATAACCTCCGATAAAAGGGATGTGGAACTCAAAGTGATCCGAGCTTTTAACGGACCACTTTACGGGATCCATACAAGCGGAGACCAGCGTCTGGGAACTGATTTCGATTGCGGAAACGAAGCCCTCGAAACCTTGGGGATCTTTGCCGTCGGCGGGAACGGCGTCCATCTCGAGCACGGACGGAGAGACCTCGCGAAACCTGTTGGCGAAGGCCTGAATATCCATGAAATGCTCGCAGCTCCGCCTCCCGAAAGGCAGAGACATAGCTCGTGGAGAGATCATCTTGTAGTTACGATCCGTTATTTTCTGTTACGATCCTACGCCACGGCGCCAGCAGCGACAAGATAAGTATTTCGTAAGATAACGTCGCAAATTCGCCGCACTCAGCGCGCGCTGGCGCGAGATTTAATCAGGAATGAAGCTTTTCCAGCGAGATCCGGCGGACTTTCGGTCAACAGAAATACGTCAAGTGAGCGCAACGCGGCCTCCAATTGCGCACATTGCCGCGTATGCTCTACGGATTGCCCGCTACGTAAACAACGTTCACTTCTCTCTTAGGGCAAATCAACATCAATTAGAGAGTTTGCGCCCCGCGTTGGGCTTAACTTCCGGCGACGACGCCGTCTCGCCATATTGTGCAAAACATTCGAGCGCCCAAGCGCCTCAACGGGCCTCGGCCAATCGCGGATACTTACAACCGGCGTGATCTTCCATCACGCGGGGTCGGGCGGCGCAGCCAGATTTTCGTGCAGGTCGCACAGGCGCCGCGCGTATGGCGGCGGCGCGACGGCTGAAGGAGGACGCCCCTACTCCTCCATCTTCAGGGCGGCGATGAACGCCTCTTGCGGGATCTCCACCCGCCCGAACTGGCGCATCTTCTTCTTGCCTTCCTTCTGCTTCTCGAGCAGCTTGCGCTTACGCGTCACGTCGCCGCCGTAACATTTGGCGGTCACGTCCTTGCGGAAGGCGCGCACCGTTTCGCGGGCGATGATCTTGCCGCCGAGCGCCGCCTGGATCGGCACCTGGAACATATGCGGCGGGATGAGCTCCTTGAGCTTCTCGCACATCTGGCGCCCGCGCCCCTCCGCGCGGGTGCGATGCACCAGCATGGACAAGGCGTCCACGGGCTCGGAATTGACAAGAATGCTCATCTTCACGAGATCGCCGGCGCGATAGTCGGTGAGCTGATAGTCGAAGCTGGCGTAGCCCTTCGATATGGACTTCAGACGATCGTAGAAGTCGAAGACCACCTCGTTGAGCGGCAGGTCATAGACCGCCATCGCGCGCTTGCCGACATAGTTGAGATCGACCTGCACGCCGCGCCGGTCCTGGCAGAGTTTCAGCACTGAGCCGAGATATTCGTCGGGCGTCAGGATCGTGGCCCGAATCCAGGGCTCCTTGATTTCCTCGATCTTCACGACATCCGGCATGTCGGCCGGGTTGTGCAGCTCGATCTCGTCGCCATTGGTGAGCAAAATCTTGTAGACGACCGAGGGCGCCGTCGCGATGAGATCGAGATTGAATTCGCGGTGGAGCCGCTCCTGAATGATCTCAAGATGCAGAAGGCCGAGGAAGCCGCAGCGGAAGCCGAAGCCCAGCGCCGCCGAAGTCTCCATTTCATAAGAGAAGCTCGCGTCGTTGAGGCGCAGCTTGCCGATCGCGGCGCGCAAATCCTCGAAATCGGCGGCGTCGACCGGGAACAGGCCGCAGAAGACCACCGGCTGCGCCGGCTTGAAGCCCGGCAGCGCCTCCGCGCAGGGCTTGCGCTCATCGGTGATCGTATCGCCGACGCGGGTGTCGGCCACCTGCTTGATCTGCGCCGTGATGAAACCGACTTCCCCCGGTCCGAGGGCCGCCACGTCCTGCATCTTGGGGCGGAAGACGCCGATCTTGTCGACCTCGTAATGGGCGCCCGTGCCCATCATCTGGATTTTCTGGCCCTTCTTCAGCGTGCCGTCGAAGATGCGCACCAGCACCACGACGCCGAGATAGGCGTCATACCAGCTGTCGACCAGCAGCGCCTTGAGAGGCCCCTTTTCGTCGCCCTGCGGTGGCGGCAGGCGCGTGACGATCGCCTCCAGCACGTCCGGGATGCCGATGCCCGTCTTGGCGGAAATGAGAACCGCGTCGGAGGCGTCGAGGCCGATGACCTCCTCGATCTGCTCCTTGATGCGGTCGGGCTCGGCCGCCGGCAGGTCGATCTTGTTCAGGACAGGCACGATCTCGTGGCCCGCATCGATCGCCTGATAGACATTGGCGAGCGTCTGCGCCTCGACCCCCTGTGAGGCGTCCACGACCAGGAGCGAGCCCTCGCAGGCTTTCAGCGACCGCGACACCTCATAGGCGAAGTCAACGTGGCCGGGCGTGTCCATCAGATTGAGAATATACTCTTTTCCATCCTTGGCGCGGTAGTGCAGGCGCACCGTCTGCGCCTTGATCGTGATGCCGCGCTCACGCTCGATATCCATCGAATCGAGCACCTGCTCCACCATCTCGCGGGCGGCGAGCGTCCCGGTCTCCTGAATCAGGCGGTCCGCGAGCGTCGACTTGCCATGGTCGATGTGGGCCACGATGGAGAAATTGCGGATGTTGTCGAATTTGTGGGGGGTGCTCATGGCGCGTGGGGATAGCAGCGCCCGCCCGTAAAGGGAAGGGCGCGATTAACCAAGCGGCGTCGGCAACCCGCAAGCAAGCGCCCGAGGCGGATTTCCGCACCGCAAAATGGGTCCCGTATTTTCCACAGGTTTCTCGATCCGGCAGGCGCTCGGCATGATGGCAAGGTTGGCGAAAGCGACGGCTGAAAAAAGCCAAGCTCATGGTCACGGGAGGAAGCGATGCGGCATTTTCAGGCTGAGCCTGTCTCGACAGGCCCAGATGACCGCCCGGCAAAAATGCTGGCCGGCTATCTTTGCAATATCAGCCGCGGCCCCTCGACCGTCCGACGCATGATCCTGAACGATATTGGGAGGTTCGCTGAACTCGGCGCGGACGGGTATGTCTCGGATCTGGTCCAGACCCTGCGCCTGTTCGATCGCGCATACGCCAAGGCCGCCTGAAGGCGCTGCCGCCGGTTGTAGGGCGGCGATCGCCGCCCACGCCCAAGCGGCCAAATGTGCTCGTTCTGTCCGAAAGTTGGCTGGAATTGCGGTCGCGCGGCCAGCCGACACGGCGCAAGGTTCCGGATCACGGACGAGACGCCCTGACGAGCGTCTCCTGCGCTCTGGGGAGGACGCCATGGCGGGTTACGGGCTTTTCGTTCTGGTGCTGGCGGTCGGGGCCGCCACCGTCGGATATTTCTGGCTGCGCAACGACTGAGGGCGGCCGTTACAATCCATTCGCCTTCCTGGCGATCGCGCTGTCGATCAGCGCCTTGACCTCGGGATGCAATTTCTTGCTGCCCGGGACGAAGAGGCCGGGGATTTTCCCGGCTTCGATCAGCTTGCGGCGTTTCGCCCGTTCATAGCGCGCCGGGTCGTCTCTGTCGTATCGCATTGATCGCTGGCTCATACATTGGCACATAGGGCCCAAAACGCGTTTGCCGAGACTGTAGAATCCACTTTCCAGAGGCTCGGATTAAGAGCAACGTCTAGCTTCCGCGCTGAATGGCTGCTACGCTGGGGGAGCCTAATTGAGCTCGGGGCAACCGATGCGCATGATTTTGGTCTATTCCGCCCTTGGCGCGATGTGCGCGACGGTCGCTTCTGCGCAATCGGAGATCAACCCGACGGTTCTCGCCCCCGCAGCCCGCCAAGCTTTACCAAAGAGCCGGGTCACTTGTTTGCCCCCACGGGCCGCCGGCTCATATGCGAGACCGAGGCTCCGACGGCCATCTCCCCCCAAGCCATTCACCCAAAACGAAGAGACGCTGTTCGACTGGCCTTGGTATTGACCGGACGGCGGATTTTTCCCTCTTTCTTGCAAAGGTCGTATACGACCAGGACACGCCGGGCTGCCTGCCGCTCCGCTCATTGAGATATGTCCAGATGCGCGCCGGTGCGACATTCAGAGCGTGGACCTCGGCTTGCCAAGGAGATTCTCGCAACGCTAGCTTCTCGGCGGGAGCGGCCAGACCCGCGTACCGATGCGTGCGCCGACCATATTCGCCAAAGAGGACCCGTTAATGAAGGGGGCAGAGCTCCGCCGGTTCATCGAGCAAGCGCCCGTCGCAATGGCTCTGTTGGATCGCGACTTACGCTACATTGCCGCAAGCCCGAGGTGGCTCAGGGAGCGAAAGCTTGGCAGCGGCATTCTGGGTCGATCCGTTTTCGATGTTTTTCCTGATCTCCGCGACGAGAAATGGAGAGAGGTCTCTCGTCGTGCGCTCGCCGGCGAGGTCGTCATTCGTGAGGACGACCAACTCACCCTGCCACACGGGGATGTTCAATGGGTGAGAACGGAAACACGGCCCTGGCGCGATGAAAATGGCGACATCCTGGGAATTGTCGCCTACGTGGAAGATATCACGCCGCGCAAAAAGGCCGAGAAATCCCTTCGGGAATCCGAGGAGCGCTACCGCTTCGCAATCGAGGCGACGAGCGACGGCATATGGGACTGGAACCTTCGAACCGACGAGGCCAGTTACAGCCCCTCCTATTACACAATGCTGGGCTATGACGCATCCGACTGGGGCTCAGGCAGTCTCGACTTCTGGAAAAGTCTGTTGCATCCGGATGATCGCGACCGCGTTGCGGCGATGGCCCGCCACCTGATCGAAGCACACGGCTTCTACTCTATCGAATTCAGAATGCGCGCCAAGGACGGCTCATATCGCTGGATCATGAGCCGAGGGAAAGTCGTGGAGCGCGACGAGTCCGGGGCGCCCGTTCGCGCCGTCGGCACGCACGTCGACATTCATGAACGAAAAACTCTGGAAGAAGCCTTGCGGCGAAGCGAGGCAAAGGCGCGCGAGAAAAAGGAAGAGTTGGAGTGGATTTATAATAACGCCCCAATCGGCCTTTGCTTTTTTGATCGAGAGTTGCGCTATTTGCGGGTCAACCGCCATCTCGCGGCTTTCGGAGGGCTTACGCCTGAACAACTGGTCGGGCGGACATTGGAGGAGACCGCTCCTGCAATCGCAGCCAGCGCCCGGGTGGCGATGCAAGAAATTCTCGCATCCCGAAAGCCTCTCACCAACAGGGAGATCGTGGCCGAAACCCCCAGCCAGCCGGGCGCCGCGCGGCATTTTCGCGAAAGCTGGTATCCGTTCTTCGGGAATACCGGCGACATCAGAGGCTTCGGCGTCGTTGTCGAGGAGATCACCGAGCGCAAGAAAGCGGATCAGGCGCTGCGGCAAAGTTCCGAGCGGCTGAAGGTCGCACAAGCGGTCGCCCGTATCGGCATCTGGGACTGGGATCTCAGAGCCGAGCAATATTGGATCAATGAAGAATACCGCAGAATATGCGATCTGCCGCCTGGAGCAACGCCCAGCTTCGAGCGATTCCTCGAGCAGATCGTTCCGGAAGATCGGGATTCTTACGAAGAGATTGTGCAGGACGCTTTCGCCGGGCGCGGGGAGATCGACTCCGAATGCCGCATCGCCGGCAGCCAGGATGGCAAGATCCGCTGGCTGCGATCCAGAGGAATGGTCTTGTTCGAAGAGGATGGCCGTCCGAGAGGTGCTATTGGCGCCTTGTGGGACATAACGGCGCTGAAGGACGCACAGCAATCGCTGCTGCAAAAATCGGAGGACCGATATCGCAGGATCGTGGAAACCTTGCAGGAGGGCATCTGGCTGATTGATGCTGATGCGAAGACGAGCTTCGTCAATCCCAAGATGGCTCAAATGCTGGGCTACACCACGGAGGAGATGCGCGGTCGCGACTTCAGGGGCTTCATGGACGAGGAATGGTTGAATATCGCAGCACACAAGCTCCTGGATCGCAAGGCGGGCATAATCGAGACCCACGACTTCAAGTTCAGACGCAAGGATGGATCGGAGCTTTGGGCCGTGCTTTCCTGTTGCCCGATTTTCGAGGAAGACGCCTATTCAGGTGCGTTGGCCATGGTCATGGACTTTACCGAACGCAAGCGTCTCCAGAACCAGATCGAGGAGCATCTTCAAGTCCTCAGGGAGGCGGATCAGCGAAAAAACGAGTTTCTGGCTACACTGGCGCATGAGCTCCGCAATCCATTGGCGACGATCAACCTCGCAATCGAAAATGTCGATGCAAATCTGCGTGCCGGCGGTTTCGCCAGAGAGGACGACCTGCTCGCGCTTGGGCGCGCCATCAGGCAAGGCAGGCATCTCGCCAGGCTGGTCGAGGATCTCGTTCAGGTTTCTCGGATAACCTCAGGTAAGATCGAGCTCAGAAAAGGCCCCGTCGATCTTTCGGATTTGATCCGGGACGCCGTTGACCTCATCCGAGCCAAGGTCGAAAAGAAAAACATTACGTTAGTCTCGGACATCTCGTGCGAACCGCTGCCCGTCATCGGCGACTCGGTGCGCCTGATTCAGGTTTTCGTCAATCTTCTCGATAACGCCGCAAAGTTCACAGACGTTGGGGGCATCATCAAAGTGAGAGCGGCACGAAGCGGCAAGGACGCGATCGTCGAAGTGTCCGACAATGGAATTGGCATACCGGCGGATCAACTGAACGCCATCTTCGAACTTTTCCAGCAGATGAGGCACGGAACAGAGAGAAGGGCGGAAGGCCTCGGAATTGGGCTCGCGCTCGCCCGGCAACTGGTGCAGCTGCACGAAGGAGCAATATCCGCCAAAAGTGAAGGGCAAGGCTTTGGCAGCGTTTTCACCGTGACGCTGCCTCTCGATCCAACCGCCCGACCTGACTGACTCGAGGCGGACGGACCCGACGGCGCTCAACGACGAAAGGCGAAGCCTTGCCGCGGGACGGTCTCGATCGGCGCCTTGCATTTGGCCTGCTGTTCGATATCGCGCCGCAAGCGAGCGACAAACATATCCAGCGCACGGCTGCTGTCGTCGTCGATGCCGACCACCTTACGCAACTCGTTGCGATTGACCGCCTTCTCCGGTGAGCGCATCAGACGCTTCATGAACGCCGTCTGGCGTAGACCGAGCGTAACCTTATGCCCGCCAGGGGCGCGCAGGGACCCGTCGTCGTCGTCTATCCGCCACCCGCGTTCGGCTGATTTCGGCTTTTCCCTGCGCAGCAGCGACTCTACCGCAGCCAGCAACTCGGCCTGAGACGTGGGCTTGACCATATAGATGTCGGCCCCGTGAGTATATCCCTCGACACGGTCCGTTATGGTGTCCCGTCCCGTCAGGACGATAATTTTCGTCGCTGTCGTCTCGCGTAACGATCTGACGATGGCGAAACCGCTGTCGTCCGGAAGGTTGATATCGACGATCGCCAGATCGAAGTGTTCCTTCGCCGCCAGTTCGCGAAATTCCTTCGCGCTCGAAGCGCCGGTAACGCTGCGTGCGTCGGACGCCAGCGCATAAACGATGGTCTCCCGCAAATCGTCGTCATCCTCGACCACGATAATCTTCTTCGCGGCAGCGATCATGTTGCCCCTGCTAGAGTATTGTTAAGCCACGTTAATTCACAAGTATAAGGCGCTTATCGGGCAAGAAAATGTCCAAGACAGGTTTTTGCGTCGCGCCCTTCATAGTAACCGATTTCTTCTCAAGCAACCCGGTTTTTCTCAGCCCTTCGCCTGCCTCTACCTTGACCGATAGCCAGGAACGCATTAGAAGTCGTTGATTATCGTTACGCTTATTCCATCGGTCCAGGGAGGATCGGGCAAGGTGTACGGCATCGTCACAAATGCAATCGGCGATCTCATCGTCTCGAACTATGGGGTGGCCAAATGGGAGGCCGTCCAGGAAACGGCAGGCGTTGAGGCCGATTTTCTGATTTCCACCGAGCCCTACCCCGACGAACTCAGCTATCGGTTGATTTACGCGGCCTGCGACGTTCTCGACTGCCGAATAGAGGATTTCCTGATCCAGTTCGGCAAGCACTGGGTCCTCGAGACTGGCGTCAAATATTACGGTCCTCTCCTTGTGTCAGGCTACACGGGCTTGAAGGATTTCCTCCTGAACCTGCCGGATTTCCATACGCGTATCCTTCTGCTTTACCCCCAACTCAAACCGCCAGAGTTCGCCTGCACCGACGTGACGGATAACTCCATGCGGTTGCATTATTTCACCACACGGCCTGGCCTGACCAATTTTATGGTCGGCTTGCTGCGAGGCCTCGGCGAGTTGCATAACGTTTCCGTCGACATTGCGCTCGTCGCAGCGAAGGACGACGGAGCGGATCACGACATATTCGAGATTCGATGGGAAGAACCCGTGAAATGAACGCCGAGACGCCGACTTCTGCGCTCGCGGGCAATATCCCCGTGCGCGAATTTCTCCGCGCCTTCCCTTTCTATTTGGCTTGGAACGCTCAGAATAGGATCGTCGAAGTCGGCCCGTCGCTTCGCAAGGTCTGCCCCTGCGTCGAGCCCGCACAAAATTTGACTGACGCTCTACGATTGGTCCGGCCGCACGGTGAGCTTTCAGCCTCGTTCTTCAACGACCACAGGGATCAGCTTTTCGTTCTCGAGGACAGGACCAACCAGCGCCTGCTGAGAGGCGGCTATCTGCCACTCGAGCAACTCGGTCTCGGCGTTTTTCTTGGAACGCCATGGATGACAAGTCCAGATCAAATCGCCGCCCATGGCCTCGCACTCGGCGATTTTGCTGTCCACGACCAAACTCTCGACCTTCTTCTGCTTCTGCAAACCCAACAGACCGCGGCCAATGATCTGCGCCAGCTCAACGCCAAGCTCGTGGCGAAGCGAGAGCAACTGATCGAGCAAGAAGCCCGCGCTCGCAAGCTCGCGCTCGTTGCTTCCTCGACTGACAACGCCGTCATCCTGACGGATGGCGAGATGCGCTTCGAATGGGTCAACGAAGCATTCACCCGTATGACGGGATGGTCAGCCTTGGATGTGCGCCAGGAGAAGCTTTGGGATTTCCTGATACATTCGGCGGCGGAGCCAATTTCATTCAGCGACGCCGAGAATCTATTGAACAAAGGGCTCATTTTTCACAAAGAACTTCCCCAGTTCAGGCGCGACGGGAGCTGCTACTGGCTTTCCATCGAGGTGCAACGTCTTCGAGATGACGCCCGGGAGGTCGCCAGTCTGATGGCGATCGGGCGAGACGTCACCGAAAAGAAACAGGCTGAGAAACGGCTGCGCCGGCGCGAGATGGAAGCGCGTCGGCAACGCGACGAAGCACACCGGCAACGGGACGAGCTCGAATGGATCTATAATAATGCCCCAATCGGCCTGTGCTATCTGGACAAGGACTTGCGATATCGGCGAGTGAATAGATACCTCGCCGAGATCAACGGGGTTGGAGTAGAGGAGCATATCGGGCGGAGCGTCGGCGAAGTCGTTCCGTCGTTCGCGACGCGCATCGAGCGGGAGGCGCGAAATGTCATCCGGACACGGCGCCCCGCACGCTACGAAGATGTGACGTATATTTCGTCTGCCGAACATAGCAGACGTTATTTCAACGAAAGCTGGTGTCCCGCGTTCGACGAGAAGGGTGAAGTCTCGGGAATGACCCTGCTCGTCGAGGAGGTCACAGATCAGAGGCGGCTTCTCCTGCTCGGTGAAGCGGACCAGAGAAAGAATGCGTTTCTCGCAACGCTGGCCCATGAATTGCGTAACCCGCTGGCTCCCATCAAATCCGCTCTGCAACTCGTGCAAATGTCCGACGCCGATGACCTCATGCGGGACGAAAATCTTGCCGCGCTCAGGATCGCCGAGCGTCAGGTTGATCATCTGGTAAGGCTCGTCGACGACCTTCTCGAAGTCGCCAGAATCACGCACGGCAAGATCAGACTCAAGAAGGAGAACATAGATCTCCTCGACGTCCTGCCTCAGGCCCTGGACCTCGTCCGCCCGCTGCTTTTGAAACAGGGTCACCAGCTGACCTACGAGGCGCCGACGCCTCCCTTGCCGGTCTCAGGCGACAGTGTCCGGTTGGTGCAAGTCTTCGCGAATCTGCTGGAAAATGCGATCAAATATACGCCGCCTGGCGGGGTTATCTCTCTCAGTGTCGCGATCGAAGGCGCAGAGGCCATCGTAAGAGTGAAAGACAATGGGCGCGGAATTCCACCGGAAAAACTTGCGTCCATATGGGACTTGTTCGCTCAGGTCGAATATGGCACACGAGAAGCAAGGGGAGGAATAGGAATTGGTCTCGCCTTGGCGCGAACCATAACTGAACTTCACAACGGGCGCGTCGGGGCTACGAGCCTTGGAATCGGAATGGGAAGCGAATTCTTCGTCGGCATTCCGCTCGCGGTCGCAAGTTAGCAGGAAAGCAACGACATTATGGCGCCCGCCTCGACCGAGCAGAAACGCGTTCTCGTCATAGACGACGACTCAGATTGCGCCGACACGATCGCAATGGTTCTCCGGCGCTTCGGCGCGCAGGTTACCGTCGCCTATTCGGGAGAGTCGGGAGTCAAGGAGTTTTCGGTTTCCTCCCACAACCTGGTATTTCTCGATATAGGCATGCCAAAAATGGATGGCTATGCGACCGCGCGCGCACTTCGCGCCTGCCAGGGCGACCGACACGTCAGAATCATCGCTCTTACCGGCTGGGGGCGATGTGAAGACCGTGAACGCACCATTCAGGGAGGCTTTGATCTTCATCTCGTCAAACCAGTGGATGCGCATCAGCTCAAAGATATTCTCGAAAGCTGACGCGAGATAAGAAACGCTTCGCGCCGCCGATCTGCCCCCGAAATCACATCCAGCCCGCGAAGGCCTGATTACTGGCCGCCAGAGCGACGCACAGCGTTCTCACTTGGACTTTCTTGGCGTCGCCCTCCTATCCGCTCCGTGCGTCGATAACGAACCTCCCATCGCCTGTGCGGCGCCTTCGCGCGCGACGGCCGCGTTGGCGGCTCTGATCGCATGGCCGTCGTCTCCGGTTTCAGCCAGAACGCTGTTGGCGACTTCGGCCCAAAGGCGACAAAGATGGGCAGTGTCCGCCTTATGGGTATGCCTCGGGGCGTCTTCGGGTCGCCAGGGCATCTCGGTGCTCCTCAGATAGGACCGCAAGACTTTTCTAGCGCACGCCGCAAATTTGTAAAAGTTTTGGGCGCCACTCGCGTGACCTGGCGGCCAGGCGAAATGACGAAGGGAGCGCGGCCGGATGACGCGCCTTCGGAAACGCGGGCGAGCCAGAGCTTAACGTATCGAAGGATGCGAGCGCCGCTGTCGGGGCGCGCCAGCGTGGTCCGCTGCTCGACCAGCCGGTTGAGCGACTCGAGCTCCTGCTCTACCATTCGCGCGCGGATCGGCTATCTTCTCCAACTCCAGACGCGCACGAACGAGGCTGCATTTGCCGGCGCTTTGGGGCAGAATGGCCGCCTCTTCGCGTTCATCCGGAAACGGCAAACCGCCATGCGCGCCATTATCGGAGCTTTCTCGCTCGATCAGGTCCGGGCCGGTGAAAAGGTTGTTCTGCGCGCCTTGTGCGGCGACCGCGAACTGCGCAGCCGTCTCATGCTGCTCGGGCTCTGTGTCGGCGGGGCAGCCGACGTCGTGCAAACCCGACGCCGTGGGCCTACGCTGATCCGCGTTCGGAACACGCTCGTCGCCATCGGCTATGAAGAAGCGAAAACGATCCTCGTGGAATGTCTTTGAATGACAAAAGACGCAACAGTCCTGCGCATCGCGCTCGCGGGCCAACCTAACGTCGGCAAATCGACGGTCTTCAACATGCTCACCGGCCTCAGTCAGCACGTCGGGAACTGGGCGGGAAAGACTGTCGAGCGGAAAGAGGGATGGATCGACTTCGCGGGGAGGCGGATCCAGATCGTCGATCTTCCCGGCGCCTACGGCCTCACCGCGAGTTCGGAGGAAGAGAGGATTGCCCGAGATTACATCATAAAGGAAAAGCCCGACGTCGTGATCATGATCGCAAACGCCGCGGCGCTCGATCGTAATCTCTATCTCCTCGGCGAATTGCTGGAACTGCCCGCTCCTGTGGCGCTCGGTCTCAACATGATGGACGTTGCGACTGCCGAAGGCGTCAACATCATGCCTGTCGTTCTCGAAGCGAACCTCGGTCTGCCGGTCGTGCCGATCACGGCCGTCGAGAACGCAGGGGTTCGAGATTTGCTGTCGGCCGCCGTGGCTCTGGCGGACGACCGCGCGGTCTTCCATCCCGCGCGCCCCGCACTGACGACGAAGCTCGCGCGCACGGTGAGGAAGCTCGACAGGCTGATTGGGCCGCATGCGCCAGAGCCATACAAATCCGGATGGGCCGCTCTCAAACTGCTCGAAGGAGATGTGGAGATCGTCGCGCTCACTCGGCAATCGACCCCACAGCAAGACTGGCTGGCGATCGAAGCGCTTTTGGGCGAAGAAGAAGACGCGGCGCTCGAGATCGTCGGCGGGCGCTATCTCTGGGCGGACCGCATGGTAAAGGCGGCGGTGCGGCGTGCGGCGCCACGGGACGCGAGTCTCACAGAGAGGCTCGATCGTCTCGCGCTGCACCCTATTGCGGGAATGGCCATTCTCTTCCTCGTTCTCGGCGCTACTTTCGCTTTGACCTTCGCCGTCGCCTGGCCGCTTCAACGCCTGTTGGAAATGGGAGTCGTTCTGCCTCTGCGGGAATTCGCGACCGTCGCTCTTGCAGGCGCGCCTCCCGCATTTTCTCATTTCATTGCCGACGGCGTTCTCGGCGGCGCGGGGCTCGTCATGACGTTCCTGCCGCTCCTTCTCGTGTTCTATGCGATCTTCGGCTTTCTCGAAGACACAGGCTATCTCGCTCGCGTGGCCTATCTGACGGACCGGTTCATGCAGAGAATCGGCTTGCACGGAAAAAGCTTTCTGCCTTTCTGTCTGGGCTTCGGCTGCAATGTTCCGGCGATCGTCGGCGCGCGCGTGATTGAATCTCCTGCGGGACGCCTGCTCACCATTCTGCTTGCGCCGCTCATTCCGTGCAGTGCGCGCTTTGCCGTGCTGGCTTTTCTCGCGCCGGTCTTTTTCGGCAAATACGCCCTCTGGGTTTCGCTTGCTCTCGTTACGGCGAACATCGCCGTGCTTGCCGCCCTCGGCGCCATCCTGAACCACACGCTGTTCCGCGACGCCCGCGTTTCATTCGTCATGGAGCTACCCCTCTATCATTCGCCAAATCCGAGAACGATCGGGCTCTATATGTGGGCGCATACCTGGTCTTTCCTGCGCCGGGCGAGCACCATGATCCTCGCGGTCTCAACGGCGGTCTGGTTTCTCGCTTATTTTCCGGCAGGCTCGATCAATACGAGCTATCTTGCCGAACTCGGCCAGATGCTGGAGCCCATCGGCCGCCTTCTGGGATTCGACTGGCGTCTCACAGTCGCCCTGTTCACGAGTTTTGTCGCCAAGGAGAACGCCATTGCGACGCTCGGCGTGATCTATGGCGCGGAGGGTGGCTCGCTCGCCGGCGCCCTGGCGCAATCGGTGACGGTCGCGGCCGGCCTTTCCTTTCTGGTGACGACGATGCTGTTCATCCCTTGCGCGGCGACGGTCGCCGCCATGCGACAAGAAACTGGGAGCTGGGCCTGGACCTTCTTCAGCGTCGCGCTGCTGCTCGTGATCGCCATGACCGCCGGCGCAATCTCCTATCAGGCCGTGAACTGGCTTCTAGCCTGAGGCGCCCGATGCTCGACGTGATCCTCAGGCTGGCGGCGAAACGGAGCGTAATCTCGCAAGGCGATGTCGCGCGCGACCTCTCGATCAGCCCCGGCTTGGCTAAAACTCTCTTTTTCGAACTCGAACGCCAGGGCTATCTGAAATCCGTGAGCGCGCCCTGCGATACGCCCTGCGGCGACTGCGCCGCGAAAGAGGCCTGCCGCTTCTTCAAGGCGCCTCCCCTCTGGGCGTTCACCGAAAAGGGCATTGCGGCCGCCCGTCGACTGTCGAAATGACTGTTCGCTCCGATGGGCGCCAGAGACGTGCGCCGCCGCACTTACGGCCAGAGCGCCTGCCGTTACTGTTGGATCATCGAAAGACGAAAGAGAACCAACAGGAGCCGATCATGACAAAGTTGAACGCCATCCTCGCCGCCATCGCCCTGACCCTGAGCATCGGCTTTGCCACGACCGCCTCTGCGGCGCCCGAAGGCTTCAACAATTTCGATGGCAGCGCCTGTTACTGCGTCGATCCGTAATTTTCTTCGCGAAAGCCGCCCGCAAGCAGACTCGTCTACATGAGCGTCGTAGAGCTTGAAAGGGGCCGCAAGCGAACGAGACCGCCCCACAAGCCGCCGAGATCGCCCAGAGTTGCGGACACGATTTCGGGCAGTATCGGATTTTTAGATTTGAGCCGCTCGAGGTGGGCTTCGATCCGATCGAATGGAATGCCGACCTCTCCCATCATCGAGCCGCCAAGGACGATCCTTTCGGGAGACCAGTAAGCGATCGTATTATGAAGCCCCACCGCGACGATTTCCGCGAGTTCCTCCCACACCGGGTGCTCCTTGCCCAATGTCGCGGGCGGCGCGCCGAAACGCTCTTCGATCGCCCGGCCCGAAACGAGCTCCTCCAGCGTGCTGGCGCTGGCGTCGCGGCCTAGGAGCTGCCCGCCGATTTCGAATCCGGATGCGGCGCGATCCAGCGCGCCATCCACGACGCGCGCGCCATTCACCCCGGTCGAGATCGTGACATAGGCGACGATGTCGGCGCCCTTCCCGGCCCCGATCGTAGCCTCGCCGAGACCGACCAGAGCCGTATCGTTTTCCATGATCGCGGGCGCGCCCAAAGCCGCTTCCAGATCGTCGGCGAGAGCGGCCCCGTTCCAGTCGGTAAGATTGGACACATTGAGAATGCGGCGCTTGTCTTGCGATAAAACGCCCGGCGCGCCCAAAGCTATGCCTGTAAGCGTTCCGCCTCCGATTTTTTTCACGACCTCCACCAGCGCGCCCAAGCCTTCGGAATAAGCGCGAGGCGTCGGAAAAATTTCGACCGCGGAGAGACCTTCAAAATCGTGGGCGCAGCCAATCCGCGTCTTGGTTCCGCCGATGTCGATCATCACGAACATGGCCACGCGGTCTCCTGGCTGCCGGAGGGCTTCAAACCGTCGGCGAAGTTAACCGTGAACAACGCAGCAACAGCCGTGCTTCTGGCATCGCCGGGGACGCCTCGGAGACGATTTGCCGGTCTCCCCTCACGTCGGCTCGCTGCATATCGCCTTCAATGCGAGATTAATTGACCCTCAGTCTCGCCTCTTGTTCCCGGGACATTTAGCGGCATATCGTCGTCCCGTTTCATATGCAGGCGCATCGAAGGCGGTTCCGCACCCGACTATTGTGGGATCAGCCAGTTCGGCGATCAAGCGCGGTTCGCCATCCGCCCCGCGGCCTTCGCCACTGATGATGGCGTTGCCTACCATCCTATCTGCGTCTTGAAACCAGGCGTGTCGTCAGTGCATTGCCCCAGCGGTTACCGCCTTGCGACGCTGGTGGGCAGGACGACGACGCGCGCGCCAACCGGGGTCTTCTCGTAAAGGTCCATTACGTCCTGATTGATCATGCGGATGCAGCCCGACGACTGGCTCTGTCCGATGGTCCAGGGTTCATTCGTGCCGTGGATGCGAAACAGCGTGTCCTTGTCCCCTTGCCAGAGGTACATCGCCCGCGCCCCCAAAGGATTGCTGGGTCCGCCATGCATGCCGAGACCGCTTTGAAGCTCGGTCAACTGCTTCTTCAGGTCGGGTCTGCGTTCGACCATTTCCTTTGGCGGATACCAGTCCGGCCATTCTTGCTTGCTCTTGATGGTCGCTTCGCCGGCCCAGGCAAAGCCTTCGCGCCCGACGCCCACGCCATAACGGGTCGCTCGTCCGCCGTCCTCCACGTGGTAGAGGTAGTGATGCGCCGGATCTACGACGATCGTGCCTGGCGGCTCCTTGGTTGAATAGGCGACCTGTCTGCGAAGGAAAGCGGAGTCGACTTGCCCCGGCTTGACCGCGGGAACGACGAAACCTGCATCCTTGTGCTCGGCGTAGACGGCGGCGCCGGCCGGAGCGACTGCATCCGTCCTGACCGCTTGCTCGACGGGCTCAATCTGGCGCGTTGGCGCAACCGTAGCGGTGCTGAACGCGGGAGTCGGTTGCGTGCTTGCGCAACCAGCTAGGGACGCGCCTGCCAGAGCTGAAACAATCCCGGCCGTAATGCGAAGCTTGGTGAGAGGCATCCGCGACTCCGTCTCGACTGATTTAACGAAATCATAGCCGCAAAACCGAGCCGTGAACATGGGAGCCTCGCCCCCGGCCTTCGGGGGGCATCCCGTTCGACCGGACCACGTCGAGACTGGTCAAGCAAAGGGCAAGCTCCGCCTCAGGCGCCCCCCATATCCGCGGCATTGCCTCGCAGGCTCGGCGGAAACGGACAAGCTGGCGTGAGGCCGCTCTCTTACAAGCCCGGCATGCCCTCCTCGCCGATGGTCAGTCGAGGGAATAAAAAAGCCCCGCCTCATCAGCGAGGCTTTGATCGCATATTTAGGGATGTTCCAGCCTGAGCGTCAGCCCAGGCATATTATAGTCATTGCCAGCATTTGTTATCGTGACAACCGCACCGCTGTTGGTGACGGTGTAAATCCATTGAGAGGTAGCCGTGCCGGTTCCCGCGGTGGCTTTCGCGGAGCCCAGGGGAGTTATGTAGCTTGAGCTGTTGGTTGAGGTGGAGGCAAGAACGCCAGTGCATGTGCCTTTGTAGAACGTATTGACCACTGGCCCAGTGGCCGGCGGCGACCCGGTCGAAACAGTCTGCGCGCCAAAGGCGATGGCGCCCGCATAAATTCGGAAACCAGAAGAGACCCCGCCTCCCGGAGCAAATGGGCGAAGCGGAGTCGCGCTTGTATCCAGAGCTCCGTTCGGATCGGTCGGAAGGCTCATGAGCTTCACATTGTTCGTTATCGCTCCACCCGTGATTGTGCCAACAGTAACATTGCCGGTGAAGTTTACGGTCCATGCCGCGCTCACGAGATTAGTGTAGTTCCCGCCGCCGGTCGGAGCCGGAACGTTTCCTATTCCGCTGGCGACGCCAACATAAAGTCCGTTCGGCACAGTACAAGCAGCGCGCGCGGGAAAGGCCGCCCCGGCGATGCCGGTAAGCGCACAGCTGAGAAGAAGAATGTTTTTGCACATGTTCTCTCGTTTCTGAAAATAACTCACCCTGGAATCCAACTGGCTCGGAATTGCTTGTCATCCCCCAAATGAGAGATACGCCGGGCAATTTGAAAGTCGGCGGCTGCTTTCAAGTCAGTTATCTCTGCCAGGACCCGTTCTCAAAGACGTCATCTCCCAAACGAGGGATGCGCTCCTGGCGCGTTTTCGCTTGAATTGCCTTGTAACAACAAAGTTATTTCAGCCGGGAGAGGCCGCTACAAGCCTCTCCCTTTTTATTGGACCCGGCGGAAAGGATTGAATCCCTCCGCGGCGCGCAGCACCGATACGGCTGAGTTATGTGCTAGGGCGTCTTGAACGGCACCGTGACTTGTGCTGCAAGCAGCGCGGCGAGTTGCGATTGGCGTTCGACCCCGGTTTTGGCGAAGATCGATTTTACCTGGCTGCGAACCGTGCCAACGCTCACGCTGTGCTGCTCGGCAATTTCATCGAGGGCGAGGCCTTCGGCGACTCGACTAGCGACTCGCGCCTCTGCGGCGGTCAAATCGAACAATCCTTGAAGGAGGGCCCGGTCCGGAGCGCACGGCGCGGCGAGCGGCGTGATCGCCAATATTCCAAATCCGCCGTCAAACAGGTCGCGCGCCTGGCCTGTCGCCGGAACAAGATGCACAATGACTGGCGTCTCGGTCACGCCTTTGGCCGGAAAGGAGCGAACAGAGGTTGCGGCGGGACTGCGCAGATCCGCCAAGGCGCGCCGCAACAAGGCGTTGGCCGCCGGATCCACGAGCGCAATCCGGTCCTTGGGCAACCAAGTCAGGTACGACGAGAGAGCCTGGATGAGGGCATTGGCCGAGAGCACTTTGCCATCCGCATCGAGGATGGCGGCAGGCAACCCTATCAGCGCTAGAGCTTCTGCGGCCGCTCTCAATCGCTGCAGCCGCCATCGCGCTGCAAGGAGACCCGCGCGCGCAAGATGCGGACGAAATGCATCCAACCGGCCGATGTCCTCGCGGTCGAAAGGCTCCTTCCCAATGCTGCGGTTGACTTGCACCACGACCAGATCGCCGCTCGGAACGGGAATTGCCGTCGCTGCACAATGGTGCAAACCGAGTGGCCCGCACCACTCGGTCATGATGGAATCGCTAAGCCACTCGTCTTCGGTGAAGGCTTCCTGCTCGGCGACGAATCCTGCGCGATCGGCGCCAAGGAGTCGGGCGGTGGCTTGGCTGCGCAATGTGCCGCCGGTAATCCATGCTTCGGTCTGTTGCGCCGACATTGCATAGGACGCGCGCCACCCTGTCCAGGCGTCGGCCCTACGCGTGAGAATGACTCCGGCCGCGGCGTCCGCCGCGCCTGCCAGATCGTGCATTACTTGCGACCATAGCCTGGCGTCAGTGGCCGCTTCATAAATTTTATCAACGACCGTTTCGTAATCCGGCATAGGCGGCAATACTCGTCCAATAAGAATTATCTTTCGTTTTTATCGAACAGAAAAACGACCGCCAAGCGCGACTGTTTCATTCGGGGTTAGAGCCGGAGCGTTCGGGTGGTCACGCCCGAGGTTTTGATGAATTTAAATATTGGACGCACGTATTTTGTCCCGAGCGGGAAGGTCGCGAAGCGGCCCATTCCTGCGGACGACCACGCACCTTGCGAGGAGGGCTCCCAGGCGACCTGGCCCGCACTAGTTTGAATGTCGATGCGAATTTCGGTCCGAGTTGGAAGCGGGGGTCGACAGGCGAGATGAATGCGCTTTTTCGTCCTGGCTTCGCCATTGGAGCTTTAATTCTTGCCGTAATGGCCGCCCTGCCCGCCTCCGCAGTCAGCGCAGGAACGCTCAAGACGGTCAGAGACCGTGGGGCGCTCATCTGCGGCGTGAGCAATGGGCTCCCCGGTTTCTCCGTCGCCGACGACAGGGGAGAATGGTCGGGATTCGACGTCGATTTCTGCCGCGCGGTTGCCGCGGCGGTCTTCGGCGACAGCACAAAAGCGCGGTTCGTTCCTGTCCTCGCCAATGAACGCTTCGACGTGCTGAAAGCCAGGAAAGTGGATCTCCTGCTGGGGAACTCGACCTGGACCATGTCGCGCGAGGCGACCCTCAACCTCATTTTCGCTGGAACGACCTATTATGACGGTCAGGGATTTCTCGCGCCGAAGCGACGAAATCTGCTCTCGGCGCTGGAGCTCGACGGCAGCAAGGTCTGCGTCGAGGCGGGAACGACGAGCGAGCTGAATTTCGTCGATTACTTTCAGTCGAACAATCTCAAATATGAAACTCTCCGCTTCAAGACCGTCGGGGAGTCCGTCGCCGCTTATGAGGCGGGGCAATGCGACGTCCTCACAAGCGACGTCTCCGAGCTGTATGCGCAACGGCTCCTTCTCGCCAAGCCAGGCGACCATGTCATTTTGGCCGACATCATTTCAAAGGAGCCGCTGGGACCGGTCGTGCGTCAGGATGACGTGCAATGGCTGAACATCGTCAAATGGGTGCATTTCGCGATGCTGAACGCCGAAGAGCTCGGCATATCGAGCAAGACGGTCGGAGAGGCGCTGAATTCCAGCAAGCCAGCCATCAAACGCTTCGTGGGCGCAGAAGGAGACTTCGCCAGACAACTCGGCCTCTCGCCTGATTGGGGCGTAAACATCGTCAGGTCGGTCGGAAATTACGGCGAGGTCCTGGATCGTAATCTGGGCGCGAAGTCGCTGCTTGGTATCGAGCGCGGGCTAAATCAGCTGTGGAGCGTCGGCGGAATTCAATACGCCCCGCCAATCCGGTGAGCTGCCAGGATTCAGTTCAGCGATCTCTGGGCCCCGGCGCGCGCGATTGCGCCAGAAGCCGCGGCGCCCGGACCGAATTGATTTATGACGCCGAGTTGGGTTCGCATCACGGCCACCCATCTGCGCTGATTGGAGTCGAGGCGGCTCGATGTTGAAAGGTCCTGCAGGATTTTGACGGCCGCTTCGATGTGTCGCCTCACCCCTGCCTTGTCGAGATGCGCGAGTCTCCGATGCTGGAGAACGAGCGACTGCCGTAGCGGGACATCATCGGGACGGGCGTCGAGCAGCGCCTCATAGGCGCCGGTCATGGTCTCGAACGCTGCCACAGCGTCTGCCGTTTCGTTCAGGTTGAGGAGGGAATTGCCGATGCGCTCACTGTAACTGGCCAGGTCCTGCCGCCAACGCACGTTGACAGGGTCAGCCGCCGCGAGATCCGAGATGATCCCGTGACCGTTCTTGTAGAAAGCGAGCGCCTGAGCATAATCGCCGCGCGCAAACCAGAGATCGCCGATGCGTGCGTTGCTCGCCGCGAGATTTCGCCGCCATTCGCCGTTTTCCGGATCCGACGCCGCGATCACTTTGATAATATCAAAGGCTTTTTGGTAGGATTTCAATGCGCCATCGAAGTCGGAGCCGGCCTTAAGGACGTCGCCGATCTTGTTGTAGCTGACAGCGAGATCGCGTCGCCAGCCGGCGTTTCCAAGATCGGCTTCGGAGAGCGCGTCCCTGAGGCCAAAGCTCGTGCGATAGGATTTCTCGGCCGCGGCGAAATCGTCCCGCGCAATCTGCGCGTCGCCGACTTTTTCATAACTCGTCGCGAGGTCTTGCCGCCATCGCGTATTGAGCGGATCGATTTGCGCGACAGCCGATATGAGGCCGAGGCTGTCATAATAAGCCTTCAGGGCGCCGAGAAGGTCGCCCTGGGCCAGCTGCGCGTCGCCAATATTCAGATAGCTCACGGACAAATCGCGCTTGAGTTCGGCGTTCGCAGGGTCGGCCGCCGAAAGCGCCTCGCGGAGGGAGAGACTGTCTCGATAGGAAGCGAATGCGGCCTTGAAATCTCCCTGCTCTATCCTCCCGTCGCCTATCTTTTCGTAGCTGAAAGACAGAATCTGCCTCCAAGTGGCGTTCGAGGGATCGCTGCGCGAGACGCTCTCGGCAAGTGCGCGCACCTCGAGGTAATAATTGAGCGCGTCGGTGATCGCTCCCTGAAGCGCCCTCACGTCTCCCATTTTGGCGTAGGCGATCGAGAGCTCGCTCCGCATTTCTGAATCCTGGGGA
The DNA here is from genome assembly GCF_038070105.1 of Methylocystis sp. IM3. Lineage (NCBI taxonomy): Bacteria > Pseudomonadati > Pseudomonadota > Alphaproteobacteria > Hyphomicrobiales > Methylocystaceae > Methylocystis > Methylocystis sp. IM3. The sequence continues at coordinate 1,449,390 of NZ_JBBPBZ010000002.1, read as the reverse complement.
TTCGATTTTACCAGTTCGCTGCGAAAGGCGATCGCCTCTGTGGCGGCGTCGAACGCGCATTTGGTCTTCCCCATGGCGAGGCAGGCGTCCACGGTCTCCTCCTGTGCGGCGGCGTGGACGCGACGAAGGTCGACGCTGTCCGCGCCGTCCGCCATCAGCCGGATCTGCAAGGTGTTCACAGTTTCGAGAATAGCGAGAATCAAAGATGCGGGAACGCCGGATACATTCTTGAATTTATACGCCAGATTGCTCACGAGCTGGTTCGCCGTTTCGGTCGCCGCCTTGAGCCGTGCGCTTGCGATCTTCCACTCCCACCCCGCGATCCCCCCGAGAGTCATGGTGATCGCGAGCCCGATTCCACATATCAAGGCGATCCGCCGGGTGGCGCGAACATGTTCGGCGAGTTTCTCGATCTTTTCGCGCGCGAGCGCCGCCTCGGTGCGATGGCGCGCTTCTTCGGCTTCGTGGGCGGCCTCGTCCTTTTCGTGGCACGCCGCGAGATAGGCGCGGTCCACTACGTTCAGCAGGGCGGCGAGATCGGGGCGCGTGTCCAGCCGGCCCGCCTCAGCCAGCCGGGTTCCGCCATGCGCCGCCCATGCGACGGCGCGCGCATTTGCGTCCCAGTCGCATGCCGCCCGCTTGATTCCTTCCAAAGTGGCAAGAAGGCCGAAGTCTTCCTCGAGCCAGCCCTTGAGGCCGCCCCATTGCCGCAGCAAGGCCTCATGGGCGGGCTCTATGGTTGCTTCGCCGCTCTCCTTGTCGACGTCGCGCGTCAAGAGCCGGTGCTCGACCAGGAGGTCGATGAGCGGACGGGCCTCCTCGGGGATTTGCGAGGCCAGCGCCACACGGCGGCGCGGGGTCTTGCTGTCGAGGTCGATGCCCGCGAGCCAGGGGATGAATCCGCGCCTGAGCAGCGCAAGCCGGGCGTTGCGATCCTGGGGTATCCTCGGGTCGGCGTCCGCTTCCAGAAAAACCTGCGCCAGCGCCGCGTCGATCGCGCCCTTCAGCCGCCCGAAATTTTCGTAATCCTCGCGCGTGATCCGCCGCGCGGCCTCGTGCTCGCGATACAGCAACTCAAGGGTGAAGGACAGCAGCGGGAGCGCGTCGCTCCCCGCACCCTTCTCAATGTCCTCGAGCAAGGCTTCGGTCAGCGCCGGATCGATTTCGAATTTCCGACCGGCCTGCTGCAGGCGTTTTGCTGGCCCTTCGATGATTGTCTGGTAGGCCCCACGCGGCATGGGCAGCAAGGCGAATGTGTGCTGGCTGAGCCCTTCCAGCGGCCTGGCCCGCTCCAGAGCGTCATAGCTGTCCGATCGGATCGCGAAAATCACGATGACGGCCGGTTCATCCGAGGTCGCGAGGTCGTGCAGGATCGTCAGGAACTTGTCGCTCTCCGGCTCCGTATCCGTGCGAAACAGCTCCTCGGCCTGATCGATGGTCACCACCACCGTCGGAGGCTTATCGCCGCCGGGCCGGGTGACCAGACTGGAGAGAATACGCCGCAGCGCCGGCGGGTCGCTTGCCACCGCGCGGCGAATTTCAACCCGAGTCGCCGAGAGGCCGGCCTTCATGACCGCCTCGCCCAGCGCGGAAACCAGACCTTCCGAGCGGCTCATCCGAGCGCGCTCAGGGCGGATCACCGGCAGGACGAAGAAGTTCCGGTCGTCCCGCGACAGCCTGGGGATCAGCCCAGCGCGCAGGAATGAAGATTTCCCGGCCCCCGAGGCGCCGAGTATGACGAAGAGGCGCGGCGGCGCGGCTTCACGCAAGCCGCGCAAGGTGTCGAGAACTTCGATGATCGGGCCATCCCGACCGAAGAAGATGCCTGCGTCGGCGGCGTCTATCGGCTCCAGCCCCCGATAGGGCGCGCGTCCGGGATCGGATTCGGGGGGCCAGGCGAAAAACCGCGGATCGAGTCCGACTTGCGTGAGCCCGCGTCTGAGGCGCTCGAGACCTTCCCGCGAGAAGGTGACGTAGCCGACCTCATGGGTGATCGGCATCCGGGGATTGAAGACCTGATGGTCCTCCCCGGCGGCCAGCGAGACCGCCTGATGCGTCTGCGTTAGATACGACGGAAGGTCGCCGACGGCGATATTTTCGATGAGGGCGACGAAAACCCGCTTGTTCAGCTTGCGCGCGAGTTCATATTCGCGGCGGCACCATTCCGAGCCGAGCCAGCTGCGGGAAACAAGAAAGATGACCGCTTCGCACTCCGTCGCCTGCGTGTAGAGCGCGCGCTCCCATCGTTCGCCGGCGGCAATTCCTTCGACAGGATCAAGATCGAGAAAGGCGTCGTTCCAGCCTTCCCCCTTCAACCAGTCGCTCACCGCGACCGCCGCGAAATTATCCTTGCTCGAATGAGAGAGGAATATACGAGACATCACTTGCGCCCACGGCCCGAAGGCAGGCGCGCGTCCGCCATTCAGACCTCCCGTCACCATGCTTCAGATAACGGGCGTTCCGCTCCCGGCAAGCCGCCGTTCCGCTTGTCGTCAGAGCATCGCCTCAAGCATCTCGCGCGTGATCTGCTGTTGCGCGGCGATGCGCCCAAGGTTGTAAAGCGAGGGGATGTTCGCCGGGTTTTCCATCTGGCGAAGCTTTGAGATGTCGTTTTCGGTCAGGGAGACGCCCGTGTTCTGCGCGAGCCACTGGCCTTCGAGCTTTATGTCATAGCGATAGTAGCGAAAAAGCTTGCCGAAGGGGGGCGTAGAGTCTTTCAGATCCCCGATCTCGGAATTGATCGGCCAGGGCAGCGACGACTCCCCGAGCCAGGACATGAGCATGAGCGTCAATTCCTGATTATCCGATATTTGCGCGGCAAGAGCGTTGATCGCAAGTAGGATCGCCGGGGATCTCTGCGCTTCCCGGGTCGTGAGCTTCGGGCGGCAGGAGCCTGTCCCGATCGATACGATGAAGAGGTCTTCGACTCCCGTCTTCCATTCAAGGCGATAGGGCGGCAGGACAGCGGTGAGAAAGAGCGCAAGCGAGGGGTTGTTGTGCGGCGTCAGGCCGCCGTCGAGAAAGAGCCCCGGGTCCATTCCCTTGACGATTTCGATAGTCTGCGGATCGAAATAGAAGGGCGCCGCCGTGCTCGCGCGGATGATGTCGGGCAGTGAAAGATAGCTGTTTCCAACGAATGAATTGTCGTTTGGCGTCTCCCAGAACATGGATCGCGGATTGTTCATCACGATCCAGCAACTCCCCGTGTCGAGCCGCTTGAGAACCATGCACAGGCCGGTTCTCAGTATCTCCGAGCCGAGCGAGCAATGGGAAAAGGTCTTGTCCAGCTCCTCGTGAAGCGCCGCCCCGTCGAAGTTCGCGCGCCAGCCGGGGATGTGAAATATCGACGATCTGAAGACTTTCGGCGCGAGCTTCTCGTAAAAGGCGTGCATTTCGCCGGCCGAGAATCCGGTTGCGAGCCCCGCGGCGATGATGGCCCCGGTCGAGGTTCCCCCGACCAGATCGAAATAGTCGCACAGCAGCACGCTCCGCCCTACGATTTCGACAAGCAGATTTTCGATCCGCTCCAGAAAGGCGATCGAGATGGCCCCTCGAACGCCGCCGCCATCGAGCGAGAGAATGCGCTTTTTCCCCGCGCTGAAGAGGTGGCGGTCACGGGGGCAGGTGAAGGAGGCATCCATTTCAATCGAGCTTGCTGACGAGGACCGGAAATCCGCCGCGAGAAGAGCGAACTTCACCCGTCGGGTGAGCTAGCGCGCCTTACGGCGCCGGCCAGTTTTTGCCAGAAAAAGCGTATCGGCTCCGCGTGGCCCCCAATTCTCGATAGCGCGGGGCGCCGGCGCCCAAGCGGCCTCGCGCTGACCGCTAACGGCGCTTTGGCAACCGATTTGCGCCAAACTCCGCCGGGCTTGTCCGGCCTTCGAAATGTCCGATAATCTACGCCCACCATTCAGCGCCAAATGCGCGCGTTCGGGCCGCGCGGGCAGCGCCGAGGCGTCGAATTTGGAAAGCGCGCAAACGAGGATCTGAGATGGCCAAAGGCGAAAAGGAGGGGATGGGCGGCCTGTCGCGCGTCGAGGAACCGACCGCGCCCCAATTTTCGGCGCTCTCCCAAAAGGCGCGCGACTACGCCCGCGCCGCCCGATCGGAAAATACACAGCGGGCCTATGACGCCGACTGGCGGCACTTCGCCTCCTGGCTGCGCCGGGAGGGCCTCGACCCCCTGCCCCCGAATCCCGCAACCATCGGCCTCTATCTCGCCGCCTGCATGACCCCCGCGCCCGGCCGGCCGGCGCTCTCCGTCTCCTCGCTGGAGCGCCGGCTGTCGGGAATTTGCTGGCGCTATCGCCAGCTCCAGCGGCCTCTCGACACGACGGATCCGCATGTCGCCACGGTGCTGGCCGGCATCCGTCGCACTCACGCCCGCCCGCCCGTCCAGAAAGAGGCGATCTTCGCCGACGAGCTTCTCGCCATGCTGGCAACCCTCGGCAACGACTTGCGGGACTTGCGTGACAGGGCCCTTCTCGCCGTCGGCTTCGCCGGCGGCCTGCGCCGCTCCGAGATCGTGGGCCTCGACTGCGGGCCCGGTCAGACCGAAGACGGAGCCGGCTGGATCGAGATCGTCAGCCCCGACGAGAACGGCGGCGGCCTGCTCCTGACCATCAACGGCAAGACCGGCTGGCGCGAAGTGGAGATCGGCCGCGGCTCATCTCCCCTCACCTGCCCCGTCGCCATGCTCGAAATCTGGCTCAAACTCGGGCGGATCACGCGGGGTCCCGTGTTCCGACCCATCGCCCGCAAGAACGGCGGCGTCGGGTCGGAGCGCCTTTCAGACAAGCATGTCGCCCGCCTCGTCCAGAAAACGGCGCTGGCCGCCGGCCTGCGCGGCGATCTCCCCGAAGGCGAGCGCCGTCGCGCCTTCTCCGGCCATTCCCTGCGCGCCGGGCTCGCTTCTTCGGCGACGATCGAGGAGGCCCATGTGCAAAGGCACCTCGGCCACGCCAGCGCCGAGATGACTCGCCGCTATCAGCGCAAACGCGATCGCTTCAGCGTCAATCTCACCAAGGCGGCGGGGCTATGAACGTCAGCTTCCGATCAAGGAAGAGCGCAGAACCGCGAGAGCCGCGCTAAACATGGCTTGAGCGTGGGCCGAGGCGCGCGGCGCGGGAAGACGTCGGGGATCATCGAGTGGCTTGGCTGGGGGACCTGGATTCGAACCAAGATTAACGGAGTCAGAGTCCGCTGTTCTACCGTTGAACTATCCCCCAACGGCGGCTTTGCGCCGCAGCGGATCGTGATCTAGAGAGAGCCGCGGGCGCTGTCAACCGTTTCTGTGACGACGGCCGGGCGGCCAGACCGCCACTTGCGGCTGGGTCAGCAATCCTGCATTTAGGATAATTGACGCGAATGGGGTCGTGCGAGCGGCGAAGGCGCGAGAAACCGGTTATCGCGGGAGCATGAATTTGGCAGGGACCCAGCGGCCCGCGGATGCGGAGCCAGGTCTGGAGGCGGCGGCGGCGCGGCAGGCCGGGGTTGTGGGCGCGAACACGGCCGTTCCGAGGACGTCCGCGCCTTGGACTGGCCATACCTACGCCGCCCTCGACCTTGGCACCAACAACTGCCGGCTGCTCATTGCGCGGCCGGAGCGCCGGCCGCGCCGCCGCAATTCGGATTTCTTGCGCGTCATCGACGCCTTCTCGCGGATTGTGCGGCTGGGCGAGGGTCTTGGCCGCGCCGGGCGAATCAGCGAGGCCGCGATCGAGCGCACCATCGCCGCGCTGGACGTTTGCCGCGCGAAAATGGAGACGCGCGGCGTCACCCGCGCCAGGCTCGTCGCCACCCAGGCGTGCCGAGGCGCGGCGAATGGCGACGAATTCGTGGCCCGCGTTCGCGAACGCACCGGCCTCGAGCTCGAGGTCATCGACCGCGAGACAGAGGCGCGTTTCGCGGCGCGCGGATGCGGGTCGCTCGCCGATCCACACGCCGCCAGCGTGCTGCTGTTCGACATCGGCGGCGGCTCCACCGAGCTTGTCTGGCTCACCCGCTCGTCCGAATCCGCCGACGCGCGCGAACTGCACAGCTGGACGTCGCTCGAGCTCGGCGTCGTCACCCTGGCCGAACATTTCGGCGGTCGCGTGGTCGACGCCCGCACCTTCGCCGCCATGAAGAATTACGCGCGGGAGGCGCTCCTCCACTTCGTCGACGAGACCGCGGAAATCGCCCGCTGCTCGCGCTTCCATCTCCTCGGGACATCGGGGACGGTCACGACGCTCGCCGGCGTGCATCTCGGCCTCGAACGCTACGATCGCTGGCGCGTGGACGGGCTGTGGATGAGCGACGCCGAGGCGACGCGCGCCATCGATCGACTGCGCGCCATGGATTTCGAGGAACGCGTGGCCAATGGCTGCATCGGCCCACAGCGCGCCGATCTCGTGCTCGCCGGCTGCGCCATTTTCGAGGCTATTCGCGAGATGTTCCCGGCTGCGCGCACCCGCATCGCGGATCGCGGCCTGCGAGAGGGCATGCTGCTTGAGCTCATGGAGGCGGACGGGGTTCTCGTCGCCTGAAGGCTCGACGCGCGCGAGCTAAAGCTTCACAATAGCGTCGATTCGCTGAAGGCCGGCTCAACCGAGAGCTTTTGCGTCCCGATGATCGACGAACTCAACGCGCCCCTCCGCGGCGGGACGCACACGCCGCGCCGAAGCGCTCCGGGATTGCGCGGGGCGCCTATGGCCCTCGCAGCCGGCGCAGTCGTGGCGGCGAGCGCGGTCGCGCTTTCTTTCGCGCCACTCGATCGATACGGAGGCGAACCCTACGCCAGGGCGAAAATCGAGTCGGCGCCGATATCCGAGACGCCCCCCGCCCCGCCGCAGCGGCAAGCCGCTGCCGAGCCGGAGGCAGGCCGAGACGATGACGGCGGCGGGGTCGAGGTCGTGGCGGGCGTCAAGATCACGCGCCATGGCGAGGGCGGATCGGCGCGAATCATCCGGATCGAGCCCTCTTCCGGCGTGCGACTCGCGCCCGCGCCCGACCGCCGGGTGACGGAAAAGGGCCGCTACGGCCTGCTGCCCCGCATTGGCGCGGAGGGCGCACGGCCGATGGACGTCTACGCCCGCCCCTTCGTCGCAAACCCCGCGCTGAAGCCTGGAGCGCCGCGTCTTGCGATTGTCGTCGGCGGGGTCGGGCTCGACGCGCGCGCCTCACGCGACGCGATCGAGGAGCTTCCCCAGGACACGACGCTCGCCTTCGCGCCTTATGGCGCGGATCTGGAACGGCTCGTCGCGCAGGCGCGCGCGCGCGGCCACGAGGCGCTGCTTCAGGCGCCAATGGAGCCTTTCGACTATCCGAGGAACAATCCCGGCCCTCATACGCTCCTCGAGGGCGCGGCGGATGGCGGAGGCGCGGATGATCTGCACTGGCTGATGAGCCGGTTCACAGGTTATGCTGGCGTCATGAATCATCTTGGCGGACGCTTCACGGCCGATGAGACGGCCATGTCTGGCGCATTGAGCGAATTCGCGCGGCGCGGCCTGTTCTATCTGGAGGATGGGCTTTCGCCGCAGTCGCAAGCCGCGAACGTCGCCAGGAAGCTTGCGGCTCCTTTCGCCAGGGTCGACGTCGTCATCGACGCTTCGGGCGCGCCGCAGGCGATGGACGCTGCGCTGACGCGGCTCGAAGGTTTGGCGCGGGAGAAGGGCGTGGCGATAGGCTTCGCCAACGCCACGCCCGAAGCCATTTCGCGTATTGCGCGTTTCGCCCGCGATCTGGAGCGCCGGGGCGTTGCGCTGGCCCCTGTTTCCGCCGCTGTCACGCACGGCGCGGCGCCCGCGGCGAGCCACGCCCCATGAACGCGCCCGACAGCCGCTACCGCCCCTGCGTCGGCGTGACCCTGTTCAATGCGCAAGGCCTGGTCTTCATCGGCCATCGCAAAGCGAAGGGCGCCTTTGATCAGGTGGCCGAACCTTTCATGTGGCAGATGCCGCAGGGCGGGATCGACGACGGGGAAACGCCCTTCCAGGCGGCGCTGCGCGAGCTCTACGAGGAAACGAACGTCTCCAGCGTCGAATTTCTCGCCGAGGCGCCAACCTGGCTCTCCTACGACCTGCCGCCCGACGCAAAGAAGCGCTGGAGCGGGAAATACATCGGCCAGACTCAGCGCTGGTTCGCCCTGCGCTTTCTCGGCTCGGACAGCGAAATCGACATTCACGCCCCCGGCGGCGGCCATCACAAGCCGGAGTTCGACGACTGGCGGTGGGAGAGATTGGACATGCTTCCAGGCCTCATCGTGCCATTCAAGCGGCAGGTTTACCGCGACGTGGTCGAAGCCTTCGCGTCATTCGCGGCGGGCTGACGCGGTGGCCGCCTCAAAACGGCCGAGACACTGCCTTATCTGACTTTTTTTGGTAATGACTTTCACGCAAGGCCCCCTGCCCGGGGACCGCGCCCGACTTCGCGACTTGCGAGCCTGATTTGAAGAACCTCTACGTCCAACGCGCGATCCGGATTGGCGCGCCTTACGCCGCCACGGCGCTGGCGGTCGTCGCCGCCACGACCGTCCTGGACGCCTCCGGCGGAATATTGGCCCAGCGCCCGTTCGTCCCGCTCTTTTTCGTGTCCATGCTGATCACCGTTATGGCCGGCCCCGGACCGGGCGTTCTGGCCACGGTCCTCGGCGCGCTCATCGGCGACTTCCTGTTTCTGGAGCCACGGGGTTCTCTCGCGATCTACGCAAAAACAGATGCGATCAGATTGGCGGTCTTTGTGGCGCCTGCCCTCCTGTTCTCTCTCGGCGTCAGCTTGTACGGCCGCAGACAGCGCAGGCTCGTGGCCACCGAAATCGGCCGCACCCGGAGCCTCCTGCGAGAAGAGGCCAACGAGACCCTGCGAGAAAGCGAGGAGCGCTACCGCCGCTTGTTCGAGACCAGCCGCGACGGGATCGCCACGATTGATTTCGACGGCAGGATAGCAGACGCCAATCCGGCATTCCTGTCGATGCTTGGATACACGCTCACGGAACTGCGGGACCTGTGTTACCCAGACATAACGCCTGAACGCTGGCGCGAGACGGACGCTCGCATCCTTCGGGAGCTCATTCTGCCACTTGGAGATTCCGGCGAATTCGAAAAGGAATACATATGCAAGGATGGCTCCGTTTTGCCGGTGAGTGTCCGTGCATGGCCTATCCTCGACGCGCAGGGGAAAATCGTCGCCGTCAGGGCCTTCGTTCGCGACATAACGGAACGCAGGCGCGCGCAGGAGGCGCTGAAGATGGCCGACCAGCGCAAAGATGAATTCATCGCGACGCTCGCCCATGAACTGCGCAATCCACTCTCGCCCATTCGCAACGTCATCTATGTGCTGCGGCGCGAGTCAGCTCTGACGCGCCAGCGCGACAAGCAGCTTCTCGACATGGCCGAACGCCAGGTCGACCATCTCATCCGCCTCGTCAACGAGCTTCTGGATTTCTCCCGCATCTCCCGCGGCAAGATCGAATTGAAGAGAGAGAACGTCGACCTTCGGCTGGTGCTGCGGCACGCGATCGAAACGGCGCAGCCGGCCATTCGGTCGGGCGGCCACACGCTGCGCGCATCGTTCCCCGGCGTTCCCATGGTTGTCCATGGCGACTTCGTGCGGCTGGCGCAGATCTTCACCAATCTGCTGGACAACGCCGCGAAATATACGGAACACGGGGGAACGATCTCGCTCGTCGCCGACGCCAGCCGGACGGAAATCATCGTCACCGTCAGCGATACGGGCGTCGGTGTTCCCGCGGACATGCTCCCGTATATTTTCCATTATTTCACGCAGGTCGACCGCACGCTCGGGCGCGCGAAAGGCGGGCTCGGCATCGGCCTTGCGCTCGTCCGCACGCTACTGACCCTCCATGGTGGGACGGTCGAGGCGCACAGCGCCGGCGTCGGGGGCGGCAGCGCCTTTGTCGTCAAACTGCCCGCCGCCCCGGCTGAAGCCTCGGGCGCCGAGGAGCCTGCGCGAATAGCGGAGAAAAGCGCCCCGCGTCGAGTTCTCATCATCGACGACGAGAAAGACGTCGCCGACAGTTTCGCCGCGCTCCTTCAGCAACTGGGAGCCGTCGCCGAGGCGGTCTATTGCGGCGAGAGCGGCGTGGCGCGCATCGCCGCGCTGAGGCCGGAGATCGTGCTGCTCGACCTGGGAATGCCCGGTATCGACGGCTTCGAGACGGCCCGCCGCATCCGCGCCCTGCCGGAGGGACGCAAGCTTCTCCTGGTCGCGCTCAGCGGCTGGGGAGAAGAACAGGTTCAGGCGCGCATGGGTCCGGCAGGATTCGACCGACGCCTGACCAAGCCCGCCGAAGTCGAGGCTCTCGGCGCGCTGCTGAGCGCGCACCCTGCCGCGCAGGCGGCCCCGGACGGTTGACGGCCAGTGTGTTAGCTGCTGCGATAGGCGACTGCTCTGGCGGGGCGCTTCGTTCGGGATGGTTTCATTGCTCAGACCCTGCCTTTCCCTGCTGCTGCTCCCGCTGATGTCCCTGCCGGCCCCCGCCATCGCCAAGTCTTCCGGCGGCATCCGTTTCATGGAGCCCTACGCGGTCGAAGGGCTCGCCGTCGGCGCCACCGTCGCGCCGGGTTCGTGGCAATACAAGAGATACAAATGCCAGCCGAGCGAGCAATACGATCACGCGGTCGCCTGCCGCTTCAGCGAGACCAAGGACGGCGTCAACAAGACGCTCACCATCCTTCATCTCTACAACAATGTCGTCACCTACATTAACAAGTCCGTCGCGCCGGCTTTCTTCTCGCAAAAGGAAATCCAGAGCGAGCTCGAGCGGCTTTCCGCGCGCTTCGGCGGGCCGCCGCGCGTGGTTTCTTCGAGCGCCGGCGTGATTGCGTCATGGGGCGAAATTGAACTCGCGCCCCTGCGCGGCGACGCGCTCCGCGCGCTCAAGGCCGGAAAGAGCCCGCACCGTGGATTTCTCGTCGACTATCTGATGAATTTCCAGGAGTCTGCGCGCCGCGGTCTGCCGGTGTATGAGCTGGCGGGCGGCAGGGGTTTCGTCTGGATCGCGCGCTTTGCCGGCCCGAAAGAAGGCGCGCTGCGCTTTCTTGCCGCGGACCCTTCACAGATGACGAGAACCGACGCCCCGCGTGAACAGCCCCCGGCCCAGACGCGAGAAGCGCCGGCGCCCGCCCCGCGGGCGGAGGCGAGCCTCTCGACCGGGACCGGCTTTTTTGTCTCCGACAAGGGCTCGCTGGTCACCAATGCCCATGTGGTCCAGGATTGCGACCGCGTCATGGTCGCGCCAAGCCTGTCTTCGCCGACGCCCGCGCGGATTCTCGCGCGCGACGACGCCAACGATCTGGCCTTGCTCAAAATCGACGCCCCGTCTCCTGCACGGGCAAGGCTGCGGGCGGGCGTGAGGATCGGCGAACAGATTGCGGTTTTCGGCTATCCGCTCGTCGGCCTGCTCTCCACCAACGGCAATTTCACCCTGGGCAATGTGTCGGCCACCGCGGGCGCCGGCGACGATACGCGCTTCATCCAGATTTCCGCGCCGGTGCAGAGAGGCAATAGCGGCGGACCTGTCATGGACCAGAACGGCAATGTCGTTGGGGTCGTCGTGAGCAAGCTGAACGCTCTCGCCATCGCGGGAAAGGCGGACGACCTCGCCCAGAACGTCAATTTCGCCATCAAGACGACGGTCCTGATGAATTTCCTCGACGCCAACGGGGTGGCTTACGACGCTTCGGCGGGCGGCTCCCCGCTCGCGACGGCCGACCTCGCCGAGCGCGCCAAATCCATTTCCGCGCTCGTCGCCTGCGAGAAAAACGCCGAGTAGGCTCAGGCCTGCCGCACGAGCCGTGAGGCGAAAAACCCGTCTATTCCCGCGAGCCGCGGGTCTTCGTTGGGCCAGTAGCAGGGCAGCGTGCGCAGATCGCCGTCACGGTTGATGAACTCGGACGGCACGCCATCCGCCGGCGTCACGGGGTCGCGCCGGAAATCCGGGTTGCGACGCAGGAAGCTCGCGATCTGCTGCTCGCCCTCCTCTGGCTCGAGCGAACAGGTGCAATAGACGATTCGTCCGCCAGCCTTTGTAAGCAAGGCCGCGCGAGCCAGCATTTTCGTCTGCAGGGCGGCGAGCGTTTCGATATCGCCCGGCTTTTTGGTCCAGGGCACGTCCGGGTGGCGGCGCGCAGTGCCGGTGGCGGAACAGGGCGCGTCGATGAGAATGCCGTCGAAGGGCTGGGCCTGATAGCCGGTCGCGTCGGCGACGGCGACGTCGGCCCGGAGGCCGAGACGCGACAGATTGCCCGCGAGAACCTTCAGGCGCTCGGCCGAGCGGTCCAGCGCCACCACATGGGCGCGCGCCATGGCGAGCTGCGCCGTCTTGCCGCCAGGGGCGGCGCACATGTCGAGCAAGCGCTCGTCCGCCTTCGCGGAGAGGAGCCGGGCGGGCAGCGCCGCAGCAGCGTCCTGCACCCACCACTCCCCCTCTTCGTAGCCGGGGAGTTCAACGACCGGCGTGCGCGTGCGAAGGCGCACGGAGCCGGTCGGCAGCACGACGCCGTCGAGCCGCTCGGCCCATTCCTCAGGCCCGGACTTTACCGTCAGGTCGAGGGGCGGCTCGCGCATGTGCATCGCCGAAATGGCGCGGGCGGTCTCTTCGCCGTAATGTTTTCGCCAGCGCTGGAGGAGCCAGGCAGGCGTATCGTAATCCCCGCTCGCGGCCAGCTCCAGAAATTCGTCGCGCCGGCGCAGCAGATTGCGCAGCACCCCATTGACCAGTCCCGAATAGGGGGTGGTCTTGGGCTCGAGCTTCGTCGCGCGGACAGCGAGATCGATCGCCGCATGGTCGGCGGCGTCGAGGAAGAGAAGCTGCGCGGCGGCCGCGATGAGCGTGAATTCCAGTCGACCGGCCTGACGCGGAAGGCCGGTTTCGAGAAGCGTGGCCAGCGCATGACGGATGAGGCCCAGGCGGCGCAGCGCGACAGTGGCGATCGAGCGCGCAAGCGACACGTCGCGCGAATCGAGGCCCGTAAGGCGGCTGGGCACGGCCTGCGGCGAAAAACATTCATCGAGACGATGGCCGCCCTGCGCCACGTCTCCGATGATCGCGGCTGCGGCAAGGCGCGCGGGCAGGCCAGGTATCTTCGCAGCCTCCGCCTCGCGGGCGGCTTCCGCCGGAACAAATCCCTGCCTTGTCGATTGACGCCCTGTTTTCGGCCGCCCGCGGAATGGTTTACTATCGATCAAGCGGCCGTCTCCGCTGCCCCGTCCGGCGGGACCATAGCACAAGGCGGCGTCCGCGTGCGAGAACCTCGGTGATGGCCATGTCCGGGACGAAACAGACAAAAGACGTTGGAAACGCGGCCGGCGCAAACAGCCCACTGCCGCCGGCCGCGCAGCGCGCGCTGGCCGAAGCGGAGGCACGCCGAAAGGCCGCCGGCGCCGAGCGCCGGCCCGAAGAGCTCGGCGGCCGGGGCGGGCTCGATCCCGCCCGTTTCGGCGATTGGGAGGTCAAGGGAGTGGCGAGCGATTTCTAGCGCGATCGGCGCAGGCTAGCCGACGCCATTGGCGCGGAAAAAGGCCAGCATTCGCTCCCAGGCGTCCCGCGCCGCCTGCTCCCGATAGCTCGGCCGGTAATCTGAAAAGAAACCGTGCGGCGCGTCGTCATAGAGCATGATGTCCGCCGGCGCGTCCGCCTCGGCGAGGCGCTCCATCATGCGCGTCACGAGGTCGAGCGGGATGCTGGGATCGGCGCCACCATAGAGGCCGAGCGTCGGGACCTTTATTTCCGCCGCGACATCGATCGGCCAGCGCGGCTGCACGGCTGTATGGGAGCCGTCGAGCCGGCCATACCAGGGGACGCAGGCGGCAAGGTCCGGCCGATGCGCGGCGTAGAGCCAGGCGATGCGGCCGCCCCAGCAGAAGCCGGTCATGGCGGCCCGCTTCGGATCGGCGTCGCGGCTCACCGCGAAAGCGAGCGCCTCGTCGAAGATCGCCATTGTCTCCGCATCCGGAACCTTGGCCACGATCTCGCGAAGAATCGTGTCGATGTCTGGCGCCGCCATGGGATCGCCGTAACGGATCAGATAGTCCGGCGCCACGGCGAAATAGCCGAGCTTGGCCAGGCGGCGCACAATGTCGCGGATGTGCTCGTGCAAGCCGAAGATTTCTTGCGCCACAAGAACAACCGGCAGATTCCGGCCGCCTTCCGGTAAGGCGTAATAGGCCGGGGCGCCGCCGGGCAGCGTCGCCATTCCCTGCTCCAGCCCCTCGGCGCCGGTGTGAACGACATGCGCCGAAACGGCGCTCGCCGCGGCGGCAAAGCCTTTCCCCTGAAACCCTTGCGTCATGGTCGCTCCCTCCCCTGCTGCGCGCCATTCGAAAGATAGGTTGCGCCTTCTCGCGCGCGACGGCGAGCCCGGCCAATTTTGCGGCGCAAAACTCGGCCTTCTCATCTACCGGAAAAGAGCGTATATCGCCGCTCCGTTTGCGGAAGGACGCCCTTTCGCGCTGGAGAGGCTTTGTCCGTGTCTGCCCGGAAGCTTGTGTTCGAGCGGCCCCTCCCCCCTCGCGCGTCCGCTGGCGCGACCGACCCCATTTCCAAAAGGATTGCTTCATGACCCAGCAAGCGGGCGCGGAGGCGCAGGCCGCCACGAAAGCGGCCAGCCCCGACGAACATGGGCATGAACACGGCAAGGGGGGACTGCTCGGGCTGATCGTCGGCTCCATCGGCGTCGTTTACGGCGACATCGGCACGAGCCCGCTCTACGCCTTGCGCGAATCGCTCGCCCATGAGGCCCGCGCCGACGCGCTGACGGAGGAAGGCGTCATCGGCTCGATCTCGCTTCTGATCTTCGCGCTGATTTTCACCGTCACGATCAAATACATCTTCTTCGTGATGCGCGCCGACAACCGCGGCGAAGGCGGCATTCTCTCGCTGATGGCGCTGGCGCAGACTGCGCTCGGACGCCAGACGCGCATCGCCTTTCTGCTCGGCGTCGGCGGCGCGGCGCTCTTTGCGGGCGAGGCGATGATCACCCCGGCCATTTCCGTGCTGTCCGCGGTCGAGGGCCTCGAACTCGTGACGCATCGCTTCAGCGAATATGTGGCGCCGATCACCATCTTCATCCTGGTGACGCTCTTTTGGGTGCAAAGCAGCGGCACGGCCCGCGTCGCCGCCCTGTTCAGCCCGATCATGCTGGTCTTTTTCCTCACGCTCGGCGTGCTCGGCGGCGCGCATATCGCCGACGCACCGCAAGTGCTCGGGGCCTTCGACCCGCGCCACGGCCTCGTTTTTCTGCTCAACAATGGCTGGCTCGGCTTCGCCGTGCTGGGCTCGGTCTTCCTGTCGGTCACCGGCGTCGAGGCGCTCTATGCCGATATGGGCCATTTCGGCCGACGCCCCATCCAGATCGCCTGGCTGACCTTCGTGCTGCCGGCGCTTCTGCTCAACTATCTCGGCCAGGGGGCGCTCGTCCTCTCGCAGCCCGAGGCGGTCGGCAATCCCTTCTTCCTCATGGCCCCGGACTGGCTGCTTCTGCCGCTC
Source organism: Methylocystis sp. IM3 (assembly GCF_038070105.1). Classification (NCBI taxonomy): domain Bacteria; kingdom Pseudomonadati; phylum Pseudomonadota; class Alphaproteobacteria; order Hyphomicrobiales; family Methylocystaceae; genus Methylocystis; species Methylocystis sp. IM3. The sequence goes on along the minus strand of NZ_JBBPBZ010000002.1, from coordinate 1,433,900 downwards.
GTCATCCTTTCGACGCTCGCCACGACCATCGCCGCGCAGGCCGTCATCACCGGCGCCTTCTCTCTTTCCCGGCAGGCGATCCAGCTCGGCCTACTGCCGCGCCTCGAAATCACCCATACCTCGGCCATGCTGGAGGGGCAGATCTACATCGGCCGCATCAACCGCCTGCTGCTGATCGGCGTCCTGCTGCTGGTCGTCGCCTTCAAGAGCTCCTCGGCGCTGGCCTCGGCCTATGGCATCGCCGTCACCGGCACGATGGTGCTCTCGACCTCGCTTCTGTTCATCGTCGCCTGGCGCAAATGGGGCTGGCCGCTGTGGCTCGCGATCCTGTTCGCCGCCTCCTTCCTCGTCGTCGAATTCACCTTCCTCGCGGCGAACCTCTTGAAAATCAAGGAAGGCGGCTGGGTGCCGCTGGCGCTCGGGGGCTGCGTGATGATCGTCATGTGGACATGGGTGCGGGGCACGCGGCTCCTGGCCGAGAAGACGCACCGGGACTCGATCCCGATCATGGACCTGATCGGGATGCTCCAGAAATCGAAACCGACCCGCGTGCCGGGAACGGCCATCTTTCTGACGAGCGACCCGAAGGTCGCGCCGGCGGCGCTCATGCACAACATCAAGCACAACAAGGTGCTGCACGAGCGCGTGCTGATCATCTGCGTGCGCACCGAGAACCGCCCGCGCGTCGCGCCCGAAAAGCGCTTCGAGCTGCAAAAGCTCTCCGACGATTTCGCCAGCGCCATCCTGCATTTTGGCTTCATGGAGAGCCCGCGCGTGCCGGCCGCCCTCGCGCTCATGCGGAAGTCGGGGTTCAAATATGACATCATGACCACGAGCTTCTTCCTTGGCCGGCGGACGATCAAGGAGAGCGCGGCGTCCGAGATGCCGGCCTGGCAAGACAAGCTTTTCGTGGCGCTGACCAAGCAGGCCGCCAACGCCACGGACTTCTTCTCGATACCTTCCGACCGGGTGGTCGAACTCGGGGCGCAGGTGACGATCTAGAGCTTTCGCCATTTCAAAAAGGGGATCGTCATGACGAAGCATGAGCAAATCGGCGTTCAGACGGCAAACCCCGAAACCAGGCCAGAGCACGCAGGGCAATCGACCGCCGCCTTGATTCTCGGGTCGATCGGCGTGGTCTATGGCGACATCGGCACGAGCCCGCTCTATGCGTTCCGCGAGTCGCTCGCCCACAGCGTGAAAGCCGACTTCCTGACCGAACAGGCGGTCGTCGGCGCCATCTCGCTCCTGATCTATGCGCTGCTCTTCACCGTCACCCTGAAGTATGTCCTCTTCCTGATGCGCGCCGACAACCGCGGCGAGGGCGGCACGCTTTCGCTGATGGCGCTCGCGGAGTCCTCGGTGGGCGGGCGGTCCGCCGTGATCTTCCTCCTCGGCGTCGCGGGCGCCGCGCTTTTTTCAGGCGACGCCATCATCACGCCGGCGATCTCCGTCCTCTCGGCTGTCGAGGGCCTCGAACTCGTGACCCATCATCTCAGCGGATACGTCATGCCGCTGACTCTCTTCATCCTGATCAGCCTGTTCTGGGTGCAAAGCCGCGGCACGGCGCGCGTCGCGAGCTTCTTCGGCCCGATCATGGTGATCTTCTTCGCCGTGATCGGCGGGCTCGGGGCCATGCACATCTCAGACGCGCCGCAGATCCTCTGGGCCTTCGATCCGCGTTCGGGCGTCGCCTTTCTCCTCGAGAACGGCTGGCTCGGATTCGCCGTCCTCGGCTCGGTCTTTCTCGGCGTCACGGGCGCCGAGGCGCTTTACGCCGACATGGGGCATTTCGGGCGCTTCCCGATCCAGGCGGCCTGGCTCTGCTTCGTGCTTCCCGCGCTGCTTCTCAATTATCTCGGTCAGGGCGCGCTGATCCTGTCGCGGCCCGAGGCGGTCGACAATCCCTTCTTTCTGCTTGCCCCGGACTGGGCCATGCTGCCGCTCGTCCTGCTCGCGACCGTCGCCACGGTCATCGCCAGCCAGGCCGTGATTACCGGCGCCTTCTCGATCGTTCGCCAGGCGATCCAGCTCGGGCTTCTGCCGCGACTGGAGATCACCCATACCTCGGCGATGCAGGAGGGGCAGATATACATTTCCCGCGTCAATCGGCTGCTGCTTCTCGGCGTCCTGCTGCTTGTCATCGCCTTCAGGAGCTCCTCGGCGCTCGCTTCGGCCTATGGCATCGCCGTGACCGGTACCATGGTGGTGACGACCGCGCTCGCTTTCATCGTGGTGCGCTACGACTGGAAGTGGCCGCTCTGGCTGAGCCTGATCGTCATCGCCTCGTTTCTGTCGGTCGATATCGCCTTCCTTGCCGCCAATCTTCTCAAGATCGTCGACGGGGGATGGGTCCCGGTGGCGCTCGGCGGCTGCTCCATGATCGTCATGTGGACCTGGGTGCGCGGCACGCGGCTCCTCAACGAGAAGACGCGCCGCGATTCGATCCCGATCCGCGAGCTCATCCCCATTTTGGAGAAATCGCGGCCGATGCGGGCGCCCGGCACGGCGGTTTTTCTGACGAACGACCCCAATGTCGCGCCGGCCTCGCTCATGCACAACATCAAGCACAACAAGGTGCTGCACGAGCATGTGCTGCTGCTTTGCGTGCGCGCCGAAAACCAGCCGCGGGTGCCGGTCGATAAAAGATACGAGATCGAGAAGCTGTCGGATGATTTCGCGGTCGCCGTTCTGCATTTCGGCTACATGGAAAGCCCCCGCGTGCCGGCCGCCCTTGCGCTCATGCGCAAGGCCGGCTTCCCCTGCGACGTCATGACCACGAGCTTCTTCGTCGGGCGGCGCGTGGTGAAGGAGAGCCCGTCCTCCGAGATGCCGGGGTGGCAGGACGCTCTCTATGTCGCCATGACCCGGCAGGCGTCGAGCGCGCCGGACTTCTTCGCCATCCCGCCGGATCGCGTCGTGGAGCTCGGCGCGCAGGTGACGATCTAGAGCGAGTTCACCCCCGCGCGCCCGCCGGCCGGCCCGACGCTCGCGAAGGGGGTGGACGAGAGGCGGGTCGAGGGACTAAGCCATCCACGACAAGAGGCGGGCGAACCGCCGAACCGGAAAGACTGCAACTTCTTATGGCCACCCGCATCGACGACCGATTTGCCGCCCTCGCCGCCGAGGGGCGCGCCGCCCTCGTGACCTTCGTGATGGCCGGCGACCCGGACCCCGAGACCTCGCTCGATATCGTGAAGGCGCTGCCCGCCGCCGGCGCCGATGTGATCGAGGTCGGCATGCCCTTCACCGATCCGATGGCCGACGGCCCTGCGATCCAGGCCGCCGGCCTGCGCGCGCTCAAGGCGGGCATGACGCTGAAGAAAACCCTGAAGCTCGTGACCGACTTCCGCGCTGGGGACAATGAAACGCCCATCGTTCTGATGGGCTATTACAATCCGATTTACGTCTATGGCGTGGACCGTTTCCTCGCCGACGCCACGGCCGCCGGCGTCGACGGGCTGATCGTCGTCGATCTGCCGCCGGAGGAGGATCAGGAGCTCTGCATTCCGGCGCGTGACGCAGGGCTGAATTTCATCCGCCTCGCCACCCCGACGACCAACGACAGGCGTCTGCCCAAGGTGCTCGAAAACACCTCCGGTTTCGTCTATTATGTCTCGCTGACGGGCATCACCGGCGCGGCGCTCGCCGATTACGCGGGCGTGAGCGAGGCCGTTCGGCGCATCAAGGGCCACACCGGCCTGCCGATCGCCGTCGGCTTCGGCGTGAAGAACGCGGAAAACGCCGCCGAGATCGCACGGAACGCGGATGGCGTCGTGGTCGGCTCGGCGCTGGTGGACGCGTTGAAAGCGTCGCTCGGCCCCGCCAATGAGGCGACCGACAGGAGCGTCGAGGCGGTGGCCTCGCTCGTGTCGAGCATTGCGGCGGGCGTGCGCGGGGCGCGGAAGGCGGCCGCGTCCGCCAGAAGCGGCGGCGCATTTTCCTGGCTCACGAGGCTTTGGGCATGAACTGGTATTCCAACGTCGTCCCGCCGAAGATCAAGGCTCTCATCAAGCGCGAGGCCCCGGAAAACCTCTGGGTGAAATGCCCGGAGAGCGGTCAGCTCGTCTTCCACAAGGACATTGAGGCCAATCTCTATGTCGTGCCGGGCTCGGGCTATCACATGCGCTGCCCGGTCGAGGTGCGGCTCGCGACGCTCTTCGACGACGCCGAGATGGAGCTTCTGCCGACGCCCGAGACGCCGCTCGATCCGCTGAAATTCCGCGACATCAAGCGCTATGTCGACAAGCTGAAGGAATATCGCCTCAAGACCGGCGCCCAGGACGCCGTGACGCTCGCCACCGGCAAGCTTGACGGTTCGCAAGTCACGGTGGCCGTGCAGGATTTTGACTTTCTCGGCGGTTCGCTCGGCATGGCCGCGGGCGAGGCGATCGTCGCCGGGGCGGAACATGCGCTCTCGCGCCGCACGCCCTTCATCATCTTCACGGCTTCGGGCGGCGCGCGCATGCAGGAAGGCATGTTCTCGCTGATGCAGATGCCGCGCACGACCATCGCCGTGCAGCGCCTGCGCGACGCGCGCCTGCCCTATATCGTCGTGCTCACCAATCCGACGACGGGCGGCGTGACCGCCTCCTACGCCATGCTGGGCGACGTGCAGATCGCCGAGCCCGGCGCCATCATCGGCTTCGCCGGCGCCCGCGTCATCGAGCAGACCATTCGCGAGAAGCTGCCCGAAGGATTTCAGCGCGCCGAATATCTGCGCGATCACGGCATGGTCGACATGGTGGTGCCGCGTCAGGAGATGCGCGAGACGCTCGCGCGCCTGTGCGGCCTGCTCACCAAGGCGCCGCCGCGCCGCGCCGCCTGACGCAGGAAGGCGCGGCCGCCATGGATCAGCATGACGCGATCCTGTCGCGACTGCTCACGCTCCATCCCAAGAAGATCGACCTGTCGCTCGGGCGCACCGAGCGACTGCTGGAGGCGCTCGGCCGTCCCGATCTGCGCCTGCCGCCGACGATTCACGTCGCCGGCACCAATGGCAAGGGCTCGACCATCGCCTTTCTGCGCGCCATGCTGGAGGCCGCCGGCCAGCGCGTGCATGTCTATACGTCGCCGCATCTCATACGTTTCAACGAGCGCATCCGGCTCGGCGCCGAAGGCGGAGGCAGGCTCGTCGACGACGCCCGCCTCAACGCCGTTCTCGAGCGTTGCGAGGAGGCCAATGGCGGCCAGCCCATCACCTTCTTCGAGGTGACGACGGCCGCCGCCTTCGCCCTCTTCGCCGAGACGCCCGCCGACTGGCTGCTGCTCGAGACGGGTCTGGGCGGCCGCTATGACGCGACGAACGTCATCCGTGAGCCGAAAGCGACGATCGTCACCTCGGTCTCGCTCGATCACATGGAGTTCCTCGGCGATACGGTCGAAAAGATCGCCTATGAGAAGGCGGGCATCTTCAAGCGCGGCGTACCGGCGATCATCGGCTTTCAGCACATGGGCGCCGAGAACGTGCTGGCGCGCGAAGCCCGCCGGGCCGGCGCTCCGCTTTTCGTTGCGGGCCAGGATTTCCATGTCCGCGAGGAGAACGGGCGCCTCGTCTTCGAGGATGAGCGCGGCCTTCTCGACTTGCCGCTGCCGCGCCTTGCGGGGCGACACCAGCATTTCAACGCCGCCGGCGCCATCGCCGCGCTTCGGGCGGTTGCGCCGGATTTCCCCGCAAAGGCCATGGAGCAGGGGCTTGCGCGGGCGGAATGGCCCGCCCGCCTGCAAAGGTTGCTGCGCGGGCGCATCGTCGATCTCGCGCCCGCGGGCGCGGAGGTCTGGCTCGACGGCGGCCACAATGAGGACGGCGGCCGCGTGCTGGCCGAGGCCATGGCCGAATTCCACGACCGCGCGCCGCGCCCGCTGGCGCTGATCTGCGGCGCCCAGACGACGAAGGACGTGCGCGCCCTGCTGCGCCATTTCGCCGGGCTGGCGCGCGACGTCGTGGCCGTGCCGGTCGAAGGCGAACACAAGAGCTGGCCGCCGGAGGAAGTCGCGGCGCTGGCGAGAGCCGAGGGCATACCCTCGGCCGCAGCGGCAAACAATGTCGAGGAGGCGCTGCGGATTCTGGCGTCGCGCCCCTTCGAGCAGCCGCCGCGCGTGCTGATTGCCGGCTCGCTCTATCTCGCGGCGGCGGTGCTCGCGGCCAATGGCTCGCAGATCGAATAGCGCGCCCTCAGAATTCACAGAAGCGGCGAGACGGTATAAGTGGGGAGCGCGTCCCGCGGGGCGCGCTCCCTTCCTCCCGCAGGCGAAGCCTTGTTCCCGGAGCCCGGATAGATGACCCTGATGTTGGCCAGCGTTCTGTCGCGCGAGGAAGCGGAGGTCGCCCTCGCCCATGGCGCCGACATCATCGACTGCAAGGACCCCGCGCGCGGCGCGTTGGGCGCGCTGCCGCTGGCGCAGGTCGCCGACATTGTCGCCGTCGTCGGCGGCCGCCGACCGGTGAGCGCGGTGGTCGATCTGCCGCATGACGTAGCTCACGCCCGCCGCGCCTTCGAGGAGGCGGCCGCAACCGGCGTCGAATTCGTGAAATTCGCCCTGCCGCTCACGCCCGACGCCGGCGAGATTGTCGCCGCCCTCGCGCCGCTCGCGCAGCGGCTTCGGATCGTCGCGGTCCTCTTTGCCGATCTCGGGCCGGATTTCGAGGTTCTGCCCGCGCTGGCGGCGGCCGGCTTCCACGGCGCCATGCTCGACACGGCGCACAAGGGCAAGGGGCGGCTCATCGACATGATGCCGGTCGGCGCGCTCTCGGACTTCACGGCGCGCTGCCGCGAACTCGGCCTCGCCGCCGGCCTCGCCGGCGCGCTGGAGCCGCCGGACGTGCCGCGCCTTCTCGTCACTGGCCCCGAAGTGCTGGGCTTTCGCGGCGCGCTCTGCGCCCATGGCGACCGCCGCGCCGGGATCGACGCCGACGCCACGGCGCTCATTCGCGACCTCATTCCCACGCGCCGCGAGCAGATCGACACGCTCGCCGCCGAATGGGCGCTGATCGCGCGCGGCTATATCGAGCCGCCGGGCCTCAATGAAACGGACTGCGTCTTTCTCCACGATTACGTCGTGCCGGTGGAGGTCGGCGCCTATGCGCATGAATATGGCCACACCCAGCGCGTCCGCTTCAACGTCGACGCCGAGGTGGCGCGCGCCGACGTAACCGACGACATGCGCTCGGTCTTTTCCTACGACGTCATCATGGACGCGATCAAAGTGATCCTCTCGGGCGGGCATATCGCCATGGTCGAGACGATCGCCGAGCGGTTGGCGGAAAGCGTGCTGCTGCACGAACGGGTGCGCTGCGTCACGGTGCAGGTCGAGAAGCTCGACGTGGCGCCGGGCGCGGTCGGCGTCAAAATCCGCCGCGAGCGCCACCCCGACGCGCTTCGCATAAAGGGGAATTGAGGATGACGCGGGAGGCGCCCGCCGGGGCGCGCCCCCTGCTCGTCGCCAAGATCGGCGGCAGTCTCCACGCTTCGCCCGATCTCGCACGCTGGATCGCGGCGCTGCGCCGATGGCCGCATCGCCTCACTCTCGTCGCGGGCGGCGGCCCCTTCGCCGACGCCGTGCGCGCCGCGCAGCCCCGGCTCGGCTTCGACGATGATACGGCGCACGCCATGGCCGTGCTCGCCATGGAGCAATATGCGCTGGCGCTGGCGCAGCTCCACGGCCTCGATCTCGCCGCGCGCCCCGACGAGATCGACGCCCTTCACGCGCGGGGCCGGCCGGCGCTGTGGCGCGCTTCGGCCATGGTTTCGGCGGCGGCGGAAATCGCGCCGGGCTGGGACGTGACCTCCGACAGCCTCGCGGCCTGGCTCGCGCGCCGCTGCGGCGCGCAATCGCTGCTGATGGTCAAGAGCGTCGATGTTCTCCCGGATTCCGCCATGGCGAGCCTCGTCTCGGCCGGCGTTGTCGATCCTGCCTTTCCAGCCTATGTCGACGGAACGCCCGTCGTCGTCGCCGGTCCCGGCGCGCTCGCCTCTGCGGGCGAGCTCCTGGCCGGCGGCGCTCTGCCCGGCGCGCACGTCTCAACATAAGAAGATCGTTTCATGAGCAAGAAGAACGTCGTCACGCCGCGCTGGGGATGGGCGCTCACGGGCTCCGGGCATTTCTTTACCGAATGTCTAGAGATGATCCGCTCGCTCGACCATTGCGACCTCTTCGTCAGCAAGGCGGCGGCCGAAGTCGTGCGGATGTACAAGCACGACCTCGATCTCCCCGACACGATCCGCATCTTCAAGGACACGACCGCGAGCGCGGCGCCGGTCGGCGGCTTCTACTACAACGTCTATCACACGCTGGTGGTGGCGCCGGCGACATCGAACACGGTCGCCAAGGCCGTCGTCGGCATTTCCGACAATCTGGCGACCAATGTCTTCGCCCAGGCCGGCAAATGCCGCGTGCCGACCATCGTTTTCGCCTGCGACACCGCCCCCGAACTCGAAACGCGCGCGCCAAAAGGCATGGTGATGGTCTATCCCCGTCGGATCGACCTCGAAAACACCGACAAGCTCAAATCCTTCGAGGCCACGCAGGTGGTCGAGAGCCTCGCGGCCCTTCAGGAGGCCGTGGAGCGGCGCAAGCGCGAACTGGCGGAGCACGTCTGAGCCGGGCGCCCGATGCGCCTGTCACATTTGACTAAGCTTTCCGCCGTCCCCTAGAGGGGTGGGCCGGCCACGGGCCGACACTTAAGTCACGTCATCCGGCCCTTTCACGAAAGCCCGAGCATGAGCGAGCGCCTTCTATTCCTCACCGGACATCTCGCCTATCCGCGGCTGGAGCGGATGGTGGCGAGCTTCGGCGAGGCGGCGCGCGACTGGCGCATCTTCGACATTGGCGTGAAGGTCGCGGCGCTGATGACGCAGGACATCATCCTGCGCCGCCTGCCCCGCCCGGTTGAAGCCGACCGCGTCATTCTGCCGGGCCGCTGCCGCGCCGATCTCGAAACGCTCAGCGATGAATTCGGCGTGCGCTTCGAGCGCGGACCGGAGGAGATCGCCGACCTTCCGGCCTATCTCGGACGCGGCGGCGTCGCGCCCGATCTCTCCCGCTACGACATGCGCATTTTCGCCGAGATCGTCGACGCCTCGAAGATGAGCGTGGCGGCGGTTCTGGACAAGGCGCGCGAACTGACCCGCGCCGGCGCCGATGTGATCGATTTGGGCTGCCTGCCCGACACGCCCTTCGAGCACATGGAAGAAACGATCGCCGCGCTGAAGGCGGAGGGGCTGAAGGTTTCGGTCGATTCGGCCAATGTCGAGGAATTGAAACGCGCGGTCGCGGCCGGCGCCGATCATCTCCTGAGCCTCGACGAAGATACGCTTGCGATATTGCCCGACAATTCGGCCCTCGTTCCGGTGCTGGTGCCCCGCCCGCATGGCGATCTCGACTCCCTCCAGCGCGCCGCCAGCATCGCCCGCGCGCGGGGAATCGACTTCATTCTCGATCCCATTCTCGACCCCATCCACTTTGGATTCGCGGCCTCCGTTGCGCGTTACGTGGAGCTGCGCGCGCGGGAGCCCGAGGCCGAGATCATGATGGGCACGGGCAATCTCACCGAACTCACGGACGCGGACACAGCCGGCATAACGGCGGCGATGCTCGGGATATGTTCGGAGCTTCATATCCGCCATCTGCTCACCGTGCAGGTCAGCCCGCACACCCGGCGCACGCTTCAGGAGCACGACGCCGCGCGACGTCTGATGTACGCCGCGCGCGCCGACCGCGCGCTGCCGAAGGGCTATAGCGACGCGCTGTTGCAGGTGCACGACAAGCGACCCTATGCCGCGACCCCGGCGGAAATCGCCGAGCTCGCCCGCGAATTGCGCGACGCCAATTTCCGCATCGAGACGACGCAGGACGGCGTGCACATTTTCGCCAAGCACTTCCACGCGGTGGAAAAGGACGCGATGGCTCTCTTTCCGCATCTCAATGTCGAGCAGGACGGCGCGCACGCCTTCTATCTCGGCGCGGAGCTGATGAAGGCCGAGCTCGCCTTCAAGCTCGGCAAGCGTTACCGCCAGGACGAACCGCTCGGCTTTGGCGTCGCCATGGACATCGACGAGGAAGAAGCGACCCGCTTCAAGGAAGCGGGGCACACCATGCGCAAGGCGGGCGAGGGAAAAGGAAATGCCTCTGATTCATGAGTGCGTCGTCACGACGCTGTCCCCGGACGGGCGCCCGCATGTGGCGCCGCTCGGCCTCATCGAGGAGGGCGCGCATTGGATCGCCGCCCCCTTCCGGCCCTCGACCACCCTGTTCAATCTCGAACATGGCAAGAAATTCACGGCGAGCTTTACGGATGATGCGCGCGTCTTCGCGGGCCTGGTGACGGGCGTGCGCAGCTTCCCGCTCACCGACATCGAAGGCTGGCCTGCGCCCCGCCTCTCCGGCGCCCTCGCCCATGCGGAGCTGGAAATCATCCGCGTCGAGGAGGACGAGACTCGCCCGCGCTTCTTCTGCCGCGTGAGACACACGGAATCGCACCGGCCGTTTCTCGGCATGAACCGCGCCCGCGCCGCCGTGCTGGAGGCGGCCATTCTCGCGACGCGGCTTGGGCGCCTGTCCCGCGAGAAGATCGAAAGCGAGCTCGCCTATCTCCAGATCGCAATCGAGAAGACCGCCGGCGACGCAGAGCGCGAAGCATGGGACGTGGTGATGAAGAAGATCGAATCTCATCTCGATAAAGAGGCGGGCTGACGTTTCACACTACGGCTCCGCCAGCTCCTGTGGAGAGGGGGCGCGAAGCCAGATGCGATTCTCGGGTTTGAGCCAGTTGAAAAGCTTCTCCCCATATATCCGATCGGGCCAGCACAGACGCGTTTCGACTTCGAGAGCCGCTTTTTGTGGACCGGCAGGGAAAAGCCAGGACGGGAAGGACTCCACGGCGGCGATATATGTCGGCAAATAGCGATCGTGGTTATGCTTGCGGTAAACGGTCAGCAAGTTGCAGTCGCTGATGGAGAATCGAGGCGTCGTCAGCGTGTCGTAGAGTTCGAGCGCGGGCGATATGGCGCTGATCAGGACAACGAGCGCGCCCGAGGCCAACGCCAGCCAAGCCCGCGACAAGAAACATTCAATCAGCAGCGCATTGTAGCCGAAGGCCAGGAGCGCCCGCGGCGCGATCGAAACCCGCTGCGTGACGTCATTCATATAGCCCATGCTGAAGAGCGGAATCAGCAACAGGAGAATGACCGAGATCGCAAGGACCGGCCGAAACCAGGCTCCGATCCTTTTCCAGAACAAGAAGACGACCGCGATCTGCGTCAGGCCGAAAATCACGAGCAGAAGATATTGATCCAGAAATCCTTCATCGAAGACCTGGAGGCGATGCGGCACATCCTCTGCGCCGGCCCGAAGATAGGCGAGGACCGGTAGAAACCCGGCCGCGCACATACAGGCGAGCGCGACTCGCGGCCGCGCGATCTCGCGAGGCGAGAGCAGCGCAAGGGGGATAAAGATCAGGACGCCGCCCATAAGGGCGAGCGGCGACCACAACAAAAGCGGCAAGCTCGCCGCCGCGAGAGCGGCGAGGTCGATCTCCCGGCGGACATAGAGTCCGGCGAGCGCCGCAAACCACCAGCCTGGCAACGCATGGGGCGGCGCCCAAAAAAACTGCGCGAGATTGGGCGGAAAATAGCCGATGTCGACCCAGAAGGCGGGGACACGCAAGAGCGACGCAGCCCCGGTTTTCAAGAGAACGGGAATGCTGTCGAGCCCGCTGAAACAGACAAACAAAAAGATGAAGGCCAGCCGGCCGCGCGGCCAGACGAGCGTGACGGCGTAAAAGAAAGTCGAGAGCAGGCCCGTGGTCTGCGCCGCCATCGCGAGATGCGCGGCCGGAAGGCCCGCGATCCTGCCGATTGCGGCTGGAAAGAGATACATGCCGAGCGGCGCGCGGAGTATGAAATCGCCGCCTTCGTGATGATAGAGGACAGGCATGGAACGGCCGACGAGGTCGGCGAGCACGGCGTCGCGCCCGAGCCAATCATCTTTCGAGAAGAACAGATGCCCCTCGCCGCCCAGCAGCGTCAGCAAGAGCGCGACGGCCGCGCAGGTCGCCAGCCAACGCCACTCCACCGGCCGTTGCAGCGCGGCCCCGAAATTGCCGCCGGCGAAGAGAATATTTACGGCGGCGACGCCTCCGAGAACGAGAAGCGCCGGCAAAAGCGAGAAGCTCGATGCGAGCAGCACAGAACTTGCCGAGGTGAAACAGACGGCGCTCGCGACGACATGCCAATTTTTCAACCGTTCCTCCACGAATCCGCGGAGAAACCTATGGCTTAGCCTTTAATGATCCGTTCAGGCGGCAAGAGAGCGAGCGACGCAGCCGCGGCGCAATTGCCGCTCGCCGCCGCCAAGGCATTCGGCGCCTCGAGGAAGTCAGCGAAATCGAGATATGCGCGATTTTGCAGATTTGCGAGCCGCGCAACGAGGGCGCGGCCAATCCCCGCGCCGACAAAGGGCGCTCCCGCAAAAACAGCGCCCTGCGACGCCTGTAGGGCGATCTGATCTTCGATCGCGCGTAATTGCGCTCGCGCGAAATAGTCGGCCAGGGCCTCGATCTGCGCCGACGACAGATCGAGCCCATCGCGGCCGACGAGACGGGCGAGTCGCGCGCGCGACGCGGCAATGGTCTTCGGCCGCCCGTCGGCGGTCGGCGACATGTCCGCGTCGCTCTCCCCTTCGGGCAGATCGCCGAGAACCCGCCGCACGTCCGCCATGGAGGCGAAGGCCTCGTTTACGAGCGGCGTCCAACACCCGTCGACGGGAGCGTGCTTCACATAGGCTTGCGGCGCGCCTCGCGAAAAGCCCGCATAGGCCAATTCGCCATGACAAAGCCGCTCGGCGTCGGAGTCGCCCAACGCGCTGACGCGGCCGTTGTGAATCGGAACGAGGTCCGTGGTCGTCGAGCCGATGTCGATGAACAGCGCCTCGCCGCACTGCCGCGCTACGAGTTCGGCGCTTGCCCGCCAATTGGCGGAAGCGATGGATCTGGCCGCGTCCGCGACGCGGGCTCGCGGCACCAATCCAAGGGCGCCAGCGTAGAAGAGTATATCGCCGCCTATTTCATGTGCGGCGATGGCGGCGACCGAGACGACCCCATGCGTTCGATCTTCGAAGGCGTCGGAAAGCTCCGCCGTCATGGTGATACGGTGCTGCGCCGCCGGGCCCAGGCTCGCGAGCGTCTCACGTATCGGCGCTTCCAGATGCGCAAGGCCGAGATGCGGCGCGCAGGCGCGCTGCGTGATGGCGACCAGCCGCCCGTTTTCCGCCCGCGCCGCTTTTACATGGGCGCCGCCAATGTCCCATCCGATGATCGCAGTCATGCGTCGATCTATGCCATTGAGCGCGACAAAACAAAAAGGGGAGCCGCAAGGGCTCCCCTTCGAATCGAGGCCTGCTCAACCCTTGGCCCGAAATCAGTTCGGAGCGAAGGGGTGCTTGGCTTCGTTGCGCTTGGCGACGACTTCGGAGGCCTTCGGCTCGCCGCGAACGGCGCGAGCGATGGCTTCCTTCGTGGCCTGATAGTTGTAGTCCTGGATCTTCTTGTCGTCGCTGGCGTCCCAGTGGATGAACACGCCGACCGAGATGAACAGGTCGTCGGCTTCCGAAACCGGGATCACGCCCTCGGCGACCGAATCCGCAACGGCCTTGGCGACGCCGTGCTGGGCCGGGCCGAACATCTGGACGGCCTGCTTGGCGCCCTTGATGGTGACCTTGTTGAAGAGGATCGTGTTCGGCTTGCAGAGCAGGTTCGGCGCAACGACCGCGAGCAGCGTCGTGAAGCCGTCCTTGTTGTTGACGAGCGCATTGGCGAAAGCCAGCTCGGCGGCCGAGCCGCGCGGACCCATGATGAGGTCGATGTGAGCGACTTCGTTGCCCTCGCCGACGAGCGACTCGCCGACCAGCATCTTGTTGATCAAAGCCATGTGCGTTTCCTTTCAGAGAAACCTGACAACCCCGCCGCAGGGCGGGCGTTTTTGGAAGAAACCGTGCGCGTGAGGCGCCGGCCTTGAGAAGCGCCGCAGTCTCTCCCGCGGCGCGCACTCAACCAGTTTCGTGCGCCGGCGCCAAGCTTGGCCGACGGCACGCGAGAATCAGACGAGCTGACGCGCCAACGCGAAGGCGTGGCGGAAATCGAGGCAGAGCGGCTTGTCCGAAGTGACCATCTGTTTGAAGAGGCCGGACTCCGTGCCGTATTTCACATTGCCGATCGCGAGCGCGCCAATGCCCAGCGCGCCATGCGCGGAGACGACGACGCCATTGTCGTGCAGGCCACAGCCCTCGACGCCGAGCGGCGGCACGGCGTTCACGTCGGCGGCGATCAGCAGGTCCTTGGCCGCCGAGAGGTCATCCTTTGAAAGCACCTGCACGCCCGCGCGGGCGGCGCAGAGCGCGATCTCATGCTTCATCAGCAACTCGCGCACCATTTCGTGGCTGCTGCCGTCCGCCGGCGTCACCTTGATGTTGAAACGCTTGTTCATTTCGTCGGCCTGCTTGGCGACGCGGTCGAGGCCGCTGTAGCCGACGATCGTCACCTCGGCGCCTTCCAGCGCCGCGATGACCGCAGAGGAATAGCCCACGACGCCGGTCGCGCCGTAAATGACGATCCGGGCTCCCTTCAGCTCGCGGTTCTTCTTCTCGCGCAGCACCTTCTCGGTGCAGGCGACCATCGCGCCGGCGGTGGTGAAGGAGCCATAGGGGTCGGCAAAGAGCGACACTTCGAAGGGCTTCAGCAGCGCCTTCTTGGCCGCCTCGAGCATGTCGAGGGCGAGCACCGCGTCGCGGCCCGCAAAGAAGATGCCGGTCTTGAGGGCGGCGGAGGGCGCGCGGGAGAACATGGCGTCCTGCACCAGCGCGGTGACCTCGTCGAGCGTCACATTTGTATAGGGAATCGCGGCGTCGTAGCCGGCGTCCAGGGCCATGTTCACGTCGAAGGGGCTCATATGCTTCAACGTGCTCAGCATATGGAGAATTGCTTTGGCCATAGGAATTTCCCCAACCTTTGTCATTTCGGCGCAGCGCCCCGGGCAATGTGGGAGCGTGGCGGGAGGACAGGCTTCGGCTCTGTCGATTTTCGATGATTCCGGGCGACTGAACGACGCGGGCGCGCCTGGACCCGCCCGGAGCGACGATGAGGCTTAGAGCCCAGAACGCCGCCAATGTCCAGAGGCCATCGCGCCGCAGCCCCGCTTTACCCCCGGCTCGCGTCAGTTCGGCCTTTCCGCCCGGTTGACGCTCGCGGCGCTTTGCTCTTATAAGGCTCGCGAACAGGGCTCGGCGCAGGACGGCGGGCCTTTTCTTGTCGTTTCCACCCATCCGCCGGCGACGTGCGGGCATTATGCTCTCCCGGCGTTTGGAAGCGCTACACTGGTTTGAAAGGAAGTTCCATGTCCCGGCGTTGCGAGCTGACTGGCAAGGGCGTGCAGACGGGCAATCTCGTCAGCCACTCCAATCGCAAGACGCGCACGCGTTTCCTGCCCAACCTCGTCAATGTGACGCTGGCCTCTGAGGCTCTGGCCCGCTCGGTGCGTCTGCGCATCTCGGCCGCCGCGCTGCGGTCGGTCGAGCATCGCGGCGGCCTCGACGCCTTCCTGGCCAAGGCCCGCGTCGATGAGCTGTCGCAGGGCGCTCGCGCGCTCAAGCGCGAGATCGAGAAGAAGCAGGCCGGCGCGACCGCCTGAGTCTCGTCTTCCGCACATAACGGTTGCAGCTCGCCCCGTCGCCAGTCTGGCGGCGGGGCTTTCTGCATTCACCCCCTGCGCCGCGACGCCGCCTGTTCATGAGCGCGCAGCCCCTTAGCTATCCGCGTGAGCGGCGGAGCGAGGAGCCTGCGATGGCCCATTTCATGTTCAGCACGGGGATAGAGAACAGCTGTCCGACGATCCAGCACGGCCGAAAGCGAATCGACGAGATGGAGCTTTGCGGGCATTACCGGCGCTGGCGCGAGGACTTCGAGCTGGTGCAGGACCTCGGCGTCAGAACGCTGCGCTACGGCCTGCCGCTGTGCCTCACCTGGCTCGGTCCCGACCGTTATGACTGGGAATTCGCCGATCTGACCTTCGGCGATCTCGAGCGGCGGGGAATCATTCCGATCGCGGACCTTTGCCATTTCGGCGTCCCGGACTTCATCGGCAATTTCCAGAACCCCGACTTCCCGCGTCTCTTCGCGCGCTACGCGCACGCCTTCGCCAAACGCTTTCCCGCGGTGCAGCTCTATACGCCGATCAACGAGATGTTCGTTTGCGCGACCTTCTCCGCCGCCTATGGCTGGTGGAACGAGCAGATGACGACCGACCGGGGCTTCGTCACGGCGCTCAAACACATCGTGAAGGCCAATGTACAGGCGATGCACACGATCCTCGCCGCGCGGCCCGACGCCATCTTCGTTCAAAGCGAATCGACGGAATATTTCCACGCCGAAAACCCCGCTGCGATCGGTCCGTCGGAGACGCTCAACGAGCGGCGATTCCTCTCGCTCGATCTCAACTATGGCCGTCCGGTCAATTCCGAGATGTTCCGGTTCCTGATGGACAACGGCATGAAGCTCGAGGAATACAAGTTCTTCATGCAGCGGCATCTCAAGAGCCATTGCATCATGGGCAATGATTACTACGGCGCCAATGAGCACAATGTCTCGGCGGATGGAAAGACGACGTCGTCCGGCGAGATTTTCGGCTACAACGAAATCACCCGCCAATATTACGAACGCTACCGCCTGCCGGTGATGCATACGGAGACGAATACGGCCGAGGGTCCGCGCGGCGACGAGGCGGTGCGCTGGCTACGCAAGGAATGGGCGAATGTGCTGCGCGTCAGAAACAGCGGCATGCCCATCGTCGGCTTCACCTGGTATTCGCTCACGGATCAGATCGACTGGGACGTTGCGCTTCGGGAGGCGCGCGGCAAGGTGTGCCCGCTCGGTCTTTACGATCTCGACCGCAAACCGCGCGCCGTCGGCCTCGCCTACAAGCAGCTCATCAAGGACTGGCGCGAGGTGCTGCCCGCGCAAAGCGTCTGTCTCACCGTGCCGCTCGCGCCCTATGGCCACAGGCAAGCGCCATGCCCCGCGCCCGCGCAGGCAACGGAACAGGCCCAGCCCCATTAAAATCGACCGGCTCCGGTTGCCCGCCGCCTGCCGCTTCTCGAATTAAAAGGCGGGCTGACTCTGTCTCCCGCAAACGAAGAGGGCGCGGATGCCGGCTTCCCTCGCACAACATGGCGAACCAGTCGTCGTCGTCACCGGCGCCTCCGCCGGCGTCGGACGCGCCGTCGCCGTCGCTTTCGCCCGGCGCGGCTGTCGCGTCGCCTTGCTCGCGCGGAGTCCCGAGGGCCTCGACGGAGCGGCGAAGGACGTCGCGGCGGCAGGCGGCGAAGCCTTCGAGCTTGTCGCCGACGTCTCCAATCCCGACGACGTTTTCGCGGCTGCCGACGCCGTCGTCGCCCGCTGGGGACGCATTCATGTGTGGGTGAACGACGCCATGGAGACGGTCGTCGGACCTGTGGACACGATCACGCCGCAGGAATTCCGACGGGTGACCGAAGTGACCTATCTCGGCGCGGTGCATGGCGCGCTCGCGGCTCTGCGTCACATGCGCGGGCGCGACGAGGGCCATATCATCCAGATCGGTTCGGCGCTTTCCTATCGCGCGATTCCGCTGCAATCGGCCTATTGCGCGGCGAAGTTCGCCATCCGGGGCTTTACGGATTCGCTGCGTGCCGAACTCCTGCACGACAGGAGCGGCATTCGCCTCACCATGGTTCAGCTGCCGGGCGTCAACACGCCGCAATTCGACTGGTCGCACATGCATTTCTCGCATCGTCACCAGCCGATCGGCTCCGTCTATGAGCCTGAGGCGGTGGCCGAGGCGGTCGTCGGCGCCGTCGAGGCGCGGCGCGCGCCGCGCGAACTCTGGCTCGGGGCGCCGACGGTCCAATCCATCATCGGACAAATGATCGCGCCCGGCTTTCTCGATCGCTATCTCGCGCGCAACGCCTATGAAAAGCAGATTTCCATCGACCCGGTGCGTCCCGGCGATCCCGACGAGCTCATCGCGCCCGACGACAGGGACCATGGCGCGCGCGGTCGCTTCACATGGCGGGCGAAAGATAGCCTGATCGCCGTCGACCCGGCTTATTTGCGTGGTGGCGGATTGCTTGCGGCGCTCGGCCTGCTGGCCGGCGCCTTTTTCTGGGGGAGGAAGACGGGCGGCTCAGCGAGAACGCGCCCCGCCCTCTCCCCATCCCTCCCCCGCATGGCGGGAGAGGGCTCGCGGTCGCGGGGGTTTTGAACTCACCCCCTGACGTCGGGCGGCGTGGCCTCTTGCGCGAGAAGTGTCAGCGCCTCGTCGATGCCGAGCTGGGTCTGCTGCTGCGAGCCGAGGCGGCGCATGGAAATCGTGCGCTCGGCCGCCTCCTTCTTGCCCGCGACGAGAAGCACCGGGACCTTGGCGTGCGAGTGTTCGCGCACCTTGTAGGTGATCTTCTCGTTGCGCGCGTCCACGTCGACATTCATCCCGAGCTTGCGCGCGGCGGCCGCCACCTCATAGGCGTAGTCGTCGGCCTCCTGCGTGATCGTGCAGACGACGATCTGGAGGGGCGACAGCCACAGCGGCAGATGGCCGGCGAAATGCTCGATCAATATGCCCGTAAAGCGTTCCAGCGAGCCGAACATGGCGCGGTGGATCATCACCGGCGTCTTCTTCTCGCTGTCCGCGCCGATGTAGAACGCGCCGAAACGGACCGGCAGGTTGAAGTCGACCTGGGTCGTGCCGCACTGCCACTCGCGGCCGATGGCGTCGCGCAATGTGTATTCGAGCTTCGGCCCGTAGAAGGCGCCCTCGCCTTCCTGCACGCTGGTCTTGAGCCCGCGCCGCGCGAGTTCCTCCAGAACGCGCCCGAGGGCGGCTTCCGCCTTGTCCCAGGCTTCGTCCGAGCCGACGCGCTTCTCGGGGCGCGTCGAGAGCTTCACGACGACATCCTCGAATCCGAAGTCCCTGTAGATCGTCAGGATGAGGTCGTTGATCTTCAGCGCCTCGTCCATGATCTGGTCTTCCGAACAGAAGATGTGCGCGTCGTCCTGGGTGAAGGCGCGCACGCGCATCATGCCGTGCAACGCACCCGAAGGCTCGTAGCGATGCACGATGCCGAACTCGGCGATCTTAACGGGCAGGTCGCGATAGGACTTCAGCCCGTTCTTGAAGATCTGCACATGTCCGGGGCAGTTCATCGGCTTGATCGCGAAGACGCGCTCGTCCTCCGTCTTGGTGACGAACATGTTCTCGCGATAGGTCTGCCAATGGCCCGAGGTTTCCCACAGGGCGCGGTCCAGCACCTGCGGCGTGTTCACCTCCGTATAGCCCGCGGCCTTCTGCTTGCGCCGCATGTAGGAGACGAGCGTCTGGAACAGCGTCCAGCCTTTCGGGTGCCAGAAGATCGCGCCCGGCCCTTCTTCCTGGAAATGGAAGAGATCCATCTCACGCCCAAGGCGCCGATGGTCGCGGCGCTCGGCTTCCTCCAGACGATGGAGATAGGCGTCGAGCTCTT
This sequence comes from Methylocystis sp. IM3, assembly GCF_038070105.1. Classification (NCBI taxonomy): domain Bacteria; kingdom Pseudomonadati; phylum Pseudomonadota; class Alphaproteobacteria; order Hyphomicrobiales; family Methylocystaceae; genus Methylocystis; species Methylocystis sp. IM3. Next base: position 1,414,358 of record NZ_JBBPBZ010000002.1, on the reverse strand, counting down.
CCTGTGTCGTCCAGGCCGTGCCGTAGATGCGGGAGAGCATGGGCTTGGTCGAGTCGCCGCGCCAATAGGCGCCCGCGACCTTCATCAGCTTGAAGGCGTTGCCGATCTTGCCGACCGACGGCAGATGCGGTCCGCGACAGAGATCGAGCCAGTGGCCCTGCTTGTAGACGCTCAGCGGCTCGTCCGACTTGATGCTGTCGATCAGTTCGCCCTTGAAGGTTTCGCCCTTGGCGACGAACCATGTCTTGGCGTGATCGCGGTCCCATTCCTCGCGGACGATCGGCGCGTCGCGTGCGATGATCTCGCGCATCTTCTTCTCGATCGCCGGGAGGTCCTCCGGCGTGAAGGGCTCGGCGCGATGGAAATCATAATAGAAGCCGTTCTCGATCACCGGGCCGATCGTCACCTGCGTGCCGGGATAAAGCTCCTGCACGGCCTCGGCCAGCACATGGGCGGCGTCGTGGCGGATGAGCTCCAGCGCGCGCGGATCGTCGCGCGAGACGAATTCGATTCTCGCGTCCGTGCGGACGGGCTTCATCAGATCGACGAGTTCGCCGTCGAGCGTCATGGCGACCGTGCGCTTGGCGAGGGACGGGGAAATGCTCTTGGCGATGTCGAAGCCCGTGACGCCGGGATCGAACTGACGGGACGCCCCGTCGGGGAATGTAACCGCAACCATGTATCGCTCCTGTCGCGCTCAATCGCCGACACGGATCGGCGTAAGTCGCTTGGCGGTGGGAAGGAGCGAGTTTTAACGCTTCGTCGGCGCCGACGCAATCAGCCGGGGACGCGGCGGAAGCGGCGTCCCCCGCGTCGTTGGATCAGTGGCTGCCCTCGAGATGGATGCCGTGATGGTGATGCGCGCCCCAATGGGCGCATCCCTTCTTCTCCTCAAGGCGGCCGTTCTTGTGCTTGGCGCGATCGTCCTTCATTCGGCAATGCGTGTGTGCGCCGGCCCCGATGTGACGGGCCGTGGCGGGACCCGCCCAGGCGAAGGCGCCAAGAGTCGCAAAAGCGATGAGAGCGTTGCGCATGTTTTGTCCTCAAAAGACTTCCGCCCAGCCGCCCAAAAGCCAAGCTTCATGAATTTTCGTATCGCTCTCGTGTGACAAATCTGCAAAACGCGCCGGCCCCCCTCTGGCCGACGTTGCGCGGACGGGGATTTATTCTTCCTCGTCCTCGCCTTCCCTGTGCGATTCGGAGACGGCCGAAGCGACGTCGGCGACGGACAGGAACTCATCCTTGTCGACATCCCTCAAAATGTCGCCCAGACGCTCGGAGCTTTCCTTCGTCCAGTGAACCTCCTCCTTGCCGTGCTGGCGGATCAGATCCTCCTTGGAGATCGGGAAGCTCGTCCCGTGCAGCGCCTGTGTCACCGACGCCACGCCGAAAGCGAAGCCCTTGGCGGGACCCTTGTGGCCGCTGCCGCGACCTTCGCCCGTGTTTTCGGTCGTTCGTGGCATGAGCCTTCTCCGCTTTAGTGCTTCTTGCCCTTGCCGGATGAGCCTTCGGCCTTCTTGCCTTCCTCAATGAGCTCCTTCACGCGCTGGCCGCCCTTGTGGCCGAGCTCGGAATAGCCCTCGGGCCCGAGTTCTTCCTTTCGGATCTCGCCACCCATCTTGCCGGCTTCCTTGACGGTCATCGGTCCCTTCGGCGCCGATTTTCCGCCCTGCGACCCTGTCTGTTTCTGCGGCATGACTTTTCCTTTCGCCGTTACGGCGAAACCATCTCGTTCAGGCTTCGCCGTCCTCCTCTTCTTCGTCCTGCGTGTTCTCGATGTCTTCGCCGGCGTCCTCGCGCTCGGCCTCCTTGCCCTCCCTGATCAACTCCTTCACGCGCTGCCCGCCCTTGTGGCCGCCGAGCCGTCCCGCCTCTTCGACGGTCATCTGACCGCGCCGTGTCGGGGGCTTTTCGGGTTCAGTGTGCTTTTGCGGCATGTTCGCCTCCTTGGGTGAGCGGGCGGCTCAGTGGCGTGACCTCGACTTGCCGCCCTTCCCGGCGCCGCCCGCGCCTTCCGTGCGCTTGCCTTCCTCGATGAGCTCCTTGACGCGCTCGCCGCCCTTCTTGCCGCCTCTTTCGCCGCCCAGATGGCCGGCCTGCTCGACAGTCATCTGTCCCTTGCCGGATTTTCCCGGCCTCTGCTCAGTCTGCCGCTGCGCCATGTCGCTCTCCGTTCCGCCAAGCATGTGGCCAAGTGCGCTTCGCCGAACGCCCGCTGTCAGTGGCGCGGTTTGCCGCGGGGCCTCTCCTCTTCGGATTCCTCCATCCCTTCGCCTTCGGCTTCGGCGCGCTTGCCCTCTTCGATGAGCTGCTTCACGCGCTGGCCGCCCTTGTGGCCGAGTTCCGAATAACCTTCCGGGCCAAGCTGCTCCTTGCGCGCCTCGCCGCCCATCTTGCCGAGTTCCGAATAGCCTTCGGGACCGAGTTGCTCCTTGCGCGCCTCGCCGCCCTTCTTGCCCATCTCGGAATAGCCTTCGTGCCCGAGCTGCTCCTTGCGCACCTCGCCGCCCATCTTGCCGATTTCCGAGTAGCCTTCGGGGCCGAGCTCTTCCTTGCGGACTTCGCCGCCCATGCGGCCGGCTTCCTGAACCGTCATCGTGCCCTTGGGCTTGTGCGCGCCCTTCTCGCCTTCCGTTCCATGTGTGCGGGCCATAGTAACCTCCCATTCGACATCGCGCTGGAGTTCTCGGGAACCTTGCGGGCCCCTGCCGAAACGAACGCCCGAGCGCATGTTCCGGGCCCCGAGGGCCGCCTGCCGGCCAGCGCCATTGTCCGTGCCGAGCGGCCTTTCGCCTGGGTGCTCGGACGCCGGCGTTCCAGCCTCTGAAACGCCGGTCATCCGTCGCCAGACCATCGAGGCGATCAGCCCTAGATCGTTTGCGCGCAGAGCATGGGAAGTACGTACGAACACCTAGAGGCACCCAAATCTACACTTTCAAGAAAAACATAGGCTTGGAGAAAAAGCAGACCCTCGCGCCGGCGTCGGAAAGCGACGGAAGCGCAGGCGCGTGAGCGACGATTTGCCGCTTGGGCCGGGCGCTATGTCCTACCTTCATCATTTCCTGTCGGGCGGACAGGGAAAACGGCCGCCGCGGACGGCGCGGCCCGCGACCTTTTGCCGATGTCGCGCGTTAAGGCGCCATGAGCCCCACCGACGCGCCGCGCCAGACGACCAAGCTCGGGGCGTACAGAAGAGCTTTCGCCTATTTCGCTCCTGATTGGCCCTGGATCGCGACGCTCGTGGCGCTCATCGGCGTCTCGGTTGGCGTCGGCCTGCTGGAAGCCTGGCCGCTCGCGATCCTCGTCGACACGGTGCTCGCCGAAGACCCGAAACGCGGCTGGCTGCACGGCTACTTTCTGGCCGTTCTGCCGAAGGACAGGATCGGCCAGCTCTTCGGCCTCGTCGTCATCGGCCTGGCGCTACAGGTCGTCGGCTATTCGGCCTGGATGGGCCGAATGATGATCAATTATTATCTCAACTACTGGGGAACGACGCGGGTTCGCGCCGATCTTTTCGGCAAGCTGCAACGGCTCGATCTCGGCTACCATCAGACGCGCCCGCAGGGCGACTCCATCTACCGGCTCACGACCGACGCCTTTGGCCCCTGGGGCATCGTCGACATCATCATCGGCACCTCGGTCGCCGCCGTCACGCTGACCGTGATGACGACGATACTTCTCTCGCGCAGCCCGCCGCTCACTTTCGCGGCCTACTCGGTCGCGCCGCTCATCCTGTGGAGCAACTGGCGCTTCGGCATGAAAATTCACAAGCGTGCGCTTGAGTCGAAGCAGGTGGACGCGGACCTCACCGCGCACATCCAGCAAGCGATCACGCGCGTGCCGCTGGCGCAGGCTTTCCGGCGCGAGCCATCCGAATTCGAGCGCTTCGAGCAGGCCGTCGCGCGCAGCGTGAAGGCGCTGCTGCGGCTCAATTGGCAGGAACAGCTTTATCCGCTGGCGCGCGACCTCATCCTGTCGCTCGGCAGCGCCATCATCCTCGGCTATGGCGGCTGGCTCGTCTACCGCGACCAGTTTCTTGCGCCCGTCGCCGGCGGCATGACCGTCGGCGCGCTGATGATCTTCATGGATTACCTGCGCAAGCTGTGGGACCCGCTGAAATGGCTCGCCGAGTTCTTCTCCAAGGTGCGCACGTTCGAAGCGGCCGCGCGTCGCGTCTTCTTCGTGCTGGACACGCCGGAGGCGATCCGGGACAGGCCGGACGCGGCGCCGCTGCCGCCCAAGCCGCGGCTTCTCACGCTCGACCACGTCACCTTCGGCTATCTGCCGGGCCGCGTCGTCCTCGACGACGTCACCGCGACCATCGCGCCGGGCGAGATGGCCGCCTTCGTCGGACCGAGCGGCACGGGCAAGAGTTCGCTCCTGAAGCTGATGCTGCGTTTCCACGATCCGTTGGGAGGCGCGCTACGCCTCGACGGGCAAGACATCCGCGACGTGAAGCTTGCCGACCTGCGCGCGCATTTCGCTTTCGTGACGCAGGAAAATCTCATGCTGCCGGCAAGCGTCGCCGAAAACATCGCCTATGGCCGGCCCGCAGCCAGCCGCGGCGACATCGAACGCGCCGCGGCGCTCGCGGGCGCGGCGGCGTTCATCGACGCCATGCCCCAGGGCTATGACGCCATCCTCAGCGAAGGCGGCGCCAATCTTTCCGGCGGCCAGCGTCAGAGGCTCGCCATCGCCAGAGCCCTGTTGAGCGAAGCCCCGTTCCTCGCGCTCGACGAGCCGACGAGCGCACTCGACCCGCAAAATGAGATGATGCTCGTGGGCACGCTGCACCGGCTGAAACGGCGTCGCACCATCCTTCTCGTCACGCACCGGCTGAACTCCGTGGTGGATTGCGACCGCGTTTTCGTGATGGACGCCGGCCGCATCGTCGAGCGGGGAACGCATGCCGAGCTACTGGCGCGAAACGGCGTCTATGCGTGCCTCTGGCGACAGGAATCGAGCGAGACGGCGCCCGAACCCCAACGGCCGTTCGCCGTCGCCGCCGCGCCCGGCCGCAAGGCAAAAAAGCGCGTCATCGAGCAATAAACGGGCCTTTTGCAGGGCGTTAACTTTCTTCACCCGCGACTTCTCGCATGGGTTGTATCTATACCTTGGCCATTTCTCGATGCCCGAGCGCGCCCTAGGGCGCATTGCCGACAATTTTACTTGTCCGGCTAAAGGTCTGGTGAGAGCTGCCGCGCTAACAATTCGGGCCAGGGGGTAAGTCCTCGATAACCACGCCGCAGCTTCATCCGCAGGATGGGAAAAGCGGCGAATTGCTCGGGCAGGAGCAGGATATGAAGCAGCAGGTCTCGAAAGAACTCCACGATTATTGGCGTAGCCTGAAAGGCGCCCGTCTCGCGCCGGAGCGCAATGACATAGAATTCGGCGCGATCCGTCGTCTGCTCGCCAATGTGTTCATTCTTCAGATCGACTGCTCAGGCCGGTTTCCATTGAAAATGTGCGGCACGCGCATCAACGCATTGTGGCTCGACGAGCAGAAGGAACGGTCCTTTCAGGAACTCTGGGATGAGCGCAACCGCGCGGCCATTGCCTCGACGCTCTCCGCCGTGACGGATGAAGCGCGCCCTGTCGTCATCGGCGCCCGCAACGGCGCCGGCGACAGGCCGCGGCTCGATCTGGAGATTTTGCTTCTGCCGCTGCGCCACTTCGGCAGAACGCATTCCCTTGTGCTGGGCTCGTTCGCCCTGGCCAATGAGCCGGACTGGCTCGGACGCATGCCGGTTGGCCCCTTGCAGATTCAGTCCTTGCGCGTCCTGGGGTCGGGGGAAACGTCGTTGAAGCTCCCTGCCCGCCGTCCCCGGCTCGTGCTGCATGAAGGCGGCAAGGCCGGAGACCTCTTCGCCTGACGCCAGCCGGGCGACGCGCGCAGCGAAAGGAGGCCCGAGGACGTCAATGCAGTCCGGGCGCCTCCTGTCCCGTGCGGGCCACATATTCGGTGTAGCCGCCTTCATATTTATGCAGCCCCTCGGGCGTCAGCTCGAGAACGCGGTTGGAGAGCGCCGCGAGAAAGCGCCGGTCGTGCGAGACGAAGAGCATGGCCCCTTCGTAGCCCGCGAGCGCGGTGATCAGCATCTCCTTCGTCGCAAGATCGAGATGGTTCGTCGGTTCGTCGAGGACAAGGAAATTCGGCGGGTCGTAGAGCATCTTCGCCATGACGAGCCGCGCCTTCTCGCCGCCCGAGAGCACGCGGCACTTCTTCTCCGAATCGTCGCCGGAGAAGCCGAAGCAGCCCGCGAGCGTGCGCAGCGACCCCTGCCCGGCTTGCGGAAACGCGTCCTCGAGCGTCTCGAAGACAGTGCGCTCGCCATCGAGCAACTCCATGGCGTGCTGCGCGAAATAGCCCATCTTCACGCTGGCGCCGATGGTCACGTCGCCAGCATCCGGCCGCGCGGCGCCCGCAATCAGTCTCAGCAGCGTCGATTTGCCAGCGCCATTGACGCCCATGACGCACCAGCGCTCGCGGCGCCGCACGGCGAAGTCGAGGCCCTCGTAGATGCGGCGCGCGCCATAGCCCTTGTGGACGTTCTTGAGAGTGGCCACGTCCTCCCCCGAGCGCGGCGCTGGCGGGAAATCGAAGAGGATCGTCTGCCGGCGCCGGGGCGGCTCCACCTTCTCGATCTTCTCGAGTTTCTTCACGCGGCTCTGAACCTGCGCCGCATGAGACGCGCGGGCCTTGAAGCGCTCGATGAACTTGATCTCCTTGGCCAGCATCGCCTGCTGGCGCTCGAACTGCGCCTGCTGCTGCTTGTTGGCAAGGGCGCGTTGCTGCTCGTAGAACTCGTAGTCTCCCGAATAGGTCGTGAGCGCGCCGCCGTCGATCTCCACGATCTTGTTGACGATGCGGTTCATGAATTCGCGATCGTGCGACGTCATGAGCAGCGCGCCCTCGTATCCTTTCAGAAATTCCTCGAGCCAGATGAGGCTTTCAATGTCGAGATGGTTGCTCGGCTCGTCGAGCAGCATGGCGTCCGGGCGCATCAGCAGGATTCGGGCGAGCGCCACGCGCATCTTCCAGCCCCCGGAGAGCGCGCCGACGTCGCCGTCCATCATCTCCTGCGTGAAGTTCAGGCCGGCGAGCACCTCCCGCGCGCGGCCCTCCAACGCATAGCCGTCGAGCTCCTCGAAGCGCGCCTGGACTTCGCCATAGCGCGCGATGATCTCGTCCATGTCGTCGGCCTGGTCGGGATCGGCCATCGCCGCCTCGAGCGCCTTCAGCTCGGCCGCGACCTCGCTTACGGGTCCGGCGCCGTCCATGGCCTCGGTCACGACGCTGCGGCCCGCCATTTCGCCGACATCCTGGCTGAAATAGCCGATCGTGAAGCCCCGCTCGGCCGAGACCTGCCCCTCGTCGGGAAGCTCCTGCCCCGTCATCATGCGGAAGAGAGTGGTTTTGCCAGCTCCGTTGGGACCGACGAGTCCGGCTTTTTCGCCTTTCAGAAGCGTCGCCGAGGCCTCGATGAAGAGAATTTGGGAGCCATTCTGTTTGCTGATGTTTTCGATACGGATCATCGGCCCTTCGCAGGACGGAGAAAAAGACTGACGGAGAGGCCGCCCTGCGCTGGGCATGCGGCGGCCGACAGGGACGAGGGCGCCCTGCCTCGCGCCCCCCAGGCGCGGCTCAGGCGGTAAATTCGTCGGAACCCTTGAAGTCCTCGATGGTCCAGCCGCGCTCGATCAGGACCGACTTCACCCATTGCGGCGGATGCGCGCCGCGGCCCGACCAGGTCTCGCCGCTGACGGCGTTCCTGTATTTGGCGGCGACAGCCTTTCCCGACCGCTCGGCGGGCTTCTTCTCCTTCACCGGCTTGCCGTCGATTTCAGGGAAGAGGTCGACAAGGTCGAGACCCGCGTTCTTCAGTTTCTGCTCGATGTCCGCCCGCAGATTTTCCCTGTGCGCCTCCCTGCGCCGCTCGAGCTCCTCATTGGCGCGATGGATCAGGGACAGAATCTCAAGGTCGGACAGGCTCGCGAACTCATCACTCATCTTCACAACTTTTCTATCGGTGGCTATTGAACCCTTCCTATTCGAGGCCGCCGGGAAATCAAGTTTTTCCGCCGGTCGAGACGCATATCCCGGTGGTTTTCGGCTTGCGGCGCCGCCCGCGCAACGCCGCGGCGCCATGAAGTTCGCCGGTGCGCCCTGAGCCCAAGGCCCGCGGCCCGAAATGGGCGGCCGCCCGTCTTTCCCCCTTGCAGCGCTTGCCCCCTTGCAGCCCTCGGTCCGGTCTCGCGGGCGGCGCTTGCCGACGCCTCTGCGCGAGACCATCTCCTGATCAACCAGGCAATCTGAAAAAAAGGGGCGCGGCCATGGCCGTTCTTCGCCGCATTCGCATCATCCTGATTGTTTTGACTGGCCTCGCCGCCGGCGTCTCGTGGGGCGCTCTCGAGCAAAGCCCGCAAACCCGCGAATGGCTCTCCGACCCTGGCTGATTCTGCGCCCCCGGGCGCCGAGAAAGGCCGCGCCGCACAGCTCGCAAAACCACCATGGCCCCTATTTGGTCCAAGACGCAGTTCCGCGCGGCGGGACTGGCCTTAATCAGCTAGGGAGGAGCCTCGATGCTTCGTAAACTTTCCCTTTGCGCGGCGCTGCTCGGCGGCGTCTTCATGCTTCCGAGCGCAGCGCCGGCGCATGAACACGGCGGCTGGCGGGACCGAGATCGCGATTACAGCATGCGCGATATGGACCGGGATCGGGATTGGAGTCGAGACAGGGACTGGAGTTACCGCCATGACCGCGGGCGGCATTATGGATGGGAGCGCGGCAACCACTATGGGTGGGGACGCGGCGAACGATCGTGGGATCGGGACCGGGATCTTGATCGCGACCGTAACTCCGGCCGAGAAGACAGAGACTACAGGGATTAACCGCCGCCGACCGGCGCCCTGGCTCGTCGCCTGAAACCGAGCAATCCGGAAAATCGCCAGGGGCCGGCCGCGGTCGGCGTCACTTTCTGCCGCAGCCGCCGGCTCCCTGGCGATAATCTCAGGCGGCGTCCTGCGACCGCGTCTTCAATTTTGCGCCCGCCGAGCGAAGCTGGGCGCTCGCCCAATGGGCCGAAGACACAGCGCGACCCTTGGCCGCCTCGAGATATTCTTCGAGATCTTTACGGACCCGGTCAAGCTCGATCTGCGCAAGCCGCGAGCGGGCCTTGCCCTCCAAAACGCGGAAGCCCATCCCGGCTTGCGCGAAAGCCGCCTCGCCCAGTTCGCCCAAATGGCGCCGGAGTTCGGGGTCGCTAAACTTTTTCGCCAGCAGGGCGAGAAGTTCAGCGGCCTTGCTCACGCCAGCTTGGCCATATGCCTTCGCCTCGGACGCCAATGCCCTTGCCTGGCTGCATGTCGCCTCCGACAACACATTGGCCCTGATCAGCGCATAGACGCGGGCGTTCGATCTCGTCAGCTCAGATTCGAGCCGCCAGACCGCGTATTCCTGCCGTTTGAGCTCACGAATGGCGTCGCCATGCAGCTCCCGAACGACCGCCAGTTCGCGCTCCATTTTCTCGATGTGACTTTTGATGGCGTCAACAGTGCGGAAAGAGAAACGACCGGCTTCGAGATTGGCCAAGGCGGCCTCAACTTGCATTTCATTGGACATGGGCACGCTCCACCGCTGGGAAAGAACATATTGCAGTGCACGCGGTTAAAGTTTTGCTTACTACGAACGGGAGGACGGTTGAGGTTGCGGCTCCGCTGAAGCCTCTCCGACCTCGAACGCCTCGTCGATCGGCACGCCAAGCGCCGTCACAAGTCGATTTGTCTCGGAAGCCATGCCGATAACGGCGAGCAACTCGTGGTATTCCGCGGCCGACATGCCCTTCGCTCGGGCGCCCGCTGTGTGGGAATGCACACAATATGGGCACCCATGAGCGACTGACACGGCGATATAGATCATCTCCTTCACTTTGGGATCGAGCGCGCCAGGCGCCATAATCGACTTCAGGCTTTCCCACGTCCGAGCGAGCGTCTGCGGATCGTGGGCCAGCGCACGCCAGAAATTGTTGACGAATTCGCTCTTTCGTGTTGCGCGAATGTCATCGAAAACCGCTTTCGCCTCCGGGGAGAGCTCTGAATCGGCGAGTAACTGTACTGTAGCCATGGTCGTCCTGATCGGATTGTTGGTCGGGCCCCCGATCATCGCCGCTTCGCCGCTGATCGCAAAGGCCCAAGGGGCTCACCTCAAGTGTCGCCCACCGGGCAGCAGCTCAACCGGCAAGGCGGAGCCTGTGACAGAAAGTCCCGCGATCACCAACTTTTTGCGCCCCCGAAGCGTTTCATACCCGGCCCTTTGAGCTACTTCAGCAGCGGAGTTCGGCGAATGGCGCGCTTCATGTTCAGCACAGGCATAGAAAACAGCAGCCCGACCATAGAAAACGGCCGAAAACGTATCGATGAGATGGCGGCTAGCAGGCACTATGAGTGCTGGCGGGAGGATTTCGCACTGGTTCAGGAGGACCTCGCGGTGCGAACCCTTCGATACGGACTCCCCCTCTATAAAGTATTCCTGGGTCCAGGCCGTTTCGACTGGGAGTTTTCCGACCTCACATTCGGCGACCTCAAAGCCAGGAAAATCATCCCAATTGCCGATCTGTGCCATTTCGGCGTTCCCGACTGGATCGGCAACTTCCAGAATCCTGATTTCCCGCATCTCTTCGCATCATATGCGAGAGCATTCGCGGAACGGTTCCCCTGGGTGCAGCTTTATACGCCCGTAAACGAGATGTACGTTTGCGCGACCTACTCAGCCGCCTATGGCTGGTGGAACGAGCAACTCCGCAGCGACCAAGGCTTCGTTACGTCCCTGAAAAACATCGTCAAGGCGAACATCCTTGCAATGCACTCGATTCTCGCCGTGAGACCCGACGCCATTTTCGTCCAGAGCGAGTCTTCGGAATATAATCACGCGGACAATCCGAAAGCCATTCCACCCGCGGAATATCTGAACGAACGCCGCTTTCTCTCACTGGACTTGAATTACGGAAACCACGTCAATTCCGAGATGTATCGTTTTCTGCGCGACAACGGGATGACCGACGAAGAATACAAATTCTTTATGAGCGAGCACCTGAAGAGCCACTGCATCATGGGGAACGATTATTATGAAAGGAACGAACACAGCGTCGACGAGCATGGCGTCACCGCCGCCGCCGGCGAAATTTTTGGGTACAACGAGATCACGCGCCAATATTACGAGCGCTACCGTTTGCCTGTCATGCATACAGAGACGAACACCTGCCAAGGCCCGCGGGGCGATGAAGCGGTTCGGTGGCTACGGAAAGAGTGGTCCAATGTTTTGAGAGTCCGCAACAGCGGCATGCCCATCGTTGGATTTACATGGTACTCCCTGACCGACCAAGTTGACTGGGACATCGCCTTGCGGGAAGACAGGGGGCGGGTCAATCCGCTTGGCCTCTATGATCTCGACCGGAAACCGCGACCGGTCGGACTGGCCTATAAGCAATTGATCAAGGACTGGCGAGAAGTCCTTCCTGCCCAGAGCGTTTGTCTGACAGTTCCGCTAGCGGATTATCCGCCTCCCACCAGGGTGAGCGAACAGCAGGAGCAGGCGGAGAGCCCATGACTGAACCAGAAATCCAGGCGCGAAGAGTGCGGGGTCTTGCCTACTCTGCCGGAACCGCCGCGCCCGACCAATCTTGCGCCTGCACGCATCCGAGCAGAAGCTGCGTGAGATAAATTTTCTGCTCCCAACCACCCTCCTCCCTGACGACAATATATCGCGACTCGTTTCTGGCTATCTCCACGAGCTGGTTTCGGAGAAAGGCTACGGCGACCTCCTCTGTGGCGAACCCCGCGTAGAGCTGTCGGACGCCGAGTTTGTTGTAGGAAGAGACGGGGTACACTGCCGACCGTCCTTATTGTCAAAGGCTGCACCCGCACGCCAAACCCGCTGACATTCAAAAGCAACCCCTATTCAGGTCTTCCTTCTTGCCTTTCTGACGCGCCACCGGCTTCAGTTCGCCCTCGGCGGTAACTTTGAACGCGATCCCACGCCAGTGTATCCAAGTCGCGCCGAAGCTTGCCCAATAAGCAATGCAGGAGAAGACCTCGCTAAAGGGGAGCAGACCGTAACGCTGACGGGGCAGCGAGAAAGATCGTTGAACTGCTATACAGAGAAGCGCCCGCAAACCGAGGGCGCACGCTGCCAACGCCAGAGCGTTCGGGCCATATGCGATCATCCCGACCAAGGCGAGAGGGAAGGGATGCGTAATAAAGGCTCCAGCATATCCGACAGGGTCAATGCATCTCACCGTCCTCGCCGCTCGCAGCTCTTTTGAGAGAACCGATCTGAAACTATTAGCGAAACAGTGATGTTTCACTGTGAATCCAGGTATGACGACCTCATACCCTGCCAGACGAATTGACCTCCCAACTTCGTAATCGTCGGCCAAATGCTTTCCGTAACGCTCAAATCCCCCGATCGTCTGTAATGTGCCCCTTCGAATGGCGATTGTTGATCCGCAACAGGGCTTCGCAAGGTCAAAGGTGACAGCAAAAATCATGTCGGGAAGAAAGTGACTATTTATAGCGAGAGCCTCGAAATCAGACCAGACGCCTCCTGAAGCCACGCCGTGATAAAGGCAGCTGACACACCCAATCTTACTTTCATGCAGATGAGACGTTACTCTCGACAGATAATCGATATCGACCTCTATATCGCTGTCCGATACGATCAGAATCTCATGCCGGGCCTGATCGACGATGTTCACAAGATTTGAAATTTTGCGGTTGGGTCCATGCTCCATGGCGTTCACGACCGTCTCTACTGACGTCCCCTTTTTTTTCCTGAGACGACGGACGTGGTCTAGGGCTGCATCTGTGTCTTCTCTGACACCGCAAATCATTTGTACAGCGCCGTGATAGTTTTGCTCGAAATAGCTGAGGAGCCTTTCCGCCAGGCCCGGTTCATCACCATGCAAAGGCTTGAGAATGCTGACTGGTTCCCCGAGCGCTGGGTACGGCCTCGGCTTAGTGGGAAACGCAATTACCGCAAGGAGTGAAATGACGAGGTACACGCAGCCAATGCATGCCCCAGATGCGCACACCATGGATAGAAGGCTGATCCACTCCCACATTCATGTTACCTGCGTATGAATCTGCTCCTGCAGTCCAACAGCCCACCAAGCGCCGCAACCGGATTTGCACCTACGCGCCGAACTTACGTTCCAGTGTTTGTCTCGATAGATATACGAGCGTGCGATCGCGCCATAATGTATCTGCTCTAATCGCACTTGGATTCCGTCTCATTACCAGGAACGTAACCAGGATGTTCTCCCCAAACCTGTGTAGCGTCTCCCCTGCGGACAGCGGCTTCTTTTGCGCCAGCGTTTCAAACCCGTATTTCGCAGCCATTCGAGCAAGCTGCTCTGAACGACGACTGGCTCCGAGACTCATGTTGCCGCGGATTGCCTTAACGTCAGAAAGATCATCATGCGATGCCAGATGGTGAGCGAGTTCGGATAAGGAAACATCGAGGCAGTGTTCGATTCGCCTGGCATAGGCGAGAGTGGGTCGGCCATCGGGAATCAATGGAACGTGCTCATTCCAAAAATGGAGATCAACGAGCCGCTCGCCGGCGCGTACCAGAGTTCCGTCCTCCAGCAGAAACTCCTCATCGTTCACAATGAGTTGCAATCGGAACAAACAATCCGGTGAACTGGAGTATTCAGTGACCTGCAATCGACGGCGCAAATGACGGTCCAGCGCATCAATCAGAGGGGCCAGAACGGCAAACCACCGATGTGCATCCCGCTTGGCCCTGATATCAGTCCTCAACGGCATGTCAGTCAGGATATATGCCCGACATATGTTCGCCATCCGTAATTACCGCAGGATGCGATTGCCCTGCGCTAAATCCAACTAGTAAAGATACTGATATGCGCGCGTCCACGGCCGAGGCGCTGGCCTGCCATCTTTTGGCTTCAAAGCCAGAATCTGCGCGACCGACAGCCAGCCACGTTCGAACGCATAAGCCATCCCGGGGAGATAAACCCGCCAGATCCGGTAGACTTCCGGCCCCGCGGCCTCGATCGCGCTTTCCTTGTGCCGTTCGAGCCTTTCTGACCAATCGAGAAGCGTCCGAACATAATGGGGACGAAGGTCTTCAATATCCAGAATTTCGAGTCCCGCGCTTGAAATCTCTCTTGCGAGAGTTGAAAGCGTCGACACCGAACCGCCCGGGAAAACATATCGCTCGATGAATTCCCCACCACTCGGCCCAGGCTGCCCACCCGTGCTGACTATGCCATGATTCAGGAAAACTCCACCCGGCTTGAGCAGCATCGCCATTTTGCTGAAATATGTAGGAAGCGCAGCTGCGCCGACGTGCTCGTACATCCCAACAGAAACCACTTTATCGAACAGGCTACATTCATCCAATTCCTTGAAATTTTTGATCGCCAGGTCGACCTTCCCGTCGAGATGGGCGAGTCTTATTTTGGCTTCCTCGAACTGGCGTTCGCTCAACGTGATTCCTGTTCCGATCGTTCCATGCCGCTCAGTCGCCCATTGCAAAAGCGCGCCCCACCCGCACCCTACATCTAACAGCTTTTCGCCAGGCTTGAGCATCAGCTTCCGACAAAGATGCGAGAGTTTCTGCTCTTGCGCCAAGTCGATGTCATCGTCGTCGTTCTGATAATAGGCGCATGAATAGACGAGCCGCTTGTCCAGCCAGAGTTTGTAAAACTCATTCGAAACGTCATAATGACGCCTGACATTGGCCGCTTCCTGCGCCATGGACATGCGGCGGGACGCAAATCTCGTCATGAATTTCATGAGTCCCGCCGCGCGAGATTTTTCCAGTTTTTCACAGAGACAGACGCCGACATTTATAATGTCACGGGGACGTCCCTCCACTGCAAGCGATCCATTTACATAAGCATCTCCGAGTTTTTCAAAGTCTCCCTGCATGAGCGCTCCCAAAACTCGCGGCGAAGTAATTCGGATAACAACTTCCGGCTGGCTCGAAAAATCAAAGAGATCCCCATCCCAAAATGCCAAACGCAGTGACGGCTGCGGGTCCGCAAACATTGTTCTGAGATAGGATAACGCTTGAACCTTTATAGACACAGATTGCACCTCCCGCCTGTTAGGGATAGACGCGACCTTTCCATTCAAACCGACGCCTGAAATGACGGAACAGACTATCGACCGCAATCAGAGCGCCGAGTGAATATCCAAGTGGAAACAGGAGTCCGTACCAAAGCGGAATAGCGAAAAAGCGCGCGCCCGCGAAATGAAGTCCGAAGGCGGCTCCCGAACTGGCAAGCGCAAGACCGAGTGCGCCACAGGCAAGTGGCGCCCCTCGAGCACATCCCCATGCGTCCAGGAGCGGTATGGCGATAGCAGCCCAGGCAAGGACGACAGCGCCAAATGCAATCCAGGTCGTGCGCAGCTTCCCCCCGAATGTTTCGACTAAGTTTTTCGCCAGGCCGATCTTCATAGAAGACCAATCGCGGTACATCCGACTCGAGAGAAGTTCGCGCCCGCCGAAAAGCGCAATGCGCCTCCCATGCTGCTTGAACTGTCGCGCCAACGCCAGGTCTTCGCAAATCGCGTCGGAAACAGCCCTGTGACCGCCAACTGCATAGTATGCTTCCGCGCGAACAAGTAAGAATTGCCCCGTGACGCTCGTGTCTCTGCATTCGTCTGTTCGTAACCTCTCAAAATCTTGGCAGAAGGAGAGGCAATAGAGTCCGCAGGGTAGGACAAGACGCTCCGTCCATGTTCCCAATATCTGCTTTGGGGCGAGCGAGAGCAGGTCGACCGACTGGGCCTCGGCGTGCTGCAAGGCGGCGGCAAGAAGCTCGGGCTCCGCCACGACATCTGCATCGATAAAGCATAACCACTCGGGCGGATCGTCAATATCTCGCGTCGCACCAACCCAGCAGGCATGGCATTTCCCTACCCAACGTGGGGGGAGCGGTGGACTGGCGACAACGCTGAAACCCGCGTGTGGCGAAGCTGCGGCGCGCGCAATCTGGGCAGTATCATCGTTTGAATGATCATCAACAATCCGAACCACACGTTTCCCGCTCGGATAAGTCTGACGAGTAAGCCCTTCGATGCACGCGGAAATGTTAAGTGATTCATTGCGTGCCGGCACTATTACGAGGATTCGCGCGGTTGGCGGGTCTGAATCCGAATCCACCGGCTGCACCTCTTCGAAAAGGTTGCGCTGGGCTATCGCTCGATGAATCAAAACAGCGACAGCCGCGGACCATAGGCAGGTGACGACAAGCTCCATCCGTTCCCCCGTCCTGCGAGGGAAAGGAACGATCTCCCCGTCAAATAGTTCCAGTCTCCAACACTCGTGAACACATCCCGCGCCGGACCCATTCTCGGCGTCAGCTACAGGGAAAATCGCTTCCTGGCCGATGCCCAATAGAACATAAAGAGGGGGCGAGAAGCATGACGAACGCGGATTTCGCGAAGAGATCTGCGATCTTTATTGCATTAGCTCTGACGCCGATACTCATCTGGTCTCTTTTCGACGTCATTCTCATCATCATTGGCGCTCTGTTGATCGCGACTTTGCTCGACATCGGAACCTATCCGTTTCGACGCATCCATGTGCCGCGACCACTGGCTCTGCTTGCGTCTGGCCTTCTTATCCTCGGCATATTGGGCGGCGCCGGATATCTGTTTGGCGCGAGCGTCTCCTCCGAGATGCAAGATATTTTGCAACGTATCGAGCAAGCAAGACAAAGCATCGAGAAGGAGGTGCATGCGTCGCCTATCGGAGAATTTCTGATCTCGCACATCAAGAGCTCTAATGTTCCAGTTGCCGAGCTGGTAGGCGGCCTTTTTCGAATAAGCGCAACCTTCGTTCTAGCAGTCCTGGTCACAATTTTCGCAGGGATATACCTCGCAGCCCAACCCGCGCTCTACCGTGACGGCGTGAGCATGCTTTTTCCCCTCAAGTCTCGGGAAGAAGTCAATGAGACTATCGATCATCTTGCCGACGGCTTGAGACTGTGGCTTCTGGGCCAGCTTTTTCAAATGGCGATTATTGGCGTGCTCTCTGGATTCGCTGTTTGGCTCATTGGCCTTCCCTCCCCCCTGGCGCTCGGCGTCATCGCGGGGGTAACTGAATTCGTTCCGTATCTGGGTCCTATCGTCGCCGCAATCCCGGCTGTCCTGGTCGCTGTGACTTTAAGCCCAACCGCCATTGCCTGGACGATCGCGGCTTATGTGTTGATTCACCAGACAGAGGGCCACCTCGTTACTCCTCTGATCCAAAGGCAGATGGTTTATATTCCGCCTGCCGTCATACTCTTCGGCATCGCTGCAATAAGTTCCCTCTTCGGCCTCGCGGGGACGATTTTTGCAGCGCCATTGACTGTCTCTCTGTTCGTATTGATCAAAAAGCTTTACGTACGGGATTCGCTGGGAGAAGCGACGGCGCTTCCTGGCGAGGAAGAAATTGGATCGTCCGATGGGAGCAGTTCTCTGCGCTGACCGAAGAAATCGCGGCATATTTTGACAGGCGCAAGGAGGATCCAGCCGTCATCGCCGTCATCGCCCTCATCTCGAGCCCAAGGGGCGATGTCACACAAAGTCAGACATCGGGAAAATTGCGCGTGAATGGGGGCTGCGGCAAGGCCCGTGCGCCGATTGCTGCGATATGTCGCGAGAAACATGGGAACAGAGATAATGGACATTGGCGTCGATGGGCGGGGGACCGGCGCTCCGGCTGGATATGAAGGGCGCGGGCTCGGCGGCATGGAGCCGGAGCGCCCACACGGCGCCTTCATGGCGGCTCTTCTGGCGATTGCGCTGACGACTTTCTTCGCGATACTGTCCGCTGCGGCGCTCTTCCTTGTCGGGGAGGCCGCCCTGGCCCTGATCAGGGGTATGGATGACCTGCGCCTGGACTGGCGTAACGGCGACACGATTGTGGCCGTGCTGGCCTTCACTGCAACCTATTTCGTCGTGGCGATCGGCAAGCTGCCTGGTTTCCAGCTCGACCGCGCCGGCGCGGCGCTCCTTGGCGCGAGCGTGATGGTGGGGGCCGGCGTGCTCTCGCTAGACGAAGCCTATCGAGCCATCGATCTCGATACGATCACGCTGCTTCTCGGTATGATGATCGTGGTCGCCAACCTCCGCCTTTCCGGCTTCTTCCGGCTGACGAGCGATTTTGTGGTGGCGCGCGCCAGGCATCCGCTGCTGCTTCTCGCGGCGATCGTGATGGTCTCCGGGGCGTTCTCGGCCTTCCTGGTCAATGACACGATCTGCCTCGTCATGGCGCCGGTCGTCCTCGACCTCGTCAGGCGGCTCGAACGCAACCCCGTTCCCTATGTGCTGGCCATCCCGATGGCCTCCAACGTCGGGAGCACGGCGACGATCACGGGCAACCCGCAGAACATGATGATCGGCTCCTTCTCGGGCATCTCTTATGGCGCCTTCGCCGGCGCCCTCTGGCCAGTGGCTCTCGTGGGGATGCTTTCGACGATCCTCCTAATCGCCCTCGCCTACCGCCGCGAATTTCTGACGCGAGACGCGCTGCCGGAAATCAGGCCGCCGCAGACCCGCTACCATGGACCCTTGATTTTGAAAGCCGTCGCCGTGACTGTGGCGATGATGGCTCTCTTTTTCGCCGGTCAGCCCGTGGCCAAGGTCGCCATCGTCGGCGGCGCGTTTCTGCTGCTCACGCGCAAGGTCAAATCCGACAAGGTCTACCGGGAGATAGACTGGCCCCTGCTGCTCATGTTCGTAGGTCTCTTCGTGGTCGTCGCAGGCCTGGAGAGAGTTGTCATCACTCCCGATCTCGTCGCCGCTGTCGGGCGGCTCGACCTCGGCGCGCCGGCGACCCTCGCGACGATCGCGGCGGTCCTGTCCAATGTCGTCAGCAATGTTCCCGCCGTCCTCGTCCTGAAGCCCTTCGTAGCAAGTTTGAGCGACCCCAAAAAAGCCTGGCTCGTGGTCGCCATGGCCTCTACGCTTGCCGGCAATTTCACGCTCGTCGGCTCCATCGCCAATCTGATCGTCGCACAGAAAGCCAAGGCGCAGGGGGTCGACCTTGGCTTCTGGGCCTATTTCAAAATTGGAGCGCCGTTGACGATTGCAACGCTCGGCTTCGGAGTGTGGTGGCTTTAGGCGCGGCCAAAGGCGTCCATGAATCCTCTCTGGTGGACGCCCCTTCATTTCGCAGAATTCATGGCCCTGACCGGAAAAATGCGCTAGAGCTTGCCTGGATCGCGGTGCGCTAAGGGAAAGGCGTCCTAATTGCAAAAGATTAAAGACGAGCTGCTACCTCTCACCAGCATACGTTTCGTGGCGGCTTTGTATGTCTTCGTATTTCACATACATATGAACTGGCCATTGACTGGCCCAGGCCATCTGAGCTCCGTTTTATTGCAAGGCGCTGTGGGAATGTCGATTTTCTTCATTCTCTCGGGCTTTATCCTGGCGCACCGATACAGCCAATCAGATTTTGGCCTGAGAGGCTACGCCCTGAGCCGCTTTGCCCGGATTTACCCAGTATATATTGCAGCTGCGGTTATAACGACGCCATGGCTGATCATATCATTGGCGCGCACCTCTCAGGACGCCGCACATTTTGGCTTGAAAAGCTTCTGCCTGTTGATCTCGAATGTCTTTCTGGTCCAGGCCTGGTTCCCGCAGATGTTTACCTACTGGAATGATGGAGGCAGCTGGTCAATTGCGACGGAAGCGTTTTTTTACACATTATTTCCCGCTGTTCTCTACGCGGTCAGGAGACTTGGAAAGAGAGAGATCACTTTTGTCGCCTTGGCCGCATATGTATTTTCCTCTTCGATAGCCCTCGTCTTTTTCTCTTTTGAAGAAAAGCCCGTTCCAGCGGTGCAGATTTTTTACGCCATGCCCATTTTCAGGTTTCCAGAGTTTCTAATTGGCGTTTGCGCGTATTTTTTAAGCAAGGATCTGGAATTGATCAAGAAAAGCGATGCTTATATTGTTGCATTGATAGCAGTGACAATTGCGTATCTGTCCTTTTTCCAGAACGCGACGCCTTTCTACATCACTCACAACTGGCTAGTTGTTCCGGTTATTGCCTGCCTCCTGGTTTTACTTGCCAAAGGACAAGGCGTCATCCCCAGGCTGATGAGCGCGAGGGCGTTCGTTTTCGGGGGGAGAGTCAGCTACTGCTTTTACTCCTTCCAGACGTTCATGATCCTGTTCTTGCTGAGTTGTCACGATTTTCTCGTTGCCAGGATCGGCGTGCTCGCGGACAATCGTATCCTGCTCTGCGTTGCCTTTATACTCCTGATGACGATCTCCATCCTCGGTTATTTCTACATTGAGGAGCCCGCGAGGATCGGCATTATCGCCGGATGGAAGGGAAGGTCTGCTTCTGTCATTTTCCGTGCGCTGAAATCTGTCCTGACTCGATTTATCCGCAGGACGCTAAAATCATGGGCGGCAATGCCCGGCGACGCCTCACGAAAAGGCGCGCGTTTATAATCGAGGCAGATAATGCCCGCTGATCTCAACATCTTGCGACGCGCTTGAAAAGCGCCAGCGAGCTCAGGCGCTTGGCGTGGCCCTGCCCGCTTCGCACGGATAAGGTTGTTGCGAAAACAAAAATAACATGCGAAAGTGTCGCGGACAAATAACGCGGAATGAACTAAGTGATCGACAAGTGCCAGATCATCAACTTCCCCATTATTACTGATGCGCGAGGCAATCTCACATTTATCGAGGGAGGAAAGAATCTTCCTTTCGAGATAAAGAGGGTTTATTATTTATATGATGTGCCGGGCGGAGCGGAAAGAGGAGGGCACGCTCACAAGGAGCTCCAGCAATTGATCATCTCGATGGCGGGAAGCTTCGATGTCCTGCTGGATGATGGCAAGGAAAGAAAAATGGTTTCCCTTAACCGGTCTTATCAAGGGCTTTATGTATGCCCCATGATTTGGCGAGAGTTGAGCAATTTTTCATCCGGATCCGTTTGCGTGGTCTTAGCGTCACAATATTATTCCGAAGCCGATTATTTCAGAGATTACGATGCTTTTCTGGCGGCTGTTTCCAGTGGAATAAGCGTTTAAGCGCCGAATGCCGGCAGCGAATTGCGCGGTGGCGGCAAAACCCGCTCACGATATCCGTGTCCGCCTGTCCTTCGGGCGTAAGCGCGCCGGGCCGGCTCTTTTGGACCGGCCCAAACGACGGGCTGATCGACGCCCACGCGACGTCAATGCCGGGCGCGCCCGTAATGATGGCGACCTGTCGCGCTGAGCTCACGATCGACCAGCGGGGCCATTCGCGCCGCGATATAGTCAGATCCCGCCTCATTGGGATGCTCCCCATCGCTCTCCATCAGGCGGGGATTGCCAAAGGCCCCTTCGAGGAAGAACGGATAGAGCGCCACTTTCTCTTGCGCAGCAAGCGTCGGATAGATGGCGTCGAAACGGGGCTTGTAGGTGGGGTCGCGCTTGGGCAGTGAAACCATCCCGGCGAGGATCACCCGCGCACCGACGCCCTTACTGTAACGTACGATCGTGCGAAGGTTTCTGTAGACGACGCCCGGATCGACGTTGGACAGCATATCGTTGCCGCCGAGCTCGACGATCACGACGTCGGCGCCGCGGCTGAAGGCCAGGGGGATGCGATCCAGAGCGACAGAAGTCTCGTCGCCCGCCCGCGAAGTTTTCAGGATCTGAAAGTCGTTGCGACCGCGCAAGTAGAGATGCCTGCGGAGGGCTGAGGCGTATCCTGTTCCCGGTTCCAGGTCGAATCCCGAAGTAAGACTATCCCCGAAGATCAGAACGCGCTTCGGCTGGGCCGACGCCATTTTGGGCGTGAGGCAAAAGAAGACGAAGAGAGACAGAAAGGCTGCAAGGAGACGCGCGGCGCCGCTCATCGAGTCATCCTCCATGGTGACAGGCGATTGCCCTGCAACGGAGGCTAGGGTCGCCTGCCTAGCCGGCAAGCTGGGCGGCGGGCCTGATTGCTCAAGCGCGCTGCAAAACCGCCCCCTCAACGGCATCGGCCATTGGGCGACGCATTTGCTTGCGCGGGGTCGAGAGTTGCGGGATTTCCATGGCGTCGCTCTGGCGCACAGCCCAGGCGACCTTGCTTTTATCGAATCAGACGTTTAAGGCCCTTCATGGCGGCCGCTGTCAGGCCGCTGACATAAAAACGCCCCGACGTATGCAAGCGCGGGGCGTTTTTGCTTTCAGCGCAGCTGTCGGAGCGTCGCCGGGCAGAGGCGACTAGCCTTGGAGTTGAGATGACTGAGATTGTGAGAGACAGCAACGGAACGGAGCTCAAGGATGGCGATTCCGTGACCTTGATAAAAGATTTGAAGGTGAAAGGGACTTCTGTCGTTCTGAAGCGGGGCACCCTCATCAAAAATATTCGTCTGACCGGCGATCCGGCCGAGGTCGAATGCCGCGCCGAGAAGGTCAAAGACCTGGTCTTGCGGACGGAGTTTCTGAAAAAGGCTTAGGCTCGGCTCCCTTACTAAACGCTCCCGCCGGGGCGTTTTTAATTCTGCGCGCACCAACCGCAGAGGCTGGCGGATTGGCCGCCATCACACGACGAGCGGAGGGGGCCTCAGAAATTGTTTGAGCCTTTTCCCGTAGCCCGGCGCCACGGGCGGCCTAGCGCAAGCTCGCGATGACGTCACGCTGCCTGAGTTCAGCAGGACTACCGCTCTCGTGCTTATGTGGCCCTCGCTCGCGTGTCTCGTCTGGCGCGCCCGGCACGATTCGAACGTGCGACCTCTGCCTTCGGAGGGCAGCACTCTATCCAGCTGAGCTACGGGCGCGTTCTTACGAGTCAGCTGTTCCCTTTTACAGGAAGCGGCGGCCGGCCGCAACGTCGGCGCCCTTTCTCACGCGGGAAAGCTCATGCTATCCCCACGCCCTCACGGGAGGACCCGGATGGGAAGCTTTGGAGCCTTGATCGAGGACTGGCTGGAGCGGCTGCGGGCGCGGCGCGACCGTCTGATCGCCGATCCGAATTTTCAACGCCGGTCGCTCGCCAATCCGCTGACGCGCCCGATCGCCCGCCGGCGCGCCCGCGCGGCGCTCGATCTCACGGCCGGCTTCGTTTATTCGCAGGTCCTCTTCGCCTGCGCGCGGCTGAGGCTCTTCGATGTTCTCGCCGCCGGCCCGCTCGCGATTCCGGAGCTTGCCGGCCGGCTCGGCCTGTCCGAGGCGGCGACGCGGCGCCTGCTCGACGCGGCGGCCTCGCTCGATCTCGCCGAGCGGCGCGGCGCTGAGCGCTATGGACTTGGCCAGCTTGGCGCGGCTTTCGCGGGCAATCGCGCCGCCTTGTCTCTCGTCGAGCACCAGCCCCTGCTCTATGCCGATCTTGCCGATCCGGTGGCGCTGCTCAAGGGCGAAAAACGAGCGACGCTCGCCGATTACTGGCCCTATTCCGACCTCGATCGACCCAAGGCGCTCGGGGCCGAGGAGGTCGCGCCCTACAGCGCGCTGATGGCGGCCTCGCAGCCGATGGTGGCGCAGGAAGCGCTCGACGCCTACGACATGACCCAGCACCGGCGCCTGATGGACGTCGGCGGCGGCGAGGGCGTCTTTCTCTGCGCGGCGGCGGCGCGCGCGCCCGATTTGCAGCTCACGCTCCTTGATCTCCCCGCCGTCGCGGAGCGCGGCCGCAGGCGGCTCGAGGCTGCCGGTCTCCTCGGGCGCGCGGAAATCCACGGCGGCGATTTTCTGCGCGATCCGCTGCCGCGCGGCGCCGATGTCGTCACTCTCATTCGCATCGTTCACGATCAGGACGACGAGCGGGCGCTGGCGCTTCTGCGCAATATTCGGCAGGCGCTGGAGCCCGGCGCGACGCTCCTCGTCATCGAGGCCATGTCGGGCGTCAAGGGCGCCGAACCGCTCGACGCCTATTACGGTTTCTATACGCTCGCCATGGGCCGCGGCGAGCCGCGCCGCGTCGAGGAGATCGAGGCGCTCATGCGGCAATCCGGCTTCGGCGGCTTCAAGCTTCTCGCCAATGCGTTGCCGACGCTCACGAGCATTCTGGTCGCCAAGGCGGTTTGATTCGCCCCGCTTCGGGAGAGCGGCGCGCTACGAATGCGCGCGCCGCCAGTCGATGAGCCCTGCCGTCGATCCGTCGAGGCCCGCCGTCGGCGCCGAGGCGTTCTCGACAATGGGCGCCAGCCTGTTCGCGAGCTCCTTGCCGAGCTCCACGCCCCATTGGTCGAAGGGATTGATGTCCCAGATCACGGATTGCACGAAGACCTTGTGCTCATAGAGCGCGACGAGGCGCCCGAGCGTGCGCGGATCGAGCCGGCGATAAAGTAAGACGCTCGACGGCCGGTCTCCCGAAAACACCTTATGCGGCGCGAGGCGCTCGACCTCTTCCTCGGCGAGCCCCTGCCCCCGCAATTGCGCCTTGGCCTCGTCGAGCGTGCGCCCGCGCATGAAGGCTTCGGATTGCGCGAGGCAGTTGGCGAAGAGCAGCGCGTGGTGATGCGCATCGGCGGCCGTCGGCTCGGCGGCGACGAGGAAGTCGATCGGCGTGACGTCCGTTCCCTGATGCAGCAACTGGAAAAAGGCGTGCTGGCCATTGGTGCCGGGCTCGCCGAAAATGACCGGTCCGGTTTCATGCGTGACGAGGCGTCCGTCACGCGTGACGGACTTGCCGTTCGACTCCATGTCGAGCTGTTGCAGATAGGCCGGGAAGCGCGCGAGGCGCTGATCGTACGGGATCACGGCATGGGCGCATCGTTTCATCATGTTGCGGTGCCAGACGCCGATGAGCCCCATCAGAACGGGTATGTTGCGATCGAGCGGCGCCGAACGGAAATGTTCGTCGATGTCGAAGCCGCCGCGCAAGAACTCGGTGAAATGATCCGGGCCGATCGCAATGGCGAGCGCCAGGCCGATCGACGACCAGAGCGAATAGCGGCCGCCCACCCAGTCCCAGAAACCGAAGACGCGCGCCGGATCGATCCCGAAGGCTGCGACCTTGTCGAGTTTGGTCGAGACGGCGGCGAAATGGCTCGCGACCGCTTCTTCGCCCAGCGCCGCGACGAGCCGCGCGCGGGCGCTCGCCGCGTTGGCCATGGTCTCCTGCGTGGTGAATGTCTTTGACGACACGATGAAGAGCGTGCGGGCGAGATCGAGGCCGGCGAGCGTATCGGCGAGATCCGCGCCGTCGACGTTGGAGACGAAATGCGCGCGCGGTCCGCCGTCTGAATAAGGCGAGAGCGCGCGCGCCGCCATGGCGGGGCCGAGGTCAGAACCGCCGATCCCGATGTTGACGACATCCGTGAACGTCTGGCCCGTCGCGCCTGTCGCGGCGCCGCTGCGGATGGCGCGGGCGAAGGCGAAGAGCTTCTCCCGCTCCGCCTCGATCGCGGGACGCATGTCCACGCCGCCGATGACGAGCGGCCGGGCCGAGAGGTCGCGCAGGGCCATATGCATGGCCGCGCGACGCTCGGTGTTGTTTGCCTCCTCGCCGCCAAAGAGCGCATCGCGCCGCGCCTCGAGAGCGCGCGCCTGCGCGAGCGCGACGAGAAGGCGGATCGTCTCGCGCGTGATCTTGTGCTTGGAGAAGTCGAAGAGAAAATCGTCGAGCGCCACGCTGAAATTCTGGAAGCGCGCCGGATCGCCGGCGAAAAGATCGAGCGTCCGCACGTCTTTCAACGTGGGCGCGTGCGTATCTAGCGCAAGAAAAGCAGCGGCGACGGCGTGGGACATCTGGCGTCTCAAATGAAGGCGCAGGCCGAATCGGCCAGGCTCGGGCCAGTAAGATTTAACGTAAAGCGGCGTTTGCCGCAGCGCTAAGAAACCTATCTTATTTTTGACTGTATTGTGACAGCGAGGTGTGGAATTCATCTCGTTCGAATGACGCTTTCATGACTGGAACGCCGATGAAGCACCACATTCCCTTCCTCGACCTGCGCGACGGCGGCCCGATTGCGCACGCCAGGGCGCGGACCGAGGCCGCGGCGGCGCTGCGCGACGCCTGCCTCGGCCGGGTGGCGCCTTTCGGTCGTTTGTGCCTCTCCCCGATCGACAAATTGGCCTCCAACTGGCTGCGCCGCTCCGCGTCGAAATATCGGACCGAGCTCGAGCATGTCGCGGAAATCCTGGGTTTCCCCGGCGCCGTGACGCTGAACATGGCCTATCTCTTCGCCTGCACGACCCAGGCCTATGAGGGGCCGGACGGCTTGCCGCGCATCCGCCGCACGCTCGACTGGCCCTTTCAGGGGCTGGGCCAGGCCGTGGAGATAGCCTGGCAATCCGGCCCGGCCGGCGATTTCTACAACGCCACCTGGCCGGGCGCGGTCGGCGTTCTCACCGCCATGGCGCCCGGCCGCTTCTGCGCCGTCATCAATCAGGCGCCGATGAAACGCCGCACGCGCGGCGCCCTCGGCTTCGCTCTGGACGCCGCGGTCAATCTGCGCGACGCGCTCGCCCTCGAAGGCGGCTGGCCCCCGGATCACCTGCTGCGCTACGCCTTCGAAAGCTGCGAGACATTCGAGGACGCGGTCGCGCTGATCGCGCGCGAGCCGCTGGGGCGCCCGACGCTCTTCACCCTTGCCGGCGTGCGGCCCGGCGAGATCGCGTTGATCGAGCGCACGGAGCGCGAGGCGCGCATTTTCCGCCGGCCGGTCATCGTCGCCAATGACTGGCAGGACCCCAAGCCCGGCTGGCAGGCTCGCATGAGCGAGGCCAATAATATCGCCCGCCGCGACGCGATGCAGGCGGTGGAGCCGGATGCGCCGCTCTTTTCCTGGGTGACCGAGCCGGTGCTGAACCGCCTGACCCGCCTCGCCGTGGAAATGTCGGCCGTGGGCGCCGGCGACTTCGTCGCGCGAGGCTACGAATGTCCCTCGCTCATCCGGGGCGAGCCGCGGGCCGTGACGCAGGATTTCCACCTGCGCGCGACGGCGCCGACGGCCCTCGCCGCCTGATCAGAGCTTCGGCGCCGCCGCGCGCCGAAGCCGGTCGTTGATCGCCTCGCCGAGCCCGCGCTCGGGAATATGCGCGACAGCGACCCGTTCGACGCCGCGCGCGTCGAGATCCCGCAGAAAGGCGAAGAGATTGGCCGCCGCCTCGACGAGATCGCTCTTTGGCGAGAGGTCGAGCACCGTCGCGCCGGGCGGCGCGTTCCCTGAGAGCCTCCCGCCGAAGTCGAGAGCGCCCTCTCCGTCGTAGAGCTCATGGGCTTCGAGCCGCAGCCGGGCGTTGGGGGCGTAGTGCGAGGCCGTCATGCCGGGCGCCGTCACCTCGGCATGCGCCGGGGCGGCGAGCTTCTGGCCGAGCAGCTTTTCGATCGTCTCGCGCGGGATCGCGCCCGGCCGCAGCAGAGCCGGCGTCGGACCGCAAAAGGAGACGATGGTCGACTCGAGCCCCGCCGCGGTGCGGCCGCCGTCGAGAATCATCTCCACCCGGCCCGCGAGGTCCTCGGCCACATGGCTGGCCGTCACCGGGCTGACATGGCCCGAACGATTGGCGGAGGGCGCGGCGATGGGTCGGCCGAGAGCCTCGATCAGCGCCCGCGCGACCGGATGGTCCGGCGCGCGCAGCGCGACACTCGGCAGCCCGGCCCGCGCCAGTTCGCACACCGAGCCCCCCGGCGCCGCCGGAGCGACGAGGGTGAGCGGCCCCGGCCAGAACGCCCGCGCGAGCGCCAGCGCCGCGTCGGGCAACAGCGCCTCCCGGCGCGCCGCCTCGAGATTTGCGACATGGGCGATCAGCGGATTGAAGGAGGGGCGTCCCTTGGCGTCGTAGATGCGCGCCACAGCCCAGCCGCTGGTCGCGTCGGCGCCGAGGCCATAGACCGTCTCGGTCGGAAAGGCGACAAGCCCGCCCTCCCGCAAGATCTCCGCCGCGCGCGCGATCGACGCCGGATCGGCCGGGGCGATCGCAGTCACGTCGCGCGGCCCCGATAGGGCGGCGCGGGGATCGCCATATGGGCGGCGCGCAACGCCTTGGACCAGCTTTCCCGCAGGTCACGGAAATAAGCGTCGCCGGCGTCGATGCGGGTCGAGACTTCGAGCTGGAGCGCGTCCCGCCGCAACAGCGCAATGTCGATCGGCATGCCGACAGAGAGATTGGAGCGGATGGTGGAATCCATCGAAATCAGGCCGATCTTCAACGCGTCATAGAGGTCGCTGTCGTAATTCACGGCCCGGTCGAGGATTGGCTTGCCGTATTTATGTTCGCCGATCTGCAGGTAATTGGTGTCCGGCGTGCATTCGATGCAGTTGCCGGCGGTGTAGATCATGAAGAGCCTCGGCGCGCCGCCGGCGATCTGGCCGCCGAGCAGCAGCGACACGTCGAAGCTGACGCCCGCCGACTGCTCGGCCGAACTGTAAACCTCCATGCGGGCGCGCCGCACCGCCCGCCCGACGAGCTGCGCCGCCTGGAGCATGGTCGGGGCCGTCATCGCGTTTTCGATTTCGCCCGTCTCGGGATTTTCGAACCCCTCGGAAAGGAAATTCACCACCCCCTGGGTGACGGAGAGATTGCCGGCCGTCGCCAGCAACAGCGCGCGCTCTCCGGGGCTTTCGAAGATATGGAGCTTGCGGAACGTCGCAATATTGTCGAGGCCGGCGTTGGTGCGCGTATCGGCGACCAGCACGAGGCCGTCGCGCACCAGAATGCCGCAGCAATAGGTCATGAAGGCTCCCCTGCCGGACGGCGTCCAGCCCGCCCCGTTCGGTTCCATGCGGGACCGCGCCCGCCCCGTTTACAAGTTCCGGGCCAAAAGGCACAAGTGCCAGGCCTCACCTTGCCCAGTGGCGAATCATGCGCATCGACGGTCACGACTACAGGACGATATGGCTCGACCCCGACGGCCGGCGAGTCCATGTCATCGACCAGACCCACCTGCCCCATCGCATCGAGATCGCGACGCTGGGCAGCATGGCGGACGCCGCCCGCGCCATCCGCGACATGATCGTGCGCGGCGCGCCGCTGATCGGCGTGACGGGCGCCTATGGGCTGGCGCTGACGGTGGCGACGGACGCGAGCGAGGGCGCCGTCGAGGCCGCCTGTGACACGCTGCTCGCGACGCGCCCGACAGCCGTCAATCTGCGCTGGGCGCTGGAGCGGGTCAAATCCCTGCTGCTCGCGGCGCCGAGCGCCGATCGGGCGGCGCTCGCCTATGCCGAAGCCGGACGGATCGCCGAGGAGGACGTTCTCTGCTGCGCGGCGATCGGCGACCACGGGGCGGCGCTGATCCGCGCGGCGGCGGAAAGAAATCCCGGCCGGCCGGTCAACGTCCTCACCCATTGCAACGCCGGCTGGCTCGCCACCGTCGACTGGGGAACCGCGTTGGCCCCCATTTACAAAGCGGCGCGGGCGGGCGTTCCCCTCCATGTCTGGGTCGACGAGACGCGCCCGCGCAATCAGGGCGCGAGCCTCACCGCCTTCGAGCTCTTGGGCGAGGGCGTGCCGCATACGGTGATCGCCGACAACGCCGGCGGCCATCTGATGCAGCACGGCCTGGTCGATCTCGTCATCGTCGGCACGGACCGCACGACGCGGAGCGGCGACGTGTGCAACAAGATCGGCACCTATCTCAAGGCGCTCGCCGCCCACGACAATGGCGTGCCCTTCTACGTCGCCTTGCCGAGCTCGACCATCGACTGGCGCCTCGCCGACGGCGTCGCCGATATTCCGATCGAAGAGCGCGGCGCCCGGGAGGTGACGCATATCGTCGGCCGCACGGCCGAGGGCGCGGTGACCGAGGTGCAAGTGACGCCCGACGGCTCGCCCGCGCGCAACTTCGCCTTCGACGTGACGCCCGCCCGCTATGTGACGGCGCTCGTCACCGAGCGCGGCGTCTGCCCGGCGACGGAGGACGGATTGCGCGCCCTGTTTCCCGATCTTTCGGTTCAGTCCTTGCGCGGCCCGTAGCTCTTGAAGCGTTCGACCGTGCGGAAGATTTCGTCGTCGGGCAGAATCACGGGCTCCCCCGCCAGGGCGGCGAGATAATAGACCTGCGCCAGCGCCTCGAGCTCCGCCGCCCGCCACAGGGCCTTGCCCAGCTCAGGTCCGACGACGATGGCGCCGTGATTGGCGAGCAGCGCGCCGTCCCGGTCCCGCAACCCCTCCACGACAAGGCGCGACAATTCCGGCGTGCCATATGAGGCGTAGCCGACGCAGGGGACATCCGGGCCGCCAAAGGCCGCGATCATATAATGCACGGCGGGAATGGGGCGCCTCAGCGTCGCCAGAACAGTGGCGTAGGTCGAGTGCATATGCGCGACGGCCCCCACATCCGGCCGCGCCCGATAGATGTCGAGGTGGAAGCGCCATTCGCTCGACGGTGGCAAAGGCCCCTCATAGGCGCCGGCCGTGTCGCCGAGCGGCATGCGGGCGATCATGTCCGGCCGCAACTTCCGGGGCGGAACCCCGCTCGGCGTGACGAGCGCCGCCTCGCCGACGCGAACGGACAGATTGCCCGCGGTTCCGCGATTGAGCCCCAGCCGCTCGAGCTCCAGGGCTCCCGCCACGATCTGCGCCCGCGCGTCGCCTTCCGTCATCTTCCCTCTCCCGGCCGGCGATATTGCCCCTCCGGCGGTTTGCTGTATAGGAAAGCCTGACCAATGCGCGAGGGCCGGTAGCTCAATTGGTTAGAGCCGTCCGCTCATAACGGACTGGTTGGGGGTTCAAGTCCCTCCCGGCCTACCAAAACATCAGCCGAACACGCGGTCGCCCGTGCAGACGCCTTCGCCCTCGATGCGCCGGCCGATCTTTCGGATTGGCGTTAGCTCACCCATTATTACATTCCGGCGCGGGACATTCGGCCCCGATGAGGCATGAGCGCCTGTCTTCGCAGCACAAATATTTGCACTCATCTTGCGACATGCCTTCGTCATAATAGGAACATCCGGCGAGGCATTGTCGGTAACTCCTGTCACAGGCTTGCGTCGTCGCAATAGAGCATGATTGCGCAAGCTGTTGCGTCCCCTCTGCTCGGCGTTCGGCGGCCGTGGGGCTCAAAGCCCCCAGAAGCACGGCAATCATTATTTGTGACCGCCCCATCGTCGCTCAACGCCCCGTTCGTCTAATGACGCCATCCTGTCCGGGCGTCTGCGTCTTTGCAAATCAACGTCAACGGCAGGGACATTTTGCCGCGCCGGGCCCAGCCGATCATGACATTGGATCCCTGTAAGACAATTGAGTAATTCGCCGAGAGCAACGCCATGCACGAACTCATCAAGGTGATGCTTGCCGAACTGAGACCGACCCAATGCGCCGTCGGCTATGAGGAAGTCGAGCTGAAGCGGCAAAGCTGGTCCAGCCGCACAACCGAGCAAAAATCCGATTACATCGCAAGCCGGCCTTTTCCGGCAGTTCTTGGACCCTGCAAAAGATACTTCATCATCGATGGCCACCATCTGGGACTGGCGCTCCTCAAAGAAGGGGTCGACTGGGTATGGGTCAGGCCGGTTGCAGATTTTTCGCGTCTGGGCGAGGACGATTTCTGGAAGCACATGGCGCAGAAGGGTTTTCTCTGCCCGTCCCCTGCGAATGCCGAGGAACAGCGCGCGGTTCCAGAACATCTGGAGGCGCTTGGCGACGATCCGTATCGCAGTCTAGTCGGCCGCCTGCGCCGCACCTGCGGATGTCCGAAGGACGGCTCCCCTTTCGCAGAATTCCGATGGGCCGATTTGCTGCGTCGTTACATAAGTCCCGAAAGCCTCCGCGCCCATCCGGATGCGACGCTCGCATCGGCGCGGGAGCTCGTGCGCAGAACGTTCTGTCCACATCTCTCCGCGCAGTGCCGCTGCGCCGATTGCGCATGAGGCTCATTCGCGAAACAATCCAGACACGATTACGCGCTTCTGCGGGCCGCCGCCAAAGGCCGGCTAGTTTTCGTCGACAACAAGTCGATTTCCATTTTTGCAATTTCAGACATCCCTTCCTCGGCGGGACTTGCCCGAAACGCAGACCGCTCAGACATCAAGGAGACATTTCCCAGCCGAGTCAGGGCGTTAATTTGGCGCTGCGCAGTTGCCGCAACTGCGTCAGCGCAGCGGCTCCGGGAACTCGCCGTTGCGGTGGGGCGGCTCATCGGCCACCGTATCGGCCTGGAGCCGCCCCCGCCTGACGGGCCCATCCACGGGTTCGACCTTCGGCTGGCGCCATGCCTTTGGCGGCGCGCGGCTCTTTATCATCCATTGGCGCAGGGCATGATCGCTCGCCTGGTTTTCGGCCGCGGGGAAGATCGTGCCAAAAGGTCTGAGCAGCGAAAGAATAGACTGCCCTTGTCCCCTCGATCCTCGATTTCCGCCAGAGGTCCAGTTCGACCTGTTGGTCGAAGGGTCGTCGCTCGACAAACTCGCGCGACAAGGCGATCTGATCCGCTGTGTGGACATCGAACGCAGCCGGGTGAGAATTGAAAACGGCGATATTGTCGTGATCGAGAGATCGAGAGGCGAGGCCCTGGAGCTATTGGGCAAGCGCGTGCTGAAACAATGCGACCAAGTTGAGCTCTGGTCGGAAAGCAACCACGAGTTCTGGCGCGAACCGGTCATTCGCAAGGATCAAGACAGCGGAATACGCATCGTCGCGAAAGTGCTATACGCCTATCGCAAACGATAGTGGCTCAGACGAATGCTCTTTTTAGATTTCCTGTGGTCTCAACGAGTGTAACGGCATAGCCACAACCCGTCCCTTTTCGTTTTTTCGGGAAGCTGGGCGGCGTCGCTTTCTTTCAGGTAGTTTATTGTAAAACATACCAGTTCCACCCATCCGATCGCCGCCCCCGTCCGGTTCCCCATATTGAAGTGGCGCCCCTGCCGCTGTAGCCATCGTCTGCTCCTCAATTCGAAGAAGATCAGATGGGCGGTTGCTGCGTCAGAGAGTTACCCGGAAAGCTGCGCGCCTTCCGCCCCGCCACCAAGGAGCAAAGTCTCGCAAAGCGCGCGTTTCGCCTGCACGCGCGCGCCCTTCTTCCGTTGCTGACGCTTGCCGCCTGCCCCTCGCTCGCATCCGAACCGCCGCGAAAAAGCGAGGAAACGACCGATCTGACGCGAGCATGGCTGGATGCGGTCACGGCGGACGGCTTCCTCGATGGCGGCGTCGTGATCAACCCCGCCCTGCCGGCAAACGGACTGAATTTCGGCCAGTTCTACACGGACCGGGCCAATACGCCCCAATTCAACCAGGGCGCCCTCATCATTCAGCGGCCGCTCGACCCAGATCGTAACAGCCTGAACTTCGGGTTCAAATTCGAAGGCGTCGTCGGCACGGATCTGCGCTATTCGACATTGATCGGCGAGACGGAATATCTTATCCGCGACCGCACGCAGTTCGGCGTTCTGGAGGCCAACGCGCTCATTCATCTGCCTATCCTCACAAGAGGAGGCGTCGATGTAAAGATCGGCCAGTTCTTCACCTACAATGGCGCCGAAGTTTTCAACGCCAAGGACAATATCTTCTACACGCATTCCTACAGTTATAATTTCGGTCCTTTTTTCCATACCGGAATAATGACCCAGACCGAGGTCAATGACTGGCTGAATGTCTATGTCGGCCTCACCACCGGCGTCGACACATCGATCGGCTGGCCCGGAGATAACAACAATTCGCCCTCACTTCATGGCGGGTTCTCAGCGGCGTTCCTCGATGGCCGCTTGACCCTCACCGCCATCACCCACGCAGGCCCGGAAAACCCGTCGACGAAGGACCCGCTGCTCGTGGGCTACCCCAATGGCGTGCCGGGCGGCATTCCGGCGGCATGCGTCTGCGCGCCGAGTTCGACCTGGCGCTATTACAACAATGTCGTCCTCCAATGGAAAGCGACGGAGGATGTGACATTCGGCGCGGACATCAGCTTTTATAGAGAAGACGGCTGGAACCCGATCTCCGTTACGGGCGCGCCCTTCAGCGCGTTGAACGCGCTCGGCGCCACTTTTGGATTCAATCCGGCGCTGATCCCCAAACGGGCGCAGGGTGCGAATGCGTATGGCGTCGCGGGCTATGGATCCTACAAACTGTCCGACCTCGTGAAGCTCAACACGCGCCTCGAGTTCTGGCGCGACAGCAACAATTTCTTTGCAGCCGCCTACCCCGGTTATTTCGATTACTCGAACGCCTTGCACGGCTTACCCGCGCCGTCCGTCGCGACGCAGCCTGCCGGTCAGGGCACGACCTATTATGAAATGACTTTCGGCGCGACGATCGCGCCAAAGATCGAGAACATTCCGTCTCTCTCGGAGCTCATCCTGCGGCCGGAGATCCGCTTCGATTTTGCGCCGACTGGCGCGCCGCCCTTTTTCGGGCCCAGTGACGGCGAGCGGCGGCGCTCGCAAACCCTCGTCTCATTCGACGTGATCCTGCCCTTCTCCCTGCGATAGCCGCGGCGAGTCCGGGGCCATTGACGTGCGTGCGGCCAAGATCGTCGCGCGCTGGCGCCATCCATCGCGACGCAACCGGCCACCTTGGATCGACGAAACTCGCCCTGTGTGGATCTAGGAGGTCCGGCGCATACGTGCTTAATTTTTGCTCATAATGATCATTATGTGATCAGTGATTTGCTTGCATATGAGGCAATCTGCCCATTGCATAGGACCTGCACCTTACGGGGAGGTGGCGCCATGAAGACGAGAAAAGCGTGTTTTCTCATGAGCCTCGGCGTCTCCGCTCTGCTTGGTCCGCTGACGGGGGCCGAAGCCGCATCGACGCGAATCCATCTGCATCATTCCGATTTCTATGCGCGCGCGCCTGAGAGCTTCGACGCCGACCGTCGTCCCGGCGGCGAGGGCGTCACGCCCGCCGGCGCCTGTTACGTCAGCCTGAGCGCGACCGAGGCGACGCGCGGCATCCGGCACTGGACGGGCAAATGCTGAACGAATTCTCGAAGGGGGAGAATACGATGAACCGTGGGAAAATCTTTCTTATCGCCCTGGCGATCGTTTCGGGCCTGTCGCCCGCCGCGCTCGCATCTCCGAAACATCATGCGCACGCCAGGGATTTTTACGCACGGGCGACCGATGACGTCGAGATCGCCCCGACGCTCGCCGTTCAAAAGGAAACGCATGGCGGCGGCGATTGCTTCAAGTCCCTCACGCCCGTGGAGCTCACGCGCGGAATTCGCCATTGGACAGGGAATTGCTGAGTCGCCAGCGGAGCGAGGGCAAAAGCCCTCATTCGCATTTCATCGCCGGTCCGATTCCCACTCTTTCCAGTTTCTTTCTCAGCGTGTTCCGGTTCAGGCCGAGAATTGCCGCCGCCTTCAGACGATTACCCCGCGTAGCGTCCAGAACCTTGCCGAATAACGGCTGTTCGATTTCCGCAAGGAGCTGATCGTAGAGGTTCTGGCTGCGGCCCTTGCCCGCGCCCAGATAGGCTTCGACGTAATTTTCGACTGCTCTCGCCAGCGCGCCTGCTTGCGCCGGCGTGGGCGCCTTTTCGGACTCGGACGGTAGTGCCTGGGCCCCGGAGACGCGGCGCGGCTCCTGCGCGAGCTCCGCCCTCACGCTGTCCTCGGTAATCGCGTCGCCGCCATACAAGAGGACGGCGCGGCGCAGAAAATTCCCCAGTTCGTGAATGTTGCCCGGCCAGTCGTGCTCCTTCATGCAGGCGAGCGCGTCGGCGCCGATGCGTTTTCGGGGCAGCCCTTCGCCCTCCGAGAGCATCAGGAAAGCCTCGGCGATTTCTGGCAAATCCTCGATCCTCTCCCTCAGCGGCGGCAGACGCAGCGGCGCGGCGCTCAGCCGATAAAACAAATCCTCGAGGAAAAGCCCTTCCTCGACCCGCCGCTGAAGGTTCTTGCGGGTGGAGGCGACGAGCCGCACATCGGCAGAGCCCGATTGCAGGAGCCACAGGAGTTGCGCCTGCGCGCGCGCCGAGAGATCCCCGACCTCTTCGAGATAAAGGACGCCGCCCCGCGCCTTCTCGAGCGGCCGATAGGATTGGCGATCTTCGGGCTCCTGCCATTCGAGAAAGGTCGCCATCCGATCATCCGACAAGGCGGAAACGTTGACGCCGACGAAGGAGCCCGCCTTGCGGCGGCCGGTTTTGTGCAGCGCCTCGGCGACGAGCTCGGCCCCCGCGCCCGCCTCGCCGATGATCAGAACCGGGCTGTCCGTCTCCGCGAGGCAGGAAAAGGCGCGCCGCAGCGCCTGTATCGCGGGAGATTTGCCGAGGAGTGGAACGCCTTCCTTCATGTCACCGATGTCGCGCGGTATTCCTGCATGATCCACCGCCTCCTGGCACAGCGCGACGAGCGCCTTCAGATCGAATGGCTTGTCGAGGCGAGCATGTATCTGAGGCGCATCGTCTCCTGGCCGCCGCAGAGACGACGACGGCGATTGCAACACAATGATCGGCAGATCCGGCCTCGACTTGCACAGCCGCCGCAGGAGATCGCTTCCCGCGTGGTCGAGAACGTCCTCGTCCGCGATGACGAGGTCGCCGCGGCTGTCCCGCGCCCAACCCCATAATTGTTCGGCCGCGTCAGTGGCGCGCGCCTCGAACCCAAAGCGCGTGAGCGCCTCGCCGACGATCGTTCTGATGGCTGCGCTTCTGTCCGCGACGAGCACGGTTCGTTTCACCAAGGGTTGTCTCATTCGTTTTCGCCGGAAGTTCGTCCGGACGCCAAGCAGAAATATTTCAGAAATATGTTATCTCAAGTTTCTCGTCTTGCAATGGTTCGGAGAGCAAAAAACATGACTGTATTCCCTGGAGCCAGATGAAATAATTATGGTGGACCCAAAAGTCGTCCTGGACCCAGCACTTCTCTGGATACTGACACCATCTCTCCAACGCCTCCGGCATATGACGTGAGACGATGAAAAGAGCTCGCGGTGGAGACGCTAACCTTTTTCGCTATCGAGATGCGCCATTTGGAGGGCCGGATAGCGCGTTCCGCAGACGGAACCCGAGAGGCGATCGAGGGCAACGATGTCTTGAGGTTCGATCGAGAGGCGTATCGCCGCAAGCGCGTCTGCGAGCTGATCGGGACGTCTTGCGCCAATAATCGGCACGATATCCGTCCCGCGTGACAGCGCCCAGGCGATGGCAATCTGCGCGACGGTGACGTGATGCGCCTCGGCGACCGTCCTGACCTCCACGAGCTGGAGATTCCTTTCCACATTCTCCGCGCGGAATCTCGGAATCAGCGCGCGATAATCGCCCGGCGAAGTCACGCGGTTCTTCGTCCAATGGCCGCCGAGGAGGCCGCGGCCCAGAACGCCGTAGGCCGTTATCGAGACCCCGAGCTCCCGGCAGGTCGGGAGGATGGATGTCTCTATATCTCGAGACAGCAATCCATATTCGATCTGCAAATCGACGATGGGGTGGACGGCGGCCGCGCGGCGCAGCGTGTCCGAGCCGGCTTCCGAGAGGCCGATGAAACGCACATAGCCGGCTCTGACCAGATCCGCGACGGCGCCGATGGTCTCCTCGATCGGAACGGCTGGATCGAGACGTGCCGGGCGGTAGATGTCGATGCAATCCACGCCGAGCCGCTTCAATGAATAGGCGAGGAAGTTCTTCACGGCCGCCGGACGCCCGTCGAAGCCGGTCCACGCGCCCGAAGGGTCGCGCAGGGCGCCGAATTTCACGCTCAGCAGGATCGACTCCCGCCGGTAGGGCTTTATCGCCTCGCCGACCAGAAGCTCATTATCGCCCATGCCGTAGAAATCGCCCGTATCGAAGAGGGTCACCCCCGCGTCGATCGCGGCCCGTATCGTCGCGACCCCCGCGGCACGATCCGAGGGGCCGTAAAGGTCGCTCATCCCCATGCAGCCCAAGCCGATTGCCGAGACCAGGGGGCCATTCGCGCCGAGTCTGCGCTGCAACATGAATTCTCTCCCTTCCGCTTCATCTAGGGCGAATCCCAGAAAGCTGAATAGGTCTAGCCTGATCGCAAAAGCCCGCATAAGTTGAAGTCAGCACGGACAAACATCCATCCTTTCGACGGGACTTGCGAATGAACGGCGAACATGAAGGTTTCAAGCGCAGTCTCGGCGTGCGCCAGATGCGTTTGCTCGCGCTCGGCTCCACGATCGGCGTGGGGCTTTTTCTCGGCTCCGCCTCGGCCATCAAGGTCGCCGGGCCGTCGATCATTCTGGCCTATCTCGTGGCCGGGGTGATGACCTTCTTCATCCTCCGCGCTCTGGGAGAGATGGCCATACATCACCCGGTAACGGGCTCCTTCGCCGCCTACGCCTCGCTCTATGTCAGCCCGTTTCTCGGTTATCTCGTCGGTTGGGGCTACTGGTTCTACTGGACCATCATCGCGATCGCGGAGGTCACCGCCGTCGGCATCTACATGCAATACTGGTTTCCGGGGTCCGGCCAATGGATATGGGCCTTTTCGGCGATCGCCATCATGGGGACCGTCAATCTTTTCACCGCCCGCGTTTTCGGCGAGTTCGAATTCTGGTTTGCGCTGATCAAGGTCGCGACCATTCTCATCATGATCGGGCTCGGTCTGTTCGTGATCCTGTTCGGCTTTCCCGGTGAATGGGCGCCTGTCGGCGTCTCCAATCTCACGAAGTTCGGCGGCTTCTTTCCGGCGGGGATCGCGGGATGTCTGCTCTCGATGCAGATGGTGGTCTATGCCTATGTCGGCGTGGAAATGATCGGCATCGCCGCCGGAGAAGCTGAAAAGCCGCAAACGACGATCCCCATGGCGATCAATTCCTTCGTCTGGCGCATCATCATCTTCTACGTCGGCGCGCTTTTCGTCATCCTCGCGATCTTCCCCTGGAACCGCATCGGTCTCGATGGCAGCCCCTTCGTGCAGGTCTTCCAGCGCATGGGCCTCGAGAGAGCGGCCGGACTCGTCAATTTCGTGGTCGTCACGGCGGCGCTTTCCTCCTGCAACGGCGGCATCTTCAGCAGCGGCAGGATTCTTTATACGCTCGCGGAGGCGCATCAGGCGCCCGCATGGTTCGGCCGCATCGCGCGAAACGGCATTCCGATCCGCGCCATGGTCATGACGGTCGCCTTCCTCTTCCTGGGCGCGGGGCTCAATTATTTCACGCCGGCGCAGGCTTTCGAATATCTCACCGCGGCCGTGACCTTCATCGGCATCCTGATCTGGCTCAGTATCCTCTACACGCATGTCTGCTTCCGCCGCCGCCTTGCCGAGGAGGGCCAATCCCTCCCCTCTTTCGCCGCGCCCTTTTGGCCCGTCTCGAGCCTGATCGCCGCTGCCTTTCTGATCGGCGTCGTCGGCATTCTGATCGTGGCGCCGGACACCCGCATCCCGGTGCTGATCGGCCTGCTGCTGCTCTGCCTGATCGCCGCGGCCTTCCGCTTCACGCCGGGGCAACGGGCGCAGGCGGCGCGGATCTCTGCGGCGCCGCCCTCCGCGCCGGTCTGACTGGGCCGCGAACTTGAAAGCCCTCTGGGTCGCCCAAGGTTTTAGACCACGACCCAGGGGTCCAAGTTGGACAGCGACCAGATCCTTCATCACCTCGGCGCACTGGCGGCCGCCTATCTGCTGGCCTTGCCGATCGGATGGGATCGCGAGCGCGCCGAGCGCAGCGCGGGCCTCCGGACGTTTCCGCTCGTCGCCATCGCCTCATGCGGATTCATTCAGGCCGCCGAGCCGCTGCTGCGAGACTCGCCGCAGGCGCTCGCGCGCGTGCTCGAGGGCATCGTCACCGGAATGGGCTTCATTGGCGGCGGCGCGATTTTGAAAACGGGCGAGATTGTCCATGGGACGGCGACCGCGGCGAGCCTTTGGGCCACGGGCGCAATGGGAGCCGCCGTCGCGCTCCGCGTCTACGACGTTGCAGTCATCATCGCCGTCACGACCTTTGCGACGCTCACGGCGATCAGGCCCTTCAAGCAGGAGGACGCGGGAGACAAAGGGGATCGGAAGCCGCCAGAGGCGACGCAAAATTAGCGCCGGCTCCGGCTCGCGCGATGGGGATGCGCGCCCTCCTCCGCATGGGTCGCGCCCGGCTGGCGGCGGCGGGAATGGAGTGAGATGACCGGCGGAATGCAGAACACATAACCGAGATAGAAGCACTCGCACATGACGTTCGAGATGTCCTCGAAATGCGCGGGCGACGCCTCGTCGTGATCGGGCGCGCACGAGAACACGTCGTAACCGCCGCCACGGCAAGCCGGCCCAAAGGATGAATATTGATAGCGCCAGCTGAACCGGCCTTCGCTTTCATCCAGCAGACGGGCGGCGATCAGGGAAAGCTGCGCCACGCCCATCTTGCGGAAAGTGCAATCGGCCCATTCGGGCGAGCAAGCGGCGAAGACTGCGGAGTCGCCCCGAACACGCTCGCCGCCATGGTCGACAAGCAGAAGGCGCATGAACCCGCTCCCAACGAAACGCAACACCTTTGGGGCAGGTTGTCATGTGTCGATATGAAGCAGCAATCAGTATAAATACGTACGAACGCGCGCGGCCGGTCGGCGCAGGATGACCAAGAGGCCACCCTGTCCGAAGGAGATCGCTGTTCAGGCTTAGTGCCGGAAGCCGATGGTGCGAACGGCCCCTTCGCAGGCCTCCTCGCAGCGTCGGCAAGCTTCCGCGCAAATCTTGCAGTGTCTGTGCTGAGACGCATGTCTCTCGCATTCTTCCGCGCAAAGGCGGCAGGCGACCGCGCATGTCTCCAGCATCGATCGAACGAGCTCCTCGTTCGAGCCGGTCCGCCGTGCGCCCGTCGCGCCGGTCGCAAAACAGACATCGGCGCAATCGAGGTTGAGACGGATGCACTGCTTCAACTGAGCCACATTGCTCTCGCCCAGACAGGCGTCAGCACAGGAGAGGCAAGACTGACCGCAATCGTAGCATTCCTCGATGCAGCGTATGAGGGCGTCGTTCACCTGGCCCTTCACGTCGGGGTGGGTGCTGATCATTTCCTGGACGTGCATGAGCGTCCCTCCCATCGTTGGAGACGAAAGGGATAACATCCACGTCTCAGGATTGTTTCGCCCCGGCGGAGGCGATCGGTCCTCGCCTGCTCCAAACCTGGCCTCCCGGCGAATAAAAAGGCAAGATTGGCGGGAACCGCGCTGGAGGAACGAGGCCGGCGTGGATTAAGCCATGATCATAGAAAGGAACAGCCATGCCAAAACAGGTCGGCACGATTCTCTACTGGGTTGGAATTGTCATGGCCACGCCATTCGTCCTGCTGATCGGCGTCTCGATCGCACGGATGTTTTCAGAAGGCGTTGAGCCCAAATATGTGAACTCCGCATTTCTGGGTCTGTTCGGCGCCATTTTCTCCTACGCCGTCGGATTCATGCTCAGGCACATGGTTACGCAGAACGCGGATCGGCGCTGAGCCCGCGCCTCCGGGCGATGCGCGCGGGAGCTCGGTCCCGCGCGATCCCCTAATCCTGCGCGAACAGATCGAAGTGCCGGTTGATCCCGGCCTGCACGAGATTGCCGTCGAATTTGGTGCGTGTCGCGAGGCCGTAATTATAGGCCACATTCGGCAGTCCGATATTGGCGCCGCTGAACCGCAGGGCGTTGTAGCCGGTCGCGGTAGCATTGCCGAGATTGTAGTAGAGATACTCCGCCTTGGCGCTCCAGTTCGGCATGAACATCCATTCGACGCCGCCGCCCGCCGTCCAGCCGATCAATGAATCCGCAAATTGCGCGCTCGACAGCGTCCAGTTCGACACGGTCGGATTGCCATTCGGCGCCGTGAACAAGGCGGTGTTGGAGATGACCCCGCCATAGGCGAGACCGCCCGTGCCATAGAGCTGCAGCGTCGCGGTCGGCAGATAGCCGAGCCGTCCGCGTATCGTGCCGAGATAATTCAGCGTCGTCGTGCGCTGTCCGTAATTGACATAGCGCGTCTTGCCCACGCCGATTACCGAGCCCTGCATCGTCGTGTCGGTATTGCCCGAGACGCCGCGCAGATCGGCTTCGAGGCCCGCGACGACGCCGGGATCGAAGCGCCAGTTCGCGCCCAGCTGGAGGCCGCCGACGAAGCCCGCGAGGCGGTTGCCGCCGTCAAGCAGCCGCGACGCCTGAGCAATCGGCTCGCTGGCCACAGTTGGCGAGACGGCCGCCGTCACTGTCTGGGTCGTCGGGTTCGACCAGGCGCCGCCGCCGTTCAGCCCCACGTAAATATCGCGCCAGCTCGGCGCCGGCGGCTTCCCGCCCGGCCCCACCGCGCCCCAAAGCTGCGTGACCGGGTCCTTGGTGATCGGCTGGCCGTCGCCGAAGGCGTTGGCCGTCGCTTCGAGATAGAAGAAGTCGGTCGGCTTCGAGGTCAGGCCCCAGGTCGTGCCGGTCTGCGTGACGCCAAAGGCCGCATTGGAATAAGGCGCCGGCCATTGCTGGAAGGCGACCGGCGGCGCGAAGCTCGACGTGAACGAACCTGGCCAGAAGCGCGCATAGCTCGCCGTGATGTTGACGAATTGCGACAGCTTGTAGCGGGCGCGAATATCGAACTCCGTGCCCAGAAACGAACCCCTGTTGCCGAGCGGCGCGAAAAGATTGGCGCGGTCCCAGGCGTTGGCGGGGCTTGCCAGCCAATAGGCGCTGAAGGCGGTGTCGATCTGCAGATTCTTCGCCGGCGTGAACTCAAGGCGGATCTTCGGGTCCTTGATGTTGTTCCAGGCGAAATAGT
This sequence comes from Methylocystis sp. IM3, assembly GCF_038070105.1. NCBI lineage: Bacteria > Pseudomonadati > Pseudomonadota > Alphaproteobacteria > Hyphomicrobiales > Methylocystaceae > Methylocystis > Methylocystis sp. IM3. The sequence continues at coordinate 1,371,826 of NZ_JBBPBZ010000002.1, read as the reverse complement.
CGTTGCGCGAGAACGGCTGGTTGAAGCCGTAGAAAATATCGAAATTGCTGTTGGAATAGCTGAAGGGGCTGCCGCTGCCCGAGCCATAGGCATAGACCGTGCTGATGCGCGGTTTCCACGGATGGTCGGAGAAAGTGTAACCGAGCTCCAGGCCCCAGGCGAGCGCGTTGAAGGGCACGGTCACTTCGGCGCTGTTTTGCACGGTGACCTGCGCGATGGAGGTCGGAGTGAATTGAATGGCTGTGTTCGTGCCGAGATAAGGCGCCGCCGTTTGCAGGCGCCCGACGGCGCCGAACTGCTTGTTGATGTCGAAGTCGTAGTCGAAATTGCCGATCACGCCATACATGCGCAGGCCCGGCGCATAGGTCTCGCGATGCGTCTTCACCGCCGTCGAGGGATTGGACGGATCGCCATATTGAATGCGGCCGAGGTAATAGGGCTGGACCGTCACATACTCCGAGAAGCGGCGGAAGCTGAAGACGCTGCCGTAAACCCAGTTCTGCCAGTCGGGGCGGTCGAACTGATAGGGCAACCGAACGACCGGCCGCACGATGAAATTATCGAGGTCCCAGTCGTTGTCCTTCTTGCCGATCTTGACGCGGAAGCCGTCAAACGTATTCGTCGTGTTGCGAAACTCGTTTTCCGCGATCAGGCGGCGATCCAAAAGTTCGAAATGGAAGCGGCCGGCGCGCACGGTGAGCGGGCGGTCGTTGCCGCGCGGGTCCTTGCCGAAGGCGTCCTTGAAATAGAGCTCGCCATAGGCCGAGATCAGATCGGTCTGATTGATCTCTAGTCCCTGATATTGATAGATGCTGTTGAAGGCGCGGGAATCCTGAAACTCGACCACGGCCCGGAACGGGTCGAGAATGTTCTGGATGCCGAGATAGACCCTCGTGCGCGACAGCCAGAGCGAATTGGGAAAATATTTGCGCTGCGACGTCGGCGGCGAGGTCGTCGTGTCGGTCCACGGTCGATAATCATTCTGGCGATATTCGAAGCGCACGCGTGAATCGAGGCCGACATTGAGCCAATCGATTCCCTCGAACTGCGGATAGGTCTTGCCGAGATTGCGCACATAGGGCGGGATGTCCGGCTGCGGCTCGAGACGATATGCGCGCGTCGGCACGTAGTAGCTTTTGACGGCGGCGGCCGTGAGATCAGCGGCTTTAAGACCGGCGGCTTTCTGCTCACTCGCCTGCGGCTTCCCCTTCCCCGAAGATGCAGCCTCCTTGACAGAGTCCTGCGCCTTTCCCTCTTCGGCGGCAGCGCCGAGGGGCGCCGCTGCGAATAGCATGACGCCCCAGGCGGCGCCGCTCATCCAGCCATCCATCTTGCGCACCATGCGCCGCCCCCTACTGGCCAGCCTGCCCCAAATCCTAGTGCAATACGGCGAAGCCCTGCTCGCCAAAGATTCGCTTTGCGGCTGCGCTTTTCAGAAAAGCGAAAAGCTTTGCTGGCGCATCGCCCTGCGCGGTCGAGGCCAGGGCCGCCGGGTAGACGATCGGTGGATGGGAATCGTCCGGAAAAGCCGCGACGATCTTCACATTGGTCTCGGACCTGGCGTCAGTGAGATAGACAATGCCGAGCGGGGCTTCGTCGCGGGCGACGAACATCAGCGCCGCGCGCACATTGTCGGTGAACGCGAAATGAGGCTCCGCCACCGCCCACAGGCCAAGCTTCTCCAGGGCGGCCTTCGCATATTTGCCCACGGGAACCGAAGCCGGGTCGCCGGTCGCGATCTTGCCAGCGCCGACCGCCGCCGCGAAGGCCTGCGGAGTGAACGGCAGTTGCTGAATCTTCGACGTCTTCGGCGCGACGACGACCAGCGTATTGCCGAGAAGATTCGTGCGCGTGTCCGACTGGATGAGATTCTTTTGCGCGAGATAGTCCATGGAGGCGGCGTCTGCCGAGAAGAAAACATCGGCCGGGGCGCCCGCCTCGATCTGCTTCGCGAGCGCCATCGATCCTCCATAGCTGACCTTCAGTTCGAGGCCGGTCTCATTCGAGAAATCCGCCGAGACGGCGTCGAGCGCGTTCTTCAGGCTCGCTGCGGCGAAGACCGTAACCGACGACGAGGCGGCCGCCCTGGCCTCGGCAAGCTTGGGCGCAGAAGCGAGAATCAGCGCCAGCGCAAGCGCAATCCGAAGAAATCGAATCACCGGAAACTCCTCAAGGTCAGTCGCGAGCTGTTACGGCCCGCCTTCTTCGACTCGGCAAATATATGCATACATTGAGAGCTATCCCGGAGTCATCCGTAAATTTCACATATCTCGACATATCTTCGGTCATTCAACGCACCCAGCCATACGCCGGTCTTGCCGCACCTTCTGGGGCCATGCAAAGATTACGCTGATCTCCGGAAGGAATGCATGGCGAGTTCCGAATATTTCACGACACGGGAGCTTGCCGCACTGCTCCGCGTGAAGGAGCGCAAGGTCTATGACCTGGTCGCCGAAAAGGCGCTGCCGGTCCGGCGGGTGACTGGCAAACTGCTGTTTCCAAGAGAGGAGATCGAGGCCTGGATCGCGGCAAGCGCGGCGAGGACGACGGCTGCGGCCGCCCCGGCGCCGACGCTGCATGGGGTCCCGCCGGTCATGGCCGGGGGGCACGACCCGCTTCTGGAATGGGCGCTCAAGGAATCGCGATCCGGCATCGCCGCGCTGCTCGACGGGGCGCTCGACGGCATGGCCCGCTTCCAAACGCGTGGCTGCCTTGCCGCTGGCCTGCATATTCCGGCCGCGCGGCTCTCGGAATGGAATGTCGACGCCGTGTCGGAAGCCTTCGGACACGAAGCGGTCGTGCTGATCGAATGGGCCAAGCGCACGCGCGGGCTGATGTATCGCCCTTCAGAAAAGCGCGCCATTCGGACGCTTGCCGATATCGGCCCCTTGAGATTTCAATCGCGCCAGCCAGAGGCCGGTAGCGAACTCATTCTCGCGGAGCTGCTCGAGAGAGAGGGAGTGCCGAACACATCCCTCAACAGGGTCGAGGCGGTGGAGCGATCAGAGACAGATCTCGCCATGGCGATCGCCGCGGGACGCGCGGACATCGGTCTCGGGATCGAAGCGGCAGCCCGGCAGCTCCAGCTCGAATTTACGCCTATGGTGGTGGAGCGGTTCGATCTGCTCGTGTGGCGCAAGGCCTATTTCGATCCGCCGTTCCAGAAGCTTATGCATTTCTGCAGGAGCGAGGCGTTTCGAAAGCGCGCCGAAGCTTTCGGCGGCTATGACTGTTCACAGTTCGGCGTCGTTCATTTCAACGGGCCATGACCCCTGCGCTGATTTTGCAAAGGCGAAGGATCTGAGAAAGCTCCGCCGCGGCCCATCGGAACCGCGGCGGGGAACGAGAGAGGCGTTCGCTTTGGGCGCGCGCCGTACCTGACGCCCATGCTTGCTTGGCGCCAGGCTACTTGGCGCCCGGTTACTTCGCGCTCATGCAATCGGCTTCGGCCTTGGCGAAGGCCTCGGGACGCGCTTCCTTCTTCTCCGGGCGGCCGGGCTGGATGGCGCCGGTCGACAGCGCGCGCAGATACACATAAAGGTCGTCGATGTAGCAGACGGCGTTCTTGTTGTCGGCGAAGGCCGGCATGACGCTGTTGCCGTTCTGGCGGCCGCCGATGACGATGCCGGCGAATTCCGCATAGTTGAAGCGCTTGACCGAATCCTTCAGCGCCGGCGCATAGGTCGAGCCGCCACCGTTCGGGCCATGGCAGACGTGGCATTCGGCGTGATAGCGGCGATAGCCCGAGAAAGTGTACCAGTCCACGGTGCCGTCGGCCGCGACATTATAGGTGGGATCGCCCTTCGCGTCGAAATATTTGCCGTCCGTCGATTTGACGGCCTTGGGGTCTCCGGGCGCCTCGGCCATCGCGGAGGTTCCCACAAAGCTCATGACGCCCAGGGCCAGCGCCCCGAAAAGCGACGATCTCATCACTCTTTCTCCTGCTCACACTCGACTGTCGTTAAAAGACGGCGCCCGGCGAAATCTCTTCGCCGAGCGCCCGTTTTCGATCTGTGCGGTCTGCCCTGCTCAGTTCGGCAGCGCGAACACGCTCAGCACGCCGCCGAGCGCCGTGTAATTGGCGAGCGAGGCGTAGTTGCCGACGGCGCCGAGGCCCTCGTTCGACTTGGAGAGGCCGGCCGCAAGGCCGATGCCCGCCCAGCCGCCGACGCCCGACAGCACCGCCACATACTGCTTGCCGCCCGCCTCATAGGTGATCACATTGCCGATGATGCCCGACGGGGTCTTATACTTGTAGAGCTCCTTGCCGGTCTTGGTGTCGACCGCCTTCAGATACCCCTCGAGCGTCCCGTAGAAGGTCACGCCGCCGTCCGTCGACGTCGCGCCGCCCCAAACCGAGAACTGCTCCTTGTTCGACCACACGATCTTGCCGACCTTGGCGTCCCAGGCAATGAAATTGCCCGTGTTGTTCGTGCCGTCGCCCAGCACCTTGCCCGCCGGATACATCTCCAGCGTCGCGCCGACGTAGGGCTGGCCCGCCGTGTAGCTCACGCGGAACGGCTCATAGTCCATGCAGACATGGTTCGTCGGCACCAGGAACAGGCCCGTCGCCGCGTCATAGGACGCCGGCTGCTGGTCCTTCGAACCCAGAGCCGCCGGGCAGACGTTCTGCGTGTTCGTGTCCTCGCCATTGTGCTGGGTCGAATATTTGTCCACGACCAGCGGGCGGCCGTAGGTCTTCGACGACTTGTCCATGTCGACCTTGGTCGCCCAGTTCACCGCCGGATCATACTTCTCGGCGACGAGCAGGTCGCCGTTGGTGCGGTCGAGCGTATAGGCGAAGCCGTTGCGGTCGAAGTGGACGAGCGTCTTGACCGTCTTGCCGCCGATCGGCTGGTCGGCCAAAACCATCTCGTTGATGCCGTCATAGTCCCACTCGTCGTGGGGCGTCATCTGATAGAGCCACTTGGTCTTGCCGGTGTCGAGGTCGCGCGCCCAGATGGTCATCGACCAGCGATTGTCGCCGGGACGCTGCACCGGGTTCCAGGTCGAGGGATTGCCCGAGCCGTAGTAAACGAGGTTCAGCTCCGGATCGTAGCTGTACCAGCCCCAGGTGGTGCCGCCGCCCGTCTGCCACTGGTCGCCCTGCCACGTGCTGATGCCCGAGTCCTTGCCGACCGGCTGGCCGAGATGGGTGGTCTTGTCGGGGTCGATCAGCGTGTCGGCGTCGGGGCCCATGGAGTAGCCGCGCCACACCTGCTTGCCGTCCTTCACCGAATAGGCGGTGATGTGGCCGCGCACGCCGAACTCGCCGCCGGCGATGCCGACGAGCACCTTGTCCTTGAAGACATGCGGCGCGGCGGTGGAGGTCTGGCCCTTCGACGGATCGCCGTTCTTCACCGACCAGACGAGCTTGCCGGTCTTGGCGTCGAGCGCGACGAGGGTGGTGTCGGCCTGGGCGAGGAAGATCTTGCCGTCGCCATAGGCGAGGCCGCGGTTGACCGTGTCGCAGCACATGACCGGCACGACCGACGGGTCCTGCTTGGGCTCATACTTCCACAGGATCTTGTGGTCCGGATCCTTCAGGTCGAGGGCGTAGACGATATTCGGGAAGGGCGTGTGCAAAAACATCACGTCGCCCACGACCAGCGGCGCGCCCTCGTGGCCGCGCAGCACGCCGGTCGAAAACTGCCAGGCGAGCTGAAGCTTGCCGACATTGTCGCCGGTGATCTGCTTCAGGGCCGAGTGACGGACATTGGCGTAGTCGCCCGTCGGCGACACCCATTGCTTCGCGTCCTTCTGCAGCGCGAGCAACTCGTCGGAGGACGAAGAGGCGGCGGCGGAAGCGGCCGGGGCGGCGGGAGCGGCCGGCGCCATTTTCGCGGCGTCTTCCGGCGAGAGCTGCCACTTCTGGGCGTAGGACTGGCCCGATGTCACAAGCGCGAGGATACAAACTGAAGCCGACAGCAACAGCTTTCGCATAAGCTTTCCCTCCCAAAGACGGTTTTTATCGGCGACCGCTTTGCGGAGCCGGCGCTCTCTTACGTCATTTCAAAAGAGAAAACCAGAGCGGGCAGACAGCCGCGCGCTTGGGATTCGCGCGATTTTCGAGAAGAAAAGACCCCCGGAAGACTTTCCCGGAGGCCCATGATCAAGCTGCCGCTGGCGTTGCGAGGACGAAGATATGATCTCGATCAAACAGCGTGCTTTTTTCCCACGAGGAACCGCAGCCGCGTCGCCGCCGCATCCACCCAGCCGTCGAACAATTGGCGCCATTCCTCGAAGTTGCGTTTGGCCGCGAGCTTTCTCGCGCGCCTCGCGATCTGGCGTGACAGCGGGGCTCCGAGAAACGAGAACGCCCCGTAGCCGCAATCGCACAGCAAGGCATGCGCCTCCCGCAGGGACAGATTGAAAAAGGCCATGCCTTCGCCGACGCTGTCGCCCCTCAGTCCTTCCCGCCGGAATTGCTCGTCTCGATAGGCGACGGCGAGCGGCGACCGGTCGAGCCGCAGCATCAGGCGCTCCCGCCTCGGATAGCACTCCATCGTCGAGAACAGCTTGACCGATTCATGCGTAGATTCGAGCAAGCCCGCCAGACGCTCCAGACGGCGCCGACGCACGGCCCATTCCAAACCATCGGTCCCGAAAACCCGTGCCGTCCCGACAAGCTCTGCAATGGCGCGGCGTTTCATTTTCCGCCTCCCTTTTCGCGGATTTTTCCCCCAACCCGCACAACCGTCGTCGCTCTCCCGGGTTCCGAGAGCGGCAGAGGGGGCGGCGGAAATGGAAGGGCTGCGCCGCCGCTCTGAAAAGGGAGGACGGAAAATGAGCGTCGTCGACTACGTCGGGGCGGCGGCCGCCATCTGCTCGACGGCAAGCTTCGCCCCCCAGGCCTGGAAGATCATCAAGACCAGGGACACGGGGTCGATTTCCGGCAAGATGTACGCCCTGACGGTCGCCGCCTTCGCGCTGTGGTTGTCCTATGGCTTCATGCGCGGCGACTGGGCGCTCATCCTGCCCAACGCCATCTGTCTCGTCCTCGCGAGCTTCATCCTGACGATGAAGCATCTGCCCCAGCGCAAGAAGGAGGCTGTCGCCCATACGCTGGACCCGGAGAGATGAGGCCCTGCGCGCCGGCTTTCAGCGCGCGCCTATCGCCAGGCGGGCGCGAAATCCTTCAGGACGATGTCCCTAATCTGCCCGGCCCAGATGCGGTCGGTCAGGCCCGTGGGATGGCCGTCGCCCGGAATGAACAGGGGCTGGCCCGGATAGGCGGCGGGATCGATCGGCTGGACTTCGGCGACATGCAGGCCGGCCGCGCGAAGCTTCTCCATGATCCGGTCGTTGCCATAGGCCGGACCGAGCCGATAGCGTTCCGAGGAGACATTGTCGGGCAGGTACATGATCAGCGTATCGGCGCCATATTTCTGGCGGGCGAGTTCTCCGGCCCGGGCGAAAATGGCGACATAGAGATCGACGTCAGCCTCCTCGATCGGCGGCTCGCGCGACTCGAAGAAATAGTGGAACATCTCCGTCGAGCGCAGCAGCGCCCGCGCAGCGCCGAAGAGCCCGGACGCGGCCTCCGAGCAGGAGCCGCGATAAACCGGCTTCCCATCCTCGAAAACATAGCGCGGCGCATACCACTGGTTGCGCTCCTTGCAAGAGGTCCGGCCCGCGTGCCAGGGCGCCGTCAGCATGATGAAGAGACGGGGGTCCTTTTTCAGCAGCCCGTCGTGCTCGCCAATCTCCAGCGCGCGCAGGAATTGCTGCGGCCCATAGGCGGTGACGGCGAGATTGAGAACGCGGAAACGGCGGTCGGTCAGATCGGCGAACGCCTGCGGCAGCGTCTCATTGTCATTGAGGCCGGCGCCGAAAGTGATGGAATCGCCGAAAAAGGCGACGGTCGGCCCATCCGCGGCCGACTCCACCTTGCGCGTCAAATTGTCGTCGATGGTGTTGATCACGTCGTACACGACGTCGCCATTGGCCGCGATCTTCTTTTCGTGGATGGGGCCGGGCCGGGCCGGCCGCCAGCCGAGTTCGCCCACGCGCGCCCAACTTCCCCTGTCCTTGTAGGTCGTGGCGAATCCCCCGAGATGCAGCGACACGACCTCGATCAGGCCGAAGCCCAGGGTCAGCGTCGCGCAGAGCAGCGCCATGTCGCGCCAGCGTCCGCGCAGAACGGCGATGAAATAGACGAGCGTGACGAAAACGATCGCGACGATCAACAGGACGACATAGCGGGACGGCTGCACGAAATTGAGCACGCCGAAGACGGCGGCGCCGGCGAGAACGAGAGCCGCGGCTGTTTTGAGGAAGAGAGAGCGCGTCATAATCGGGCCTTGCCTATTTGGAGTCCGCGGCCTTGCTGGCCGCGCCGCCGAATTCTGCGGCCACGTAATCGCGCAGCCGCTCGCCCCATATCCGGTTGAGGAGTCCCGTCGGATGGCCGTCCCCCGGTATGATGAGCCGCTGCCCGGCGTAGGCGTTCAGGTCGATCGTCAAATCCATCACCTTCACGCCCGTTGCGCGCAGGCGCTCCATGAGCGAGTCGTTGGTGACGGACGGGCCCAGATGGTAGCGCGGGTTCGAAAGATCGTCGGGCAGATAGAGAACGACCGTCGGCACGCCATATTTCTGCTTCGCGATCTCGCCCGCCCTGCCGATGATCGCGACATAAAGGTCCATGTCCTGCGGATCGACGGGCTTCTCGCGGCTGCCGATGAAATGATCATAGGCTTCCGTCCAGCGCAGCAGCGTCGTGATCGCCCGCCTGAATGTCGACTGCCGCGAGGCGCAGGAGCCGCGATAGACCGGAACGCCGTTTTCGAGTTCGTAGCTCGGCCCGAACCAGGCGTTGTCCGCCTTGCAGGAGGTGCGGAAGGCGTGCCAGGGCGCGGTCTGAATCACGAAGAGACGCGGATTTTGCGTGAGTGCGGGATAGAGGTCGGTCTCGAGCGCGCGCAGGGCCTGCTGCGGGCCATATCCCGAGACGCCGTAATTCACCACGCGATAGGCGCCTTGGGTCAGATCGGCGAAGATTTGCGGCAGCGTGTCGCCGTCGTTGACGCCCGCGCCATAGGTGAAGGAATCGCCGAAGAAGGCCACGAGCGGGCCCGGCGGCGAATCGACCTTGCGCGTCAGATCGTCCTTGATCGTATAGGTGACGTCGAAGATCACGTCGCCATTTGCCGCCACTTTCTTCTCGTGGATGAGGCCGGGGCGAATCGGGCTGAGGCCGAGTTCGCCCTTGATCCCCCAGCTGCCTTTCTCACGAAAGGTGGTGGGCGAATTGTTCATCCGCCACAGCACGACTTCGACCGCCACGATCCCGAAGGCGAGCGACGCGCAAACCAGGGCCGCATCGCGCCAGCCACCGCGCAGCACGACGACGAGATAGCTGAACAGAAGAAAGACAAGGGTCACTTCATAGAGAACGAGATGACGGTTCGCCTCGATGAATTCATAGCCCGCCCACGCAAGCGCGGCGGCGACAATGAAGGCGCCGGAAACCTTGAGGCGACTTTTCAAATCGGACATGGAGCGTCGAACCCGGATCGCGGCCCGCCCGTGGCGGGGCCGGCGCCTGTCTGAAACCTGGCGGGAGAGCTAATTCATGGGCGCAAAAATTGCAATTCAAGCCCCGTCGACGAAAAATCGAGCGCGGCCAGAGGCTTCGCCGAAGGGCGCGGCGCCTGCGGCGAAACGCCGTGATTGACGCCGCGGCGTCCGCGCGCCACCCTCGACATCCGACAGGAGGCGCCCCGTCATGGGCTCTGTATTGGCAGCCCCTCCGATCCGCATAGGCTGGGAACATTTTCCGCACGATGCGGATCTCGGGGTCAGGGGCTTCGGCGGAACGCCGGCGCAAGCTTTCGAGCAGGCGGCCCTCGCGCTCGTCGCGGCCATCACGGACCCAGCTCTGGTCGAGCCGCGCGAGGCCATCGTGATCGAACGCGAGGCGCCGAGCCTCGATTTGCTGTTCCTCGACTGGCTCAACGCCCTCATCTACGAGATGGCCGAGCGGCGGATGATCTTCGCCGCCTTCGACATAACGATCGACCGGGGCCGGCTGAGCGCCCGCGCCCATGGCGAGAGGGTCTCGCGCGAACGTCATGCGCCGGCGCTCGAGGCCAAGGGCGCGACCTTCACCGAGCTGGCGGTGTCGGAGGATGCGCCGGGGCAGTGGCGGGCGCAATGCGTCGTCGATGTCTGACGGCCGGCGAGAAGGAAAACCCAAATGGACCTTTCCCGACTGGAAAAACTCTCGGACTCGGCCTGGCGGCTCGCCCCGACGGGGGGCATGCGCGCGCCGGCGATCATCTATGCGACGGAGGGGCTCGTCGCTGAGATGGACGACAAGGTTCTCGAACAGATCGCCAATGTGGCGAAGCTTCCTGGCGTCGTGCGCGCCGCCTACGCCATGCCCGACGCGCATTGGGGCTACGGCTTTCCCATCGGCGGCGTCGCCGCGTTCGACGCGGAGCAAGGCGGCGTCGTCTCGGCTGGGGGCGTCGGCTTCGACGTGTCCTGCGGCGTCCGCACGCATCTCACCGGGCTGACGCGCGACGAGATCCTCGCCGTGCAGGAAGAACTGGCCGCGGCGCTCTTTGAGCATGTGCCGGCGGGGCTCGGCGCCGAGGGCGATCTTCGTCTCGACGATCAGGAAATGACGGCGATGCTCTCGGGCGGCGCCCGATGGGCGGTGGAGAGAGGTTTTGGGCGCCCCGAGGATCTGGCGCGCATCGAGGAGCAGGGTCAGGCCCGGGACGCCGATCCGGCCGAGGTTTCGGAGTTCGCACGCAAGCGGCAACATCGTGAAATGGGGACGCTGGGCTCGGGCAACCACTATCTCGAGGTGCAGGAGGTCGCCGAGATTTTCGACGCCCGGATCGCGGAAGGCTTCGGCCTGAGACAGGGCGAATGCGTCGTCACCATTCATTGCGGCTCGCGCGGCCTCGGTCATCAGATCGGCACGGAATTCCTGCGCGAAATGGCGCTCGCCGCGCCGGGGCTCGGCGTCGCGCTTCCCGACCGGGAACTCGCCTGCGCGCCGATAAAGTCGGAGCTCGGGCGACGCTACCTCGGCGCCATGCGGGCGGCGATCAACTGCGCCCTCGCCAATCGCGAGATCATCGGCCATCTCACGCGGCAGATCTTCGCCCGTTTCTTCCACCACGGCGAACTCCCGCTGATGTTCGACGTCTCGCACAACACCTGCAAGGTGAGCGCCACGCGATCGACGGCGCAATCCGCAATCTCTACGTACATCGCAAGGGCGCGACGCGGGCCTTCGGCCCCGGCGACGAGAGGCTGCCCGAAGCGCTGCGGCCCTTTGGCCAGCCGGTCCTGATCGGCGGCAGCATGGGCGCCGGCTCCTATGTCTTGTCGGGCCTCGCGACGAGCGAAGAACGGGCCTTTTCTTCCGCCTGTCACGGCGCGGGCCGGCGCATGAGCCGCCACGCCGCGACGCGCATGTGGGGCGGACGGCAGATCGTCGACGATCTGCGCGCACAGGGAATCATCGTGAAAAGTCCCTCGATGCGCGGGGTCGCAGAGGAAGCGCCCGGCGCCTACAAGGATGTCGGCGCCGTCGTCGACGCTGCGGAAGCGTCCGGCCTTGCAAGAAAGGTCGCTTTCCTCAGACCGCTGATCTGCGTGAAAGGATAGCGCGCCCTACAGGCGCTCGATGGCGTCGCTCGGGACGAAGGCCGCATGATGCGCGGCGAGGCTCGCACGCGCCGCGGCGAGCGATCCGTTGCGGTCGATCGCACAGCAGGCGTCTTCGACGATGACGGCGTCGAACCCGAGCCGCGTCGCGTCCTCCGCCGAAAAACGCACACAGAAATCGAGCGCCAGCCCGGCGATGAAAACGCGCGTCATGCCGCGCTCGCGCAGATAGCCGGCAAGACCGGTCGGCGTCCTTCCGTCATTCTCGAAGAAGGCGGAATAGGAGTCGATTTCCACATGAGCTCCCTTGCGCAGGATGAGTTGCGCATGCGGGACGCACAAATCCGGATGAAAGTCTGCGCCGAATGTTCCCTGAATGCAGTGATCCGGCCAAAGAGCCTGCTCGCCATAGGGGAGTTGCATCACGTCGAACGGCTGGCGGCCTGCATGTGAAGAGGCGAAAGACACATGCCCCGGCGGATGCCAGTCCTGCGTCAGCGTCACATGCCGAAAGGCGCCCGCGAGGGCGTTGATGCGCGGGATCGCTTCGCCGGCATGCGCAATCGCCAGCGCGCCGCCGGGGCAGAAGTCGTTCTGCACATCCACGACGAGGAGCGCGTCATGCGCGCCAGCAAAGAGCGTCTGGCTCATGAAGCCTCCGGGACGCCGCCGGTGCGGCGATCGACATTGCGCGCCAGCGCCAGCAAGGGCTCGCCAATTTCGACGTCGTAAGTGGCGGCCGCGTCGAGCCGCTGCAAGGAGGCGGGAAGCCGCGCAAGATTGTCGCTGGCGCGCGCGCGGCTCTCCGCCATCGTTGGCGCGGCGGCGACGCGGCGCCCCTGCCGCATGACGGGAACGAGCAAGGGCTCGCCCGCCACGGCGTCCTGCTCCAGGGAAATCACGTCGCCGCACATGCGGCCATCGGCGCCGAAACGCCGCCAGACCTGCTTGCGTCCCGGCAGGGTCGCCTTGCCAGCCGAACGCTTGCGCTGCGCGACGCCCGCATATTCCTCGAGCTTGTAGGCGCAGTCGAGCGACGGCGCGTCGGCGGAAATCGTGAGGCTCGTGCCGATCCCAAATCCGTCGACCGGCGCGCGCGCGTCGAGGATCGTGCGAATGTCGGCGTCGTCCAAGCCGCCGCTGACGAGAATGCCCACCTCCGTCAGCCCGCCCTCGTCGAGAATCGCGCGCACGCTTTTCGACAGGGAGACGAGATCGCCGCTATCGAGCCGGACGGCCTTGATCGTCACGCCGCGCGCTTGGAGGCGCGGCGCCAGCGCAACGAGTTTGCGCGCCGCCGCCGCAGTGTCATAGGTGTCGAGCAGCAGCACGAGATCTTCCGGATGCGTCTGCGCGAAAGCCTCGAAGGCGCGGCTCTCGTCGTCGAACGCCTGGATGAAGGAATGCGCCATCGTGCCAAAGAGCGGCACGCCGAAACATTTGCCGGCGAGCACGGTCGCCGTGCCGTCATAGCCCGCAAGATAGCTCGCCCGCGCCGCCATCAGCCCGGCTTCGGCGCCATGAGCGCGGCGCAGGCCGAAATCCACGAGCCGCCGACCTTGCGCCAGCAGGACATGACGCGCCGCCTTCGAGGCGACGATCGTCTGGAAGTGCAGGATATTGATCAGCCGCGTTTCGACGAGCTGCGCCTGCGGCAACGGCGCGGTGACGCGCAGGATAGGCTCGTCGGGAAAAAAGACCGTCCCCTCCGGCATGGCGTGCACATCGCCGGTGAAGCGGAAATCGGCGAGCCGCTCGAGAACGGCCGGACCGAACATTCCCGAGCGCGCAAGCCAGGCGATGTCCTCGCTCGAAAAGGCGAGGCCTTCCAGAAAGTCGAGCGCCTGCTCGAGCCCCGCCGCCATGAGGAAGCCCCGGCCCGGCGGCAGCCTGCGCACGAAGAACTCGAAAACGGCCGTCTCGACGACGCCATGCGCCAGATAGGCGTCGATCATCTTGAGCTGGTAGAGATCGGTCAGAAGCGGGCTCGCGCGATCCATCCTCTCTCTCTCCGGTTTCAAGATGGTAACGCGCGAAGCTCTGATCCTGCGCGCTCAGCCCGCGAGAGCGGCCGCGGCCTCCTCGACGCCCGGATGCGCGCCGAGCATGGCGTCGAAGCCGCTCACCGCCATCACTTCGCTCACGCTCCCGCGCAGGCCGCACAGCGTCAACGCGCCGCCGAGGGATTTCGCTTTCTTCGCGGCGATGAGGAGCGCTCTCAGTCCGGCGGAGCTGACGTAATCCACCTCTGACAAGTCGATCACGATCTTGTGCGGACCCTTTTCGAGCAGGGCCGCGCATTGCGTCTCGAAGGACGCCGCTGTGCCGCTGTCGATGCGGCTCTTCGGCCTGACCACGAGCAGGCCGTTCGAAACCTCATGGCTCAGATCCATTTTGTCTTTTCCCCGGTGACGGTTATGTAACCGCCGCATATTATTGCGAAGCCGCCGTAGCTTTAGACCCTCTTCCCGCCCGCCGTCCAGCGGAAGAGGCTTCTTCGAGGAGCCGACATGAGCTTGACCGTTGATCGCCCTGCGTCGTCGACGCAGATCAGTCTGATCGAGGAATTTCTGCTCCTGACCCTCGAAGACAGCGGCGGCGAATTCGACAGCGTGCCGGAGATCTATCTCAATTGCGGCATCGCCGGCGCGGCCCTCATGGATCTCGCGCTGCGCGGACGCATCGACGCGGACCTCGGCGGCGTCTTCGCCGTGGACGCCACGCCCACGGGCGACGCCTCCCTCGATCTCGCGCTGGCCGAAATCGTCGCCGAACAGCGGCGTCTCGGCGCGCAGGAATGGATCACGCGCCTCTCGCGCCACGCGCCCGCCATGCGCAAGGCGGCGCTTTCCGCGCTCTGCGCGCGCGGCATTCTGCGCCAGAGCCATCACGCCTTCCTCTGGGTGCTCAAGGAGCGCCGCTATCCGGTGGTCGAGGGTCAGGAACGGCCGGAGGCAAAAAAGCGCATCCTCGCCCTGCTCTACAACGACGACATTCCATCGCCCGCCGATGTCGCGCTGACCTCTCTCGCCGACGCGTCTTTCGTCTTCGAGCGCATCCTGACGCCGAAAGAGCTCGAACGGGTCAAGCCGCGCATCCGCCAGATTGCGCGCATGGACCTGATCGGCGGCGAGATCGCGCGCACGGCGCATGAGGTCAATCTGGAGACGCGCGCCGCCGAACGGCGCACGGTCATCGCGGGCCTCGCCGGCAATGTGATGGAATGGTACGATTTCGGCGTCTATGGCTTCTTCGCCGCCGCCATCGGCACGCAATTCTTCCCGTCGCACGATCCCTCGACGTCGCTCATCGCCTCTTTCGGCGTCTTCGCCGTCGGCTTCATCGCGCGTCCGCTCGGCGGGCTGCTCTTCGGACATATCGGCGACCGTCTCGGCCGGCGCGCGGCCGTCGTCAGCTCCGTCATATTGATGATCATTCCGACGCTGCTGATGGCGTTGTTGCCGACCTATCAGCAGATCGGCATCGCGGCCCCTGCCCTGCTGATCCTCCTGCGCCTCGCGCAGGGCCTTGCGGTCGGCGGCGAATATACGACCTCCATGGTGCTGCTCGTCGAAGAGGCGCAGGCGCGCCGGCGCGGCCTCGTCGGCAGCTTCGCCCCCTTCGGCGCGCTGGGCGGTCTCCTTCTCGGCTCGGCCGTGGGCGCGACGCTGATGGCGTTTCTGCCCCAGCAGGCGGCCGCAAGCTGGGGATGGCGCCTCGCCTTCTTCACGGGCCTGCTCATCGGCCTCGTGGTCTTCGTCATCCGCCGCCGCCTGCCGCCCGATCAGGCGATCGTCCAGACCGAAGAGGCGCGCAAATCGCCGCTCTCGGACGCATTCCGCACGCAGTGGCGCACGATCTTGAAGGTCGTGGGCTTCACGCTCGGCAATGGCGTCGGTTTTTATCTCTGCTTCGTCTATGTCTCGACCTGGCTGAAGGAGCAGCATCACCTTTCCGCCTCGATGGCGCTGACGATCAACAGCATCGCGCTCTTTCTCATGCTGATCATCACGCCGCTCGCCGGCGCGTTATCCGACAGGATCGGGCGCAAGCCCGTGCTGATGATCGGCGCGGCGGGGCTCGCGCTGTTCGCCTGGCCGATTTTCCGGCTCATGAGCGTCCCGCATGTCGGGGCCATGCTCGCCGGCCAATGCGCCTTCGCGCTGTTCATGTCCTGCTACGGCGCGAGCCCGGCCTTTCTGGTCGAAGCCTTCCCCAAACATGTGAGATGCTCGGGCCTCTCCATCGGCTATAATCTCGCGCTTTCGGTCTTCGGCGGAACGGTTCCGATGGTGGCGGTCTTTCTCATCAAGGTCACCGGCTACGCCCTCGCCCCCGCCTTTTACCTGACGCTCGCCGCGCTGATCTCCCTCGCCATGGCGATCCTCATCGGCGCTGACGCGGAAGCCGAGGACGCGTCTTGACGCGGAGGGCGTCGGAACGGTTCAGCCTCGCCGCCGCCGACATTCAGACGGCGGTCGCCTGGATCGCCGCGCAAGCCGACGCGCTCGGCGCGACGCAACGACAATCCTTCGGCGCGCAGCTCTGCGCCGAGGAGATTCTCGTCAACGCGATCCGGCATGGAGGGCGCTCCCGCTTGACGCTCTCCGTTATGCTCGAATCCCTTCCGGATCGCCTCCGGCTGACACTCGAAGACGATGGCGCGGCCTTCGATCTCGCCGCGGCGCCTGAGAGACGAACCGACGCGTCGCTCGATGAGTCCCGACCGGGCGGCTGGGGCCTCTCGCTTGTCCGGCGCTTCGCGGCGCGCATCGACTACCGCCGCACGGAGAGCGGTAACTGGCTCATCCTCGACTTCAGCCGCGAGAGCGACCCATGACCGGCCCCGACAGGAATCCGTCTGAAGGCGCGACACGCGAAGCGATCACAAAGCTTCTTGGATCCGCGCGCGAGATCGACCTGCAACAAGGCGAGACGCTGGTTCGACAGGGCGAACCAAGCGATTCCGCCTTCTTCCTCGACGACGGCGCCGTCGAGGTCTATGCCGAGACCGCCTATGGCGCGGCGCCCCTCGCCACTTTGCACGCGCCCCGCCTCATCGGCGAGATCGGCGCCTTTGCCGGACTGCCGCGCACGGCGAGCATCGCGGCGGCGACGCCCGCGCGCCTGTACGAGATCGATCGCGCGGAACTGCTCGCGCTCGGGCGCCAGTCGCCGGACCTCCTCCTCGGGGCGCTGGAGCAACTCGGCCGACAAATCGCCGCCGTGAACGAGGCGCTGGCGCTTTACGCCAACGCGCTCGCCGCGCTCGAAAAGCGTCAGTTCGACAGCCGCATTCTCGAAGACCTCGACCATCCGCCGCCGGCGCTCGCGGCTTTCGCGGCGGCCTTCCGCCGCTTTGCGGGCGAGATCGTCCACAAGCGGCGCCGCGAGGACGAGATGGCGAGCGCGGCGCTCATCCAGCAGTCGCTCCTGCCCAAGGACGCCGCGCTGAATCGCCTGCGTCAGGATGTCGAAATCGCCGCGCGCATGCGCCCGGCGCGCGAGGTCGGCGGCGATTTCTACGATTTCTTCCTGATCGACGACGACAGGCTGGCCATCGCAATCGGCGATGTGTGCGGAAAAGGAACGCCCGCAAGCCTTTTCGCCTCGGTCGCCGTCACGCTTCTCAGAACGCTCGGCCGCGAGGGGCGGGACGTCGAGGCGGCGCTGCATCGCGCCAATGTCCAGCTCTGCGAGGAGAACGACGCGACGATGTTCGCCACGGTCTTTTTCGGCGTGCTGAACCTGCGCGACGGCGACATGCGCTACGCCAATTGCGGGCATGTCCCGCCGGTTCTGCTGTCGGCGGATGGAACGCTCACGCGACTGAAATCGACGGGGGCGCCTCTCGGCATCGACGCGGGCTGCGCCATAAGGGGCGCATCGCTGCGGATGAAGCCGAACGACAAGCTCGTTCTGGTCACGGACGGCGTCACCGAAGCGATGAACGTCGCCAAAGAGGAATATGGCGACGCCCGCTTCGTTCAGACGGTCGAAGCCGCAGCCCAGGCGCCGCCTTCCGAACTTCTGACGGCGCTCTTCGCTTCTGTCGACGCCTTTGCCGGAGAGGAGGAGCAGGCCGACGACATCGGCTGTCTGGCGATCGAGCGAAAGGGCGGCCAGTAAGCTTTTACTTGCCCCCCATCACGCCCAGCTCTTTGACCTGCTCCGCCAGAATGCGTCCCATGACCTCGTTGCCGCGCTCCGAGAGATGCGCGCCATCGGCGCCGAAGAGGTCGCTTTCGCCACGCATCTTCGCCTCGACGAGATAATCGGACGGCGCCGTAATCGGCGTGAAGCCAGCGTCCTTCGCGGCGTCGACCCAGATGCGGTTGAAGGAGGACTGTTCAATGGGACAATCGACCAGCACAGCCGGAATCGCATCGAAATCCTTGCGGATTTTGGCGAGAAGAAAGCGCGTCAGATCGATCGCCTCGGGATCGTAGGTCGTGGCTCTCACCTCTTTCAGATAGGCGTCCTTGTCCTTCTGCGAGATCATGAGATAGCCGCCGTAATGGTTGGACAGGGAAACCTGCAAGGCTCTGTCGAAGAGCCCGAAGAGCGAGGAGCGAAAGAGCATCGAGCGATAAAGCCGCGCCAGCGTCCCCTCGTGGAAAATGACCGTCTGCCGATCCTTGGCGAGATAGGGCCTGAGCATCCACTGGTTCAACACGACGGATTTATGTTCGAGCTCGAAACTGTTGTTGGCGAAATCATTGTCGCAGAACTGATGCACGAGGAGGGTCGGCGTGTAGAACGCCTTGACCTCCTCCGCCAGCATGAGGCTTTGCAGCGTGCCGTAGCCCCCCGACGCCGCCGCGACGACGTAAAAATCCTCCTGCGGCCGGTTGGTCAGCGCGGCGAGACGACGGACAAAGGCCGCGTACCACATCTGATCGTCGGAAGCGTAAGGCTCTCCCGTATAGGAGTCCCCCAGGACGAGGATTTTCACCGGGGCGTCGCGGTTCGCGCCGAAGGTGCGCGCGCCGTGGGCGTCGGTCGTGAGCGTCACGTCAAATTTTCGGCCGCTCAACGCGGTTTTTTCCCTGTGATAGACGAGGTTCTTTTTCAGTCGCCAGCCGAGCTTCGGATCGAGCTCGTTCACTCCGGTCGGCGAAAGACGCGAGATCGCCGCATCCAGGCCGACGACGGCGGCGCCGAACAAGGCCGCGCTGAAAATGAAGGCCGCGATCTTCACGCCCGGCGAAGTAGTTTTCTGCATCTTGACCTTGTCCCCAGGCGCCATCCGCGCCGCGCGGGACAGCTTTTTGAAATCGGCCGGAAACTGCCCCAATTCAGCAACGCGGACAAGTCCAAGCCCAGGCCGGGCCCTTCGATGGAAAGACCTTGCCGCGCCCGGCGCTATTTAGCTTTCATAAAGCAGACAGACCTCCAGCCGGAAAGGACCGGATATGGGCGCCTCGCGTTACCACAAATCGAAAATCGGCGGGCGTGAGCTGCAGGCGGAAACGCTGATGCTCAGCTATGGCTATGACCCGAGCCTTTCGGAGGGGTCCGTCAAGCCGCCGGTTTTCCTCACCTCGACATTCGTGTTCAAGACCGCCGAGCAGGGCCGCGACTTCTTCGATTACATGGCCGGACGGCAGCCAATGCCCGTCGATGCGCCGCCGGGGCTCGTCTATTCGCGCTTCAACCATCCCAATCTCGAGATCGTCGAGGATCGCCTCGCCATTCACGAGAAGGCCGAGGCCGGGCTCGTCTTCGCATCCGGCATGGCGGCGATCGCCACGACAATGCTCGCTTATGTGCGGCCGGGCGAAATGGTGCTGCACAGCCGGCCGCTTTACGGCGGCACCGAGGTTCTGATCGACAAGACGCTTGCGCCGCTCGGCGTCAAAGGCGTCGGCTTCACCAATGGACTCGATGCCGAAAACATCCGCGCCGCCGCCGCGCGCGCAGGCGACGAAGGCCGCATCGCGATGATTTTCATCGAGACGCCGTCCAACCCGATGAACAGCCTCGTCGACATCGCCCTCGTGCGGCGCATCGCCGAAGAAATCGGCGCGCGCCAGGGAGCGCGGCCCATCGTCTGCTGCGACAATACGCTGCTCGGACCCGTCTTTCAGTCGCCGCTCGCCCATGGCGCCGATCTGTCGCTCTATTCGCTCACGAAATATGTCGGCGGCCACAGCGACTTGATCGGCGGCGCCATCCTCGGCTCGGCGGCCGACCTCAAACCCGTGCGCACCATGCGCAGCGCGATCGGCACGCAACTCGATCCGCATTCCTGCTGGATGCTCACGCGCTCGCTCGAGACGCTGTCTCTGCGCATGGAGAGGGCCGCGAGCAATGCGGCGATCGTGGCGCGGTTCCTGTCGGAACATCCGAAGGTCGCCAGCGTACATTACCCGCCGCTGCTTGCGAACGACCATCCCGCCCGCCAGCTGATGGCGCGCCAATCGCGGTCCGCGGGATCGACCTTCTCCTTCGAGGTCGTGGGCGGACAGGCGGAAGCCTTCGACTTCCTCAACCGGCTGCAAATCTTCAAGCTTGCGGTCAGCCTCGGCGGCACCGAATCCCTCATCTGCCATCCGACGACGACGGTGCATTCGGGCCTCAGCGAAGAGGCGCGGCGCGAAATCGGCATTACCCCGGCGCTCGTACGCATGTCGATCGGCATCGAACATCCCGACGATCTTGTCGCCGACATTGCGCAGGCGTTCGGATGAGGTTCGTCCGGATTGCGCCCCACTGGAAAGAAACTCGGATCTGACCGATGATGCGCTCGCAAGGGCGACCGCGCGGGGGGACTCGAGTGGGCGAAGAGCAAGAACATGCGTCTCGGGCGCGGATGGGAAAAGTCGTCGCGGTGCGCGGCGCCGTCCTCGACGTGGCCTTCCCCGCCCACGCCCTGCCGGCGATCGACGAGGCGCTTCTGATCGAGCGGGACGACGGCGAGACGATCCTTGCGGAGGTGCAGGCTCATGTCGATCCGCATGTGGCGCGCGCCATCGCCTTGCGCTCGACCATTGGTCTGCGGCGCGGGACGCAGGCCGTCGCGACAGGCGCGCCGATTGAGACGCCGGTCGGCGACGCCGTGCTCGGGCGGCTGATCGACCTTGCCGGAAACATCGGCGACAATGGCCCGCCGCTGCCAGGGGACGCGCCGCGTCGCCCCATCCACCGCGCGCCGCCGCCGCTTTCGCAGCAAAGCGGCCGCGCCGAAATCTTCGAAACAGGCGTGAAGGCGATCGATCTGCTCACGCCGCTCGCGCTCGGCGGCAAGGCCGCCATGTTCGGCGGCGCCGGCGTCGGCAAGACGGTTCTGGTGATGGAGCTCATTCACGCCATGGCGTCGCGCTACAAGGGCCTTTCGGTCTTCGCGGGCGTCGGCGAGCGCTCGCGCGAGGGGCACGAAATGCTGCTCGACATGCGCCGCTACGGCGTGCTCGACAGAAGCGTGCTCGTCTATGGGCAAATGAACGAGCCGCCCGGCGCCCGCTGGCGCGCGCCGCTCACGGCTCTGACCATCGCCGAATATTTCCGCGACGAGAAACGGCAGAACGTTCTGCTCCTGATGGACAATGTCTTTCGCTTCGTTCAGGCGGGCGCGGAAGTCTCGGGGCTTCTCGGGCGCATGCCCTCGCGCGTCGGTTATCAGCCGACGCTCGCGAGCGAGGTCGCTGCCTTGCAGGAGCGCATCGCCTCGGTCGGCGGCGCGTCGGTGACGGCGATCGAAGCGGTCTATGTGCCGGCCGACGATTTCACCGATCCGGCGGTGACGACCATCGCCGCGCATGTCGACAGCATGGTGGTGCTCTCCCGCCAGATGGCGGCGGAGGGCATGTATCCGGCGATCGACCCCATTCAATCGTCGTCCGTCCTGCTCGACCCGCTGGTCGTCGGGCCGGACCACGCCGAGGTCGCGACGGAGTCGCGCCGCGTCATCGAACATTATCGCGAGTTGCAGGATGTGATCGCGCTGCTCGGCGTCGAGGAGCTTGCCGCCGAGGACCGGCTGCTCGTCGGCCGCGCGCGGCGGCTGCAACGCTTTCTCACGCAGCCCTTCGTCGTCACCGAGAGTTTCACGGGCATCGGCGGCCGCTCGGTGGCCGTGGCGGACACGATCGCAGGATGCCGCGCCATTCTTTCCGGCGCCTGCGACGAGTGGCTCGAAAGCTCCTTTTACATGGTCGGCGGTCTCGACGAGGCGCGCGCCAAGGAGGACGCGGCGCGCGCCCGCGCCGGCGCCGCGCAAAACCGATGACAGGAGCGGGTCGATGAGCCAGGGATTGAGGCTGATCATCTCGACGCCCACGGCGCTCCTCGTCGATATCGCCGACGCAACATCGGTTCGCGCCGAGGACGCCAGCGGCGGCTTCGGCGTTCTGCCGGGCCATGCCGAATTCGTTACGGCCCTCTCGGATCACGTGCTGAGGTGGCGCGGCGCGGACGACCGACAGCATTATTGCGCGGTGCGCGGCGGCGTCATGACGGTGCGCGGCGGCGCGACGGTGCGAGTCGCCTGCCGGCATGGCGTGCTGGGCGACGATCTCGCCAAGCTCGAGGCCGAGGTGCGCGCCGCGGCCGCCGCCCGCGCGGCCGGCGAAAGCCGCGCCCGCGTCGAGCAGACGCGCCTGCACGCCTATGCGGTGCGCCAGCTCGTGCGCTACCTTCGTCCCGCCGGCCTCTCGGAATCGATCCTGATGAGCGACGGCGAGGGAGACGCCGAATGACGCGGCGGGAAACGCAAGCGGGAGAGCGGCTCGCCGAGGCCGCGCGCAAGGCCGCGGCGCGCGCACGCGAGGGGGATCGCGACCCGGAACCCTCGCTCGGGCGGCGGCTCGGACAGATCGGCGTGCTCGGATGGACCATCGTCATCCCGGCGCTGCTTGGCCTCGCCGCCGGCCGCTGGCTCGACAAGACGATGCATTCCGGGGTCTTCTTCTCGGCGCCGCTCGTCATGCTCGGCGCGACGCTCGGCCTGTGGCTCGCGTGGAAATGGATGTCCCGCCAATGACCCTGTCGACCTTTCCGTCCCTCGCGCTGCAATTTTCCGCCGGCGCCCTCGCGGGGGCGCTGCTCGGCTACGCCTATTTCACGGCGCTCTGGTGGAATGTCGCGTTGATCGACAAGGGCTCGGCGGCGACCGCCCTGATTCTTTTCCTGACGCGCTTCGCGCTGCTCGCCGGCGCCTTTTTCGGCCTCGCCAAATTTGGCGCCCTCGCTCTCCTTGCGGGCGCGGCGGGACTGCTCGTGGCGAGGCGCGTGGCGCTGCGCCGTCTGGGGGGCGCGCCATGATCCGCTCGCCGCTTCACGTCGGCACGGCTTTCCATCTTGGCCCCATCCCCATCTCGACGCCCGTCGCGACGAGCTGGGGGATCATGGGCTTTCTCGTTATCGCGAGCCTCCTCGCGACGCGACGCCTCGCGCTCAGGCCGGGCGCCATGCAGGCGGCGGCCGAGCTTGTCGTCGACATGCTCGATTCGCTCGCGCGCGACACGATGCGCGTCGATCCGGCGCCCTATCGCGCGCTCTTTGGCGGGATTTTCCTCTTCATCCTCTTCGCCAACTGGTCGGCGCTCATCCCCGGCGTCGAGCCGCCGACGGCGCGGCTCGAAACCGACGCCGCCCTCGCGCTCGTCGTCTTCGCGGCGACGATCTACCACGGACTCAGAACCCAGGGGCCGCTCGGCTATCTCAAGACTTTCGCCGAGCCGAGCCTCTTCATGGCTCCGCTCAATCTCGTGGAGCAGATCACGCGCACCTTTTCCCTGATCGTGCGCCTCTTCGGCAATGTCATGAGCGGCGTCTTCGTCGTGGGCATCGTGCTGTCGCTCGCGGGGCTTCTCGTGCCCATTCCGCTGATGGCGCTCGATCTGCTGACGGGGGCGGTGCAGGCCTATATCTTTACGGTTTTGGCGATGGTTTTCACGGCGGCGGCCATTGCGCCCGACGAGGCGGCCAGGCCCGAGAATGCGTCTGCGGGAGCGGGACATGGACCAGATTGAGAATATCAGCGTGCTCGCGGCGGCCATCGCGGTTTCCTTCGGCGCCATCGGGCCGGCGCTGGCGGAAGGGCGCGCAGTGGCGGCGGCGATGGAGGCGATTGGGCGTCAGCCCGAGGCGGCGGGCGTTTTGTCGCGCACGCTGTTCGTCGGCCTCGCGATGATCGAGACCATGGCGATCTATTGCCTCGTCGTCGCGCTGCTGCTGCTCTTTGCCAATCCCTTCGTGAAATAGGCGCGCGCCATGCGCATCGACTGGTGGACGCTCGCGCTGCAGACCATCAATGCGCTCGTCCTGATCTGGCTGTTGAGCCGCGTCCTGTTCAAACCGGTCGCCGACATGATCGCCGAGCGAAAGGCCGCTGCCGCGCATTTGCTCGAAGAAGCCGAGGCCGCCAAAGCGGCGGCGCTGGCGCGCGAGAGCGACGCGCGGCAGGCGCTTTCGGACCTCGCCGACAAACGCGCCGCCGCTCTGGCTGCGGTCGTGGCCGAGGCGCAAAAACAGAAAGACGCCCTGCTCGCCGGCGCGCAGGCCGAGGCCGAGCGCCTGCGAGAGGGCGCACGAGCGGACTTGGAGCGTGAGACGCGGCTGGAGCGGGAGGCCCGGATGGCCGGCGCGAGCGCGCTCGCCGTCGTTATTTCGAGGCGGCTGGCGCAGCGCCTTCCTGCCTCCGCGCAGGTCGCTGGGTTCATCGAGGGCCTCGCCGGCGCGGCAGGCGCCGCCGCGCCCGAGACGAAAGCCGATTTCGACGGCGACGGCCCCGTGCGGCTGAAGGCGCCGCGGGCGCTCACGGCGCAGGAGGACGCCGAATGCCGCGGCGCCTTGGCGCGCGCCTTCGGCCGGCACCTCGACTTCGTCGTCGAGATCGACCCGGAGGTGATCGCGGGCCTCGAACTCGAAAACGCCCATGTGGCGATCCGCAACAGCCTGCGCGCGGATCTCGCGCGCATTGCGGCGGCGGTGCAGGAGCGGGAGGCGGATGAACCACAAAGACCCGCGCCCTGATCTTGCCGACCCCTGGCGGGCGTGGCTCGAACGCCAACGCGGCCGCGTCGCGCAAGCGGCGCTGGGCCCGACCCTGCAGGAGGTCGGCCGCGTCGAAAGCTTCGCCGATGGCGTCGCGCGGGTTTCCGGCCTGCCGCAGGCGCGGTTGAACGAGCTCTTGCGTTTCGAGGGCGGCCGTCTCGGCTTCGCCACCGTGCTCGACGCCGACGCGATCAGCGTCGTTCTGCTCGACGACGGCGCGTCGATCGAGGCGGGCGCACGGGTCTTCTGCTCCGGCGAGACGGCGAGCGCCCCGGTCGGTCCCGGTCTGCTCGGCCGGGTGATCGACCCGCTCGGGCGCCCGCTCGACGACCTCGGTCCGGTCGTCGCGGACGCGTTTCACCCCGTCGAGCGCGAGGCGCCGAGCATCATCGACCGCGACCTCGTCAGCGCGCCGGCGCTGACCGGCCTTCTCGTCATCGATTCGATGTTCTCGATCGGCCGGGGCCAGCGCGAGCTCATTCTCGGCGATCGCGCCACGGGCAAGACCTCGATCGCCGTCGACGCCATGCTCAATCAGAAGCGCTCCGACATGATCTGCGTCTATGTGGCCATCGGCCAGCGGGCGACCTCGGTCGAGCGCGTCATCGAAGCCGTGCGGGCGCGCGGCGCGCCGGAGCGCACGATCTTCGTCGTCGCGGCGGCTTCGAGCCCGCCCGGCCTGCAATGGATCGCGCCCTTCGCGGGATTCACGATGGCGGAATATTTCCGCGATCGTGGGCTCCATGCGCTCGTCGTCATTGACGATCTGACGAAGCACGCCGCGACGCATCGGGAGTTGGCGCTGCTCACCCGCGAGCCGCCGGGCCGCGAGGCCTATCCCGGCGATATTTTCTATCTGCATGCGCGGCTGCTGGAGCGCGCCGCGAAATTGTCTCAGGCCAGGGGCGGCGGCTCCCTCACGGCGCTGCCCATTGCCGAGACGGACGCCGGAAATCTCTCCGCCTATATCCCGACCAATCTCATTTCCATCACCGACGGCCAGATCGTTCTCGACTCTCGCCTCTTCGCCGCGAACCAGCGCCCCGCCGTCGATGTCGGGCTGAGCGTCAGCCGCGTCGGCGGCAAGGCGCAGCCCGAGGCGTTGCGGCAGGTCGCGGGACGCCTGCGCCTGCAATATTCGCAATTTCTCGAGCTCGAGATGTTCAGCCGCTTCGGCGGCATGTCCACAGGGCGCGTGCAAGGCGATATCCTTCGCGGCCAGCGTATTCGCGCGCTGCTCGATCAGCCGCGTTTCGCCCTGCTCAGGGTCGTGGATCAGGTCGCGCTGCTCGCCGCGCTCGAAGCCGGCGCGCTCGATGCGCTCCCGCCCGGCGACATCGCCTTACTGCGGGACAGACTCGGCCCCCGCATCGACAGCGCCGCGCCGGGCGTCGCCGCCGCTTGCGAGACCGGCGCGCCGCTCGACGACGCGACGCGCGAGACGCTGGTCGGGCTCGTCGCCTCGATCGCCGCAGAAATCGGCGTCAAGACCGCGAAGGCAGCCGCGTCATGAGCGGCGAGCGCCTCGGCGAGGTGCGCGCACGCATCGCCGCCACACGCCAGCTCGAGACGGTGTTCACCGCCATGCGCGGCCTTGCGGCGGCGCGCAGCCGGGAGGCGCAGCAGAGTCTCGAAGGCGTGCGCGCCTATGCGCATGCGCTCGGCGAGACCATCGGCGTGGCGCTCGCCCTCGCGCCAGACGAGCGGACGGCCCGCGCTCCGGCGACGCGCCACATCGTCCTTGCCTTCTGCGCCGAGCAGGGCTTCGTGGGCGGCTTCGACCGGCGCGTGCTCGACGCGGCGAGCCGCGCCGGCGCCCGGTCGGCGCTCTACATTGTCGGGCAGAAGGGTCTCGCCAGCGCCGACGAACTGGGCATGAAGGCGGCGTGGTCCGCGCCGATGATCGCCCATGCCGCGGACGCGCCGCTGCTCGCGGAGCGCATCGCCGGCAAGCTCTACGCGACCGTCTCCGGAACGGAAACAGTCCGCGTCACGCTCGTCCATGGCGCTCCGTCGCCATCGGGCGCCGACGAGATTGTCGCAAGACCGCTGATCCCCCTCGACCTCACCCGGTTTCCCGTCTCTGGGCGCGAGGCGAAGCCGCTCGTCAATCTGCCGCCTGCGGAACTGATCGCAACGCTCGCGGAGGAATATATTTTCGCCGAGCTCTGCGAAGCGGCGCTGCTCTCCTTCGCCGCCGAGAACATGGCGCGCATGATGGCGATGACCGCCGCGCGCAGCAATGTGCGCAAGACGATCGACGATCTCATCATGCGCCATCGCCGGTTGCGTCAGGAACAGATTACCGAGGAGCTCGTCGAGCTTTCCCGCCCGTGACAACTACAGCGAGTGTGCGCGCGCGACGAGCAGCCAGAGAACGGTGAAGACGGCGAGCAGAATGAAGGCGGATTCCGTGATGCGCAGCGAGAGGAAATATCTTTCCCGCCGCTCGGAAATCTCCGTCAGCATCAAATTCTCGAACTCGTCGGATGAGCTCACGCCGAGCGTGCGCGCGGGGCCAAGCACCTTGAGGCAGCGCAGATCGACCCATGCCGCAAAGCCGAAAACGCCCATGAAGCCGAATATGGCGACCCTGATGACATGCGCATAAGGGGCGCCGCCGTCGACCAGGCCGAGCGAAAAGGTCAACGCGGCGAGCACGACGGAGATAAATTGCAGCAGGGCCGCGCTTTTCGAGTCCAGCGTCGCCATGTCGTGCAGGATGCTGTCGCTGATCGACAGCGCGCCGCCGCTCACCGCAATGCGCATCTTGTGAAACGTGCGTTCGTGCTCGCGGTCGTCGCGAAAAGGGGCGTGGATATTCATGCGCCTTGGATATTCATGCCTGACCTGCGCCGGACTGGCGCGCGGCGATCGACCGCGCGCAGGGCATGAGATCAATCGGCGCCTTGCTCGTCGCCCAGGCCGGCGGCGACCGGAAGCTGGGTGCGAATGGCCGTGACGATGCGCTGGATCGCTGCATTGGCTTCGTCCGCGCGCTTCTCGGCGGAGGCGGCGCGCTGCTCGGTCGCGGCGAGATCTGCTTCCCTGGAGGCGAGCAGGGATTGCAGCATCTCGAGATCCTTGTGCGCCTGCATGGCGTTGGCGGTGAGTTCGTTGATCTCCGCCTCGGCCTGGCGCAGCGCCGACTCGGCGCGCTCGGCGCGAGCCACCGTGCGCTCCAGCTTCTCCATCACCGTATTGGCGGCGTTGTGCGCGCGGGCGACGGCCTGAGCCGATTGCTCCTCCAGCTTGCGGATCGCCTCGGCCGCTTCGGAGACGAGCGCAAGCGCCGCATCCGCTTCGTCGACGCCGTTCAGGGACTGGCGCAGAGCCAAATCGACCGGACGCAGGGTTTTCGAGTTTTGATCGCCTCTGGGGATGATTTCATCGACGACCTGATCGAGATCCAGCGAGTCCATTTATGCCTCCGCAATGACGCCAGCCGAAGGATTAGCGTTTCTCAAAGCCATATTGAAGAAGATTGCGGCAAAATCTCAACATGCAAATAGGCCAAGCTCTGGCTAAAAGCCTCGCGTGCACGGCCTGTTATCTCTTTCTTTCAGCGTGTTGCATTTAGCTGTGAAGAGTTGCGGGCTTGGTGAATATTTGACGTTAACCAGGCAGAAAAAACGTGAGCTTTGCTGTTTGCTCCTCGAATCGCGCCTGTGGCCCGCGTAAACTTCAACCCTTGCGCGTGTTGCTCAGCGAAAACTGAGCTTGACCGCGTCCGGCCCGCGCCTTGGCGCGGGCCGGAGCTCTGCGTTGATCCTCACCACCAGACGGGCGAGGTCAACGCGCCCGCCGCCCAGAGCGGCGCAGCGGCGACATCCGCGGCGACGCCCAGGGCGCCCGCGGCTGGGCTGTAGCCCCAGGCGCCATAGTTGCAGTAAGGCGCGGCGCTGCCCCAGACCGTCGGCGCATAGCCCCAACGTGAATAGCCCCACCGCGGCGCATAGCCCCAACGTGAATAGCCCCACCGTGGCGCATAGCCCCAGTGACGGGCGCCTGGGCCGTAGCCCCAGCGCCATCCGGGATGCCACCGATGATGCCGATGGACGTAAGGCCGCCAATCGACCTGGGTCGTCTGCGAGTCGACGCCGACCGACGCCTTGTCGGCGATGCTCATCACGCCCGCATGAGAAACAGCCGGCGCCGACGCCAGCGCGACGCCCCCGGCGAACGCCGCAAGCCCTGCTTTCGTAATTTGCCGCATGATCTGGTCTCCTTCCTCCCACATCGACAGGAGGCGGCGGCGACGCCGTCGCCTGCCTTCGAGACGTTTGAGATTTGCCAAATAGACGCGGGGCTCTCCGGGTCTATCCATCAAGATCGGACACTTCGTCGCACCTGCCGATCAACGGCGGTCGCGCCTGCGTCAGGCGCCGCCGACCACGCGCGCCACGATCTTGGCCGTGTAATCCACCATGGGAATGATGCGCGCGTAATTCAGCCGCGTCGGCCCGATGACGCCGAGCGCGCCAATGATGCGGCGCTCGCTGTCGCGCAGCGGGGCCGCGACCAGGGACGAACCCGACAGAGAGAAGAGCTTGTTCTCCGAACCGATGAAGATACGCACGCCTTCGCCCTGCTCGGCGCGCTCCAGAAGGTCGATGACGCCTGTCTTGGTCTCGAGGTCAGCGAAGAGGAGGCGAACGCGCTCGAGATCGGCCGCGGCGGTGAGATCCTCGAGAAGATGCGCCTGGCCACGCACGATCAGCTGGCGGCTCTCGCCCGAAACGCCGGCCCAGCTCACGAGCCCAGCCTCGACGAGCCGGGCGGTAAGTTCATCGAGTTCTCTCTGCGCGGCGAGACGCGAGGCTTCTATTCCCTCGCGCGCCTCCGCCAGCGTGCGGCCCGTGATGCGGGCGTTCAGATAATTGGCGGCCTCGACCAGCGCGGAAGGCGGAAGATCGCGCGAGACGGGAATAACACGGTTTTCCACCGACCCGTCGTCGGCGACGAGAATGGCCAGCGCGCGCTCCGGCTCCAGCCGTACGAAATCGATCTGCTTGAGCCGCACATTCTCCTTGGTGGCGACGACGATGCCCGCGACTCGGGTGAGCCCCGAAAGCAGACTGGTCGCCTCGGCGAGAACGCCCTCGAAATCGTGGTCCTTGGACGCGGCCTCGACGCCGGCCTGGATGCGCACGCGCTCGGCGTCGGCGAGATCGCCGATCTGGAGCATGGAATCCACGAAAAAGCGAAGGCCAAGTTCGGTCGGCAGCCGACCGGCGCTCGTATGCGGCGCATAGACGAGGCCCAGCTCCTCGAGATCCTGCATGACGTTGCGGACAGAGGCCGGCGAGAGCGTCATCGGCAGCAGCCGCGACAATTGCCGCGAGCCGACGGGCTCGCCGGTCGCGAGATAGCTGTCGACGAGCTGTCGGAAGATCTCGCGTGAGCGTTCGGTCAGCAGGGAGAGATTGGCGGCGGGCGGAACGAGCGGCGCGTGTCGGATCATGACCAGAAGAATAACGCATCGGCGTGCGCCGTCGAGGCGGGGCGAAGAGCCAAAGAAAAAGCCCAGCCTGACAGGCCGGGCTTTTTCTGCGTGCAAGAGTTGGCGATTACAGGCCCAGCTGGGGCATCCCGATCAGAGCGCCGAGGCTCTTGAGCTGGTAGTTGACGCCGACGCGCGCGATATGCGTGTCGAAGCCCGTGCCGACGAAGGTACGATAAGCCGTCGGCACGCCGAAGCTCGAGCCGTAGTTCCCCTGGAGGCTCGAGTAGAGATATTCGGCCTTCACGCTGATTTTGTCGAAGACGGCGTATTCCAGACCCGCGCCGACTGTCCAGCCCGCCTGCCAATGGCCAACCGAGGTCGGGAAAGCGATGCCCGCGAAGTTGTAGACGCCCGTCGTGTGGAGCTGACCATAGGCCAGACCGCCGGTGATGTAGGGCATCAGACGGCCGAACGCATAGCCGAAGCGCAGCCGCTCGGTTCCGAACCAGCGCAGATTGCTCTGCAGGGAATCGCCCCACGTCCCGCCATTCGTCGAATTCACGTCGGCGTAGTTGAAATCGGACTCGTAGCCGAGCACGACATTGTTCGCGAGCTGCCAGCTGGCGCCGCTCTGGAAGCCGACGAGATAGCCGGTCGTGCCATAGGAAGAGGAGGCGTTGGTCCAGCTGATGAGGCCGGGCGCGCCGGGGAAGGGACCAAGCGCGGTAATGTTCGAATTATAGCCCGCCGTGCCGCCGCCCCAAGCGCCGCTGACGCCGAAGTGATAGCCGCTCCAGTCGAAGGCCGCCGGCGGGGGCGGAGGCGGCGGCGCCTTGTAGCTCGGCAGATCGGCCGCGACGGCCGCCCCGAGCGCGACGAATGACGCGAGCGCGCCAAGAACCGTAGCCTTGAAAGTCATTTGATCAGCTCTCCAACAGCAAGGCCGCCCGGTTTTCGGCGCAGCGACAAAAAAGGTCATGCTCCAAACTAACACCCGAACTTTGATGGCGAAATCCGCGGGCGCCGGCGGTTGGCCGATTTTGCGGCAGCGTTGCCGCAGGGTCACAGTCCAACACAAGCCTATGTTTTTTAATGATAAATGTCAGAACGCAGCCGAAAGCGTCGCCTCGGCCAACGTTTCGAGGCCCGTCCGATAGGCGGCAAGCGAGAAGCGGCTCTCGTAATAAGCTCTCGCCGCGCTCGAGGCGCGCGTCGAATCGCTGGGGTGCGGCGCGGCGGCGGCCTGGATGAGCGCGGCCGCGAAGGCTTCGGCGCTTTCGGCCACTGTGACGCCCGGCAGCGAAAGGGCCTCTGCGTCCATGCCGCGCAGCGCCTGGGGCGTCGCAATCAGCGGCAGGCCGCTCGACATCGCCTCGACCGTCTTGATCGACAGGCCGGTGCCGCCGACCGTCGGCAGCAGAGCCAGCCGGGCCCTGGCATAGATGGCGCCGGGGTCCTCGACGCGGCCGAGGAACCAGTCCCGATGGGCGGCATATAGCGCGCCTGCACGCGCCCTGACGCCTTCGGCCACGCTGCCCGCGATCTTCACTTTGACGCCCGGCGCCCTTGGGACGACCTCGCGCAGAAACCAGATGAGGCTCTCCACATTCGCCGTATTGTTGCTGGACACGATCACGATATCCGGCCCACCCGGTCCGGTGGGCGCGGGCGGCGTCGGCGGATAGAGCAGCGCGTGGCGCTTCTGAGGCAGAAGGGCGCGAAATTCCTCCGCCTCCAGCGCATTGAGATGCAGCAGAAGATCGGCGCCGCGCATGGCCTCGACCTCCTGCGCCAGCATGTCTTCATAGCTCACGCGCGGGCGAAGCCAGGGCATGCGCTCGTTGATCAGCGCGAACTGTCGGGCCTGAAGGTCGTGCGTGTCGAGCAGGATGGGCGCGCGGTCGCGCGCCAGGCGCCGCGCGACGGGCATGAGAAAGAAGTGATTGCAGTGGACGAGGTCGTAATCCTCGCCCTCCACGCCCGGCGAAAGCCGCGCGCGCGCGGCGAGGCCCAATCGGATCGCCGCCTGATCGCCGTGCAGATAGGGCCAGACGACTCTTGCAAAAAAGGCCGGCTCGAAGAGGACATGGAGCGGCGCGCCGCCGAGATGGCGGGGATCGCCGCCAAGCTCCGGGGTCGCCGCCAGAAACGATTTCCAGAGCCAGCGGCGCTCCGGCGCGAAGCCCGGATCGATGCTCACGGCGACGGGCGAGACCCGTGCGCCGAGGGCGCGGTAGGCCGCGATCTGCCCGAGTACGACGCGATAGGTGCCGCAGGAATGCCAGGCCGGGTGGAGAAGCGCCACGCGACGGCCGGCGAGCGCCGAGCCGCTCATGCGGGGACAGCGTCCAGCGCCCCGGCGAGCGCGCGCGCATAGGCCTGCGGGCTGAACGCCTGCTCGTAAAGGCGGCGGGTATCGCTTTCGAGCGGCGGCGTTTCGCCGCGGTCGGCGCGCGCCTGCGCCTCGCGCCAATAGCGGGCGAATTGCGTGGCGTCCGAGGCCAGCGCGACATTGGAAAGCGCCGCCGGATCGATATTCATGCCGCGGAAGGCGAGCGGCGTCGCCACCAGCGGCGCCCCGCAGGAGAGCGCCTCGACCGCCTTGATCGAAAGCCCGTGTCCCTCGACCGTCGGTAGCAGGACGCAGCCCGCATTGGCGTAAATCGCGCCGATGTCCTCGACGCGGCCCCTGAACAGTGCGCGGTGGGCTTCATAGAGCGCCGGATCCCGGCGTTTCACGCCGCCGTCGATATTGCCGTAAACGCCGACGCGCGCGCCGCCCGCCAGGGGGACGACCTCCTCGAGGAACCAGCGCAGGCTGAGATAATTGGCGTAATTGTCGCTCGCGACGATGATGACGTCGCGCCCGCGCGCCCTCGGCGCTTCCGGCACGGCGGGATAGATCAGCCGGTGTCTGGCGTCCGGCAGCAGGCGCCGGAAGTCGCGATCCTCTTCCTCGTTGAGATGCACGCAGAGATCGGCACGGCGCATCCAGTCGAGCTCGATTTTTAGCATGTCGTCGTAAGTCGCATAAGGCGGAATGAAAAAGCCGCCCTTGTTGCGCAGCGCATATTGGCGCGCCTGAATGTCCTGGGTCTCGAGCAGCACCGGTATGCGGCGGCCGCCCTTGAGCGTCTCGACGAAGGGGAGCGTGAAATAATGGTTGGCGTGGATCAGGTCGATCGTTTCCTCGCCTATCCCTTCGGGCGGCGGCG
This sequence comes from Methylocystis sp. IM3, assembly GCF_038070105.1. Classification (NCBI taxonomy): domain Bacteria; kingdom Pseudomonadati; phylum Pseudomonadota; class Alphaproteobacteria; order Hyphomicrobiales; family Methylocystaceae; genus Methylocystis; species Methylocystis sp. IM3. Next base: position 1,338,535 of record NZ_JBBPBZ010000002.1, on the reverse strand, counting down.
CGCGCCTGGCGAGTTCGACGAGCCAGCTCGCCTGATCGCCATGGATGAGCCGCCACCAGCCGTCGATCAGAAGGCGGCCCAGGAGCGCGGAAACCGGCGCGCCGGAAAAGAAGCGCCGATCTGCGCCGATCCCCCGCGTCGCCTCGACATAGGCCGGCCAGCGGGCGCCGTTCAGCGGAGGCGCCGCGATGTCGTCCATCATGGCGATGGACAGGACGCGCGCCCCGAGCGCCCGATAGGCGGCGATCTGACTGACATTGACCTGATAGCTGCCGCAACTGTGCCAGGCAGCGTGCACGACGGCGACGGTTTTTCCCAAAAGGGGCCTGCCGAGGGGCGGCGTCCCGCCCGGCGGCGCCTCGGAAATCTCGACCAATCGACCGCCCCCCTTGCTTTTGCCCGAATTTTACAAGTACACCCCCCTATATGAGCCTTCGTCTCCCGAATCCACCCCTGCGGTCCCCCGACGCCGAGGCCGGCGCCGCCGCCCCGCAAAAGCGCTATGGCGTCGCCATTGTCGGCAACGACAAGATCATCGACTGGCTCTTGCCGTTCCTGGAGAGCTATCGCGACACCAATTCGTCGCTCCCGCTCTATCTCATTCCCTATGACGACAATGTCGAGATGACGCGCCGCGCCGCGGATCTCTACGGCGCCACCTATGTCGCCGAGGAGCCCGTGGAGATCGACAAGCTCTCCCATGAACTCTATCCGGGAATCTTCAACAGCAACCGCCGCAGACTGCGCAAATTGCAGGCGCTCGCTCTGCCGCTCGACGAAGTCGCCTATGTCGACGTGGACGTGATCCTCTTTCGCGACTTCACGCCGATCTTCGGCAAGCTCGAGGCCAAAAAGACGGAATTCATCGTCGCCTCGCCTAGCTTCGAATATGTCTACAACGATCGGCGCAGCAAATATTCATTCCTCGACAATGTACTGCTCTTCAACGACGGTTTCTGGGTCACCTCGAACGCATATCTGAAGCTCTCGGATTTCATCGAGACGATGAAGGAAGACTCGGCGATCTTCCACGACGTACGCAAGCGCGGGCAGCTCTTCGCCCAGCCGCTCGTCAATTTCGTCACGCATCGTCGGGGGCTCGCGATCGAGCTCCTGCCCAATGTCGTACCGGGGTCCTCGCATGAAAGCTTCTACAAGGCGCCGGGCGTGACCTTCAAGGACGGCAAGCCGCTCGATTACGAGGGCAAGGAAATCTATTTCGCCCATTGGGCGGGCGCGACCGCCCTGCCCTCGCGCGGCGTCTTCGACCCCGCCTGGACGGAATATTCCAAAGCCGCCTGGGCGCGCTTCAAGAAATGACGCGGCAGGACGGCGCGCCCCCGAGCGCCATTCCATAACGACCGAGAAGCGAGCCAAGGCGATGCCCCGCCTGCTGTTTTCCTATCTATTGAAGCGCGTGGGCCTATCGGTCCTCATCGTGCAGCTCGCGCTCTCGGTTCCTGTCGTCCTGTCCTATCTCCTCTATCAACTGCCCCCGGCCGCCGTGCGCGGCGGGCTCGTTTGGCCCGCCCTCGTCGGCGTGACGCCGACGGTGGCTTTCGTCACCCTGCCCATGGCCATCGGCGTCGCCTCCGCGCTCGAATTTTCGCGCATGGCGAGCGAGGGCATGATCGCCGTGCTCTACGCCTTGCGCCTGTCGCCCTGGGCGATCTGCCGGCCGGCGCTGAGCCTTGCGTCGGGCATCGTGGTTCTGGGCTATCTTCTCGCAAACTTCATCGCGCCGCATTATTCGAGCAACATGCAGGACGTGCTCAACGTCGTGCGCAATTCGCTGAACCACCGCATGCTCGACGCGGCGCATTTCTACACTTTCTCCTCGGGCGGCAAGACCCTCTACATCGAGCGCTGGATCACCCCCGATATCGCCGCCAATCTCTATCTGCGGCAGATTTCACTTGAAAAGATGCAGGAGGAAACCATCACCGCCGCCCGCGCGGAGTTCCGCCGCAACGAGGCTGGCGTCATCATCGCGCTCTCGAACGGCAGCATCCAGACGCGCTCCGTCAACAGCAGCGAAGTGCGGATCGCCAAATTCGACGAATACGCCATGGCGCTGCCGATGCAGGGCAGCGGCTCCCTTCCGGAGCGCGGCTGGCGCGGCGTCTATGAACTCTCCGCGCTAGACTTCCTGGCCAATCGCGCGACCGCCAAAGGCGATCACCGCCAGTATGGCGAGTGGATGGCGGAAGCGGCCAAGCGTTTCGGCGTGCCGTCGCTCGCCGTCGCCCATACGCTTCTGGCCATCGCGCTGACGCTCGCCTTCGGCAATATCACGGGCCGGCGCGGCGCATCGGGCAGCCTGCCCATCATCGCTGTCCCGGCGGCGCATATCGTCTATCTCGTGGCGCTTGAATCGCTGCTGCGCGTGAGCGCCTGGTTCGCGATTCTGCTCCTGGCGTTGCTGGTTCTGGAAATCGGCGTTTCCTTGTGGCTCATCGCGCGATTGAGCTACAGCCCCAGACCGAGGCTCACGACAGGGGCCGCGCCCCCCGGCTACGCCGCGCCCCTGGCATGATCGCTCCCCCGCGAAGATTGGCCCCCGCTCGACCATCATCTGATCTGAAAATTGACGCAACCATGTCGACGTTTGTTTGCAATTGAGTGGTAGCTATGAACTGGCACTATTTTTTCCGATAGGATCTGGTTTCATTCCATGACTAAAGCTTTGATTTGCGGCGGTCGAAATGTCGGGCGCACCGACCCGCGGGTCGCCGGTTCGCAGGCAGGCCTCGAACTGAGGAAAGCCTCAGCCGAGCGCATGTTCGTCTCGAAGAAGATGGACGAACTCCATCAAGCGAAAAACTTCACCCTCATCATCGCGGGGAACGAAGGCGGCGCGGAGCGCCTGGGAGCGCAATGGGGGGCGGCGAACAAGGTCGCCGTGCAGCTTTTCGAGCGCAAGAAGAGCAGCCGGGAAAGCGTCATGCAGCGAAACACGCGAATGCTGGACGAGGCCGCGCCAGAACTCGTGATCGCCTTCGGCGGCGGCGAAAGCACGCAAGCTCTCCTCGTAGAAGCGAACAGGCGCGGCGTCGCCGTGCTGGAGTTCGCCCTGCCAAAGGATTGAGACTCAGGCCGTCTCGAGCATGGCGGCGCGGTAATCCGCAATGATCCGCGCCGGCTCTCCGATCTCGCGCACGACGCCGTCTTCCAGCCAAAGCACGCGGTCGCACAGATTCTCGAGAAAGCTGAGATCGTGGGAGACCATGAGGATGGTCCCCGTCCTGCTGAAGCTCTCGATGAATTTCTCGCATTTCCGCTGGAAGATTTCATCGCCGACCGACAGCGCCTCATCGACGATGAGCACGTCGGCGTCGGCATGGGCGCAGATGGCGAAGGCGACGCGTGCGATCATGCCCATGGAATAGGTGCGCATCGGCTGCTCAAAGAACGTCCCGATATCGGCGAAGGCGGCGATGGCCTCGATCCGCGCGTCGACTTCCTTGCGCGACAGGCCGAGAATCGCGGCGCCAATGCGGGCGTTCTCCCGCCCTGTCAGCAGACCGTCGAAGCCGGAGCCGAGCGCGAGAATAGGCGCGATGCGACCCTTGACCTCGAACTCGCCTTTCGTGGGCATGGTGATGCCGCACAGAATCTGCAACAGGGTGGTCTTGCCCGCGCCGTTGCGCCCGACGATGCCGACCCGCTCGCCCTTGGCTACGGTGAAGTTCACATCGTGGAGGACCCACTTCTCTCTGTAGAATTTCTTCCACAGTCCGAAGAGGACCTGCTTCAGCTGGTCGTTCTGATGCGCATAAAGCTGAAAGGCTTTTCCGATGCCCGTGCAGCGGATGGAGGGCTCAGATGACATCGACGATGACCGACTTGTAACGCATGAAGAACTTGTAGCCGCCGAGAAAGACCGCATAAGACGCGGCGACGACGATGAGGTAGCCGAGAAGGTTCGGCACTCGGCCGTCGAGCGCGACGGCCCGCATCATCTCGATGTAATCTCCGACAATATTGAGGCGCAGCCAGTAGGCCGTCGAGGGGGACATCTGCTCGATCTGCTCCAGCCGATAGAAGATCGGCGTTGCGAACATGAGCACGGGCACGATCGAGGCCATGATGTGGGCCACGTCGCGCGTGAAGGCGCCGAGCGCCATGAGGAACCAGACGACGCCCAGAATGAACAGCGCAAACGGGACGACGAGCAGCGGCGTCAGCAGGATGGTCAGCGGCAGCGTCCCGGCGGCGACCAGCCGGAAACCGATATAGACGCCGAAGGCCACGCCTGCATAGGTGAAGGCGCGAATGGTCGCGGTCCAGGCGATGGTTTCACTGGGAAAGATCGACCGCTTGACGAAATTCACATGCTCATGGAGCAGGATCGGCGCGCGATAGGCGAGCTCGCTGAACAGGTTGAAGACAATGAGCCCGATGAAGATGCCGCTTGCATATTCCGTCACGCTCATGCCGGCGGACAGCTGGGGCACGGTGATGGAAAACAGCACCGTATAGGTCAGCAGCATGATGAGCGGCGAGAGCACAGCCCAGGCCGGGCCGAGCAGCGAGCCGCGAAAGCGCGAGATGAATTCGCGCCGCACGACGGCGCGGATCAGCTCCCGATGGCGCCAGGCCCGCTCGAAAGGGGCGGCATAGGCGGGCGGGATGGATGCGAGCAACGTGTCGTTGTCCTCTGGCTTTGGCGTGGCGGCGCGGGCCGCGCTGGCCTCGCATAGACCAGTTCGGGCGGCCGGCTGTCAATGGCGGGGCGCTGGCGGGGCTGCGACGCGTCCCCGCCCTACTCCACCGTAACGCTTTTCGCGAGATTTCGCGGCTGATCCACATCTTTGCCCATGAAGGTCGCGACGTGGTAGGCCAGAAGCTGCGCCGGCACGGCGTAAACGAGCGGCGCGAAGGGTCCGGCGACGGCTTCGGGCATTTCGACATAGCCAGCGAGCTCCGCCGCCGCCGCCTCGCGGGCGCGCGGCGAACCGATCAGGATGAGATGCCCGCCACGGGCGGCGACTTCCTGGAGGTTCGAAACCGTCTTTTCGAGGCTCGAATCCGGCGGCGCCAGGACGATCACCGGCATGGCGTAATCGATGAGCGCGATGGGGCCGTGTTTCAATTCGCCCGCCGCATAGCCCTCGGCGTGGATATAGGACAGCTCCTTGAGCTTGAGCGCGCCCTCGAGCGCCAGCGGGTAGGACGGGCCGCGCCCGAGATAAAGCACGCTCGAAGCGCGCGCCACGTCGCGGGCGACGGGCTCGATTTGCGCCTCCCGGTTCAGCGCATCGGCCATCTGGCCCGGCGCGGCGACGAGTTCGGCGACGAGCGCACGCTCCTCCTCCCTGGTCAGAACGCCGCGCGCCCGGCCCAGCGCCAGCGCGAGGCAGGCGAAGACGGCGAGCTGACAGGTGAACGCCTTGGTCGAGGCGACCCCGATCTCCGGCCCGGCGAGAGTCTTGGCCACCGTGTCGCTCTCGCGGGCGATGGTCGAGGTCTCGACATTCACGACGGAAAGAATGTGCTGCCCATGCTCCCGGGCGTAGCGCAGCGCTGCCAGCGTATCCGCGGTCTCGCCCGATTGCGAGACGACGATCATCAGGCCCTTCTCGGGAAGCGGCGGGTCGCGGTAGCGAAACTCGGAAGCAATGTCGATCTCGACCGAGAGGCAGGCGAAACGCTCCAGCCAGTAGCGGGCCACAAGGCCGGCGTAAAAAGCGGTGCCGCAGGCTGAAATCGTCACCCGCGAAAGAGATTTGGCGTCGAAATCCAGATCGAAGGGCAGGCGCACGACGCCCTCGGCGAGGTCGAGGTAATGAGCGAGCGTCCGGCCCACGACCTCGGGCTGCTCGTGGATTTCCTTGGCCATGAAGTGGCGGTAATTGCCCTTGTCGACAAGGAAAGAGCCCGGCGTCAGCGGCAGGCGGCGACGTTCGACGGGCCTGTCGGCGGCGTCGAAAAACTGCGTCCCGTCGCGGCGCAGCGCCACCCAGTCGCCCTCTTCGAGATAGGCGATGGAGGTGGCGAAGGGGGCAAGCGCCAGAGCGTCCGATCCGAGATAGGCGCCCTCCTCGCTCCAGCCCACGGCGAGCGGCGAGCCGCGCCGTGCGCCGATCAGCAGATCGGGCCGGTCGTCGAAGAGAAAGGCCAGGGCGAAGGCGCCCTTGAGGCGCTTGAGCGCCGCCGCGACCGCTGCCTCGGGCGCGTCGCCCGCCGCCAGGCGCTCGGCGACAAGATGGGCGACCACCTCGGAATCGGTCTCGGAGGAAAACTTATGGCCCCGCCCCATCAACTCCTGGCGCAGCTCCCGAAAGTTTTCGATGATGCCGTTGTGAACGACCGCGACGCGGTCGGCGGCGTGGGGATGGGCGTTGTCCTCGGTCGGCTTGCCATGCGTCGCCCAGCGGGTATGGCCAATGCCGACGGCGCCCTGAAGCGGCGTGGCCGCGAGCTTTTCTTCGAGGTTCTTGAGCTTGCCGCTCGCCCTGAGGCGCGTGAGCGCGCCGCCGCGCTCGAGCGTGGCGACGCCCGCGGAATCATAGCCGCGATATTCGAGCCGCTTGAGCGCCTCGACGAGCTGCCCCGCGACCGGCCCCTTTCCCAGTATCCCGACAATTCCGCACATGGCAGCCTCCAAAAGAACCTGGCAAAAACTCGGCCAATGCGGCGGGGGGCGCAGGCCAGCGTGATCGAAAAGCAACAAGCCGCGCCCTTGCGGCTAAAATGCAGCAGCGCGGCTATTTTTTTGCTTTCCTGGCGGCCTGCGCGGCGCGGAACGACGCGGCCCAGCCGATTTTCTCCATCTGCCGCCCGCGCGCGACGGCGAGCGCGTCGGCGGCCACGTCCTTGGTCACGACCGAGCCCGAGCCGACATAGGCCCCCGCCCCGATCTTTACCGGCGCGACCAGCGCCGAGTTCGAACCGATGAAGGCGTTCTCGCCAATTTCGGTCCGGTATTTGAAGAAGCCGTCGTAATTGCAGGTGATCGTTCCGGCGCCGATGTTCGCGTTGGCGCCGACGTCGGCGTCGCCGATATAGGTCAGATGGTTGACCTTGGCCCCGGCCGCGACATTGGCGTTCTTGATTTCCACGAAATTGCCGACCTTCGCCCGTTCGGAAAGCGCCGCGCCGGGCCTGAGCCGCGCATAGGGGCCGATCGTCGCGCCCGCGCCGACACGCGCCCCTTCGAGATGGGAGAACGAATGGATCACCGTCCCGTCGGCGATCGAGACGCCCGGCCCGATGACCACATGCGGCTCGATCAGCACGTCGCGGCCGAGCGTCGTATCGAAGCTCAGAAAGACGGTCTCGGGCGCGATCATGGTGACGCCCGCGGCCATGGCGGCGCGGCGCAGGCGGGTCTGTGCGACGGCCTCGGCCTGAGCGAGCTGAATACGATCGTTGACGCCGAGCACTTCCGTCTCCTCGGCGAGGACGACCCGCGCCGGACGGCCGGCTTCCCGCGCGATCTCGATGACGTCGGTGAGATAATACTCGCCCTTCGCGTTGGCGGCGCCGATCCGGCCCAGCCAGCCCAGCGCGCTCCTGCCGTCGAGCGCCATGAGGCCGGCGTTGCTCAGGCGAATGGCGCGCTCGGCCTCGGTTGCGTCCTTCTCCTCGCGGATCGCGAGCAGGTCGCCCGACTCGTCCTGGATCAGCCGGCCATAGCCGAACGGATCCGCCGCCATGAAGCCCAACGCCGCGACGCCCGCGCCTTCGGCAAGGGCGCCGCGCAGGGCGAGGATAGTCGCGCCGGTGACGAGCGGCGTGTCGGCGAAGAGCACGACAAGGTCGTCGAACCCTTCCGCGATGGCCTCCCGCGCCGCAAGAACGGCATGGGCGGTGCCGAGCCGCTCGGTCTGCACATAGACCCGCGCCCCGGGGGCGAGCCGCAAGGCTTCGTCCCGGACGTCGTCCCGGCCCGGGCCGACGACGACGGCGACCGATTCGACGCCGGCCTCGGCGACGGCGGCGAGCACATGGGCGAGCATGGAGCGCCCCGCCACCTGGTGCAACACTTTCGGCCGGTCGGATTTCATGCGCGTGCCTTCGCCCGCGGCGAGGACGACGGCGAGCGCTTTGCGGGAGCTCGGCATTTTAGGCCTTTGGTTTTTAACGAGGCGCGGCGAAAGCGCGCGGCTGGCCGCCTGTTTGTTGCAGATTCGAACCGGAAAGGGCAAGCGCCGCCGCCGCGAGGCCGCAGGGGGAACAATGCTCTTTCGGTTCCCCGAATTTCTTTTATAGAGGAAAGACGCGTCAAAGCCGCGCTATCTACCCCGCTCCCGGTTGCTCAATGTTTGAACGAAGAGATCTATTGAAAGCGGCCCTCGGCGCCCTCGCCTCGGGCCTCGCGCCTTCTGTCGCGCAGGCGCAAGGGAAGGAGACGCCGTCCGCGCCGTCCGCGCCCTTTTCGCGCGAAGCAATCCTGGATCTGGCCCGCGCGCTCGCATCGAAGCCCTATGCGCCGCCGCCGAGCGACCTGCGCGAGCCTTTCGCCAGCCTCTCCTATGAGCAGCTCGTCGGGATCAAGACGCGGCCCGGCTCTGCTCTATGGACCGGCGAAAACAAAGGCTTCTCCATCGAGCCGCTGCACCGCGGCAATATTTTCACCACGGCGGTCGACCTCTTCGTCGTGGAGAACGGCGCGGCGACTCGGATCGCGTATGACCAGAACCGGTTCGACTACGGCGGGCTGAAGGTCCCCGAAAAGCTGCCCGATCTCGGCTATTCCGGCTTTCGCGTGCTGCGCGCCGAGCCCGGCGGCGGCGAAGCGGAGCTGGCGATCTTCCAGGGCGCGAGTTTCTACCGCGCCGTGGCGGCGGGGCAAAACCTCGGGGTCACCGCGCGCGGCCTCTCGATTCGCACCGCCGACCCGCGCGGCGAGGAATTCCCGGCCTTCCGCATGTTCTGGATCGAGAAGCCGACGCTCGGAGAAAACGCGCTCGTCATCCATGCGCTACTCGATTCGCCCAGCGTAGCCGGAATTTATCGTTTTACTGTCCGTCCGGGAGAGGCGACGCTGATCGACACGGAGCTGACGCTCTTTTCCCGCACGACGGTCGATCATTACGGCCTCGCGGGCTTTGCGGCGGCCTCGCTCCACACGCCGCTCGACTCGCGCCGGCGCAACGACGATCTGCGCCCCATGGCGGCGGCGATCAATGGCATCCAGATGCTCACCGGCGCGGGCGAATGGCTGTGGCGGCCGGTCTCCAATCGCGAGGAGCTGCAGTTCTCATCCTTCGTGGATCATAATCCCAAAGGATTCGGCGCGCTTCAGAGGAAACGCGACATCGCGGACTATCAGGACGACGACCAGCACTGGGAGCGGCGTCCCTCGCTCTGGATCGAGCCGCTCGGCGACTGGAGCGACGGCGCAATGCAGCTCGTGGAAATCCCCTCTGAGTCCGAGAACAATGAAAACATCGTCGCCTATTGGCGCCCGAAGACGCCCCTCGTCGGGGGCGGCGCGGCGACTTTCGCCTATCGTCAGTTCTGGTGCTGGGAGCCGCCGAGCCGGCCGCCCATGGCGGTGGCCATCGACGCCCGCGCCGGCCATGTCCCCGGCCTGAAGCGGCGCCGCTTTATTGTCGTTTTTTCGGGCGATGTTCTCGCAGATCCACAGAAAACCGCGCGACTTTCGGCCGCCTTGACCACATCTCCCGGATCGGCCACCAACGTCCGCACGTTCCTCAATCCGCAGGGAAAGACGTGCCGCGTTGTGTTCGACCTCGACGCGGCCGGCGAAAATTACTGCGAAATGCGACTCGTCCTGCGCGCGGATGAGGAGCCAATCAGCGAAACCTGGCTTTACAGATGGACTCCCTGACACTCGCGCCCGTCGACGCCGTTCCGCCGGCGCAAAGCTATGTCGATCCCGTGGCCGCCCCGCCGACGCCGGTCGAGCAGCGTCTCTCGATGCCGGCGCAAAATCTCTTCAAGTTCGACAGCCGGCAGGTTCGCAAGAGGCTTGCTCCTCAGTTGTGGGAGACGCCCTGGCTCGCGCGCCTCGTGACGTTCGGCGGCGGCCTTGCGCTCACCGTCTACGGCGGCTGGCAGATGTACAAGGTCATCGACGTGGGCGGCGTCACGACCCTGAAATGGGCGCTGCTGACGCTCTTCGTTCTCAACTTCTCCTGGATTGCGCTCAGCTTCGCGAGCGCCGTCGTCGGCTTCGGGGCGCTTCTGTCCAGACGGCCCGCGCCCGGCCTTCCGGCGACGCTTTCGCAAAAAACCGCCGTCGTCATGCCAATCTACAATGAGGCGCCGAGCCGCGTCTTCGCGGCGCTTCAGACGATTTACGAGGACGTGCAGGCGACGGGCCTCGGCGACCATTTCGACTGGTTTTTCCTCTCCGACACGACGAATCCCGACGTATGGATCGCGGAAGAGCGGGCCTTCATCGGCATTCGCCGTCGTCTCGGGCCCAAGGCGCGCATTTTCTACCGCCGGCGCGAGAAGAACGTCGGCCGAAAGGCCGGCAATATCGAAGACTTCGTCTCGCGCTGGGGGGGCGCCTATGCGCAAATGGTGGTGCTCGACGCCGACAGCCTGATGACCGGGCCAACCATCGTCCGCCTCGCCGCGGCGATGGAGGCGGACCCCGATTCCGGCATCATCCAGACGCTGCCGCTCATCATCAACCGCAACACGCTCTTCGCCCGCGTGCAGCAGTTCGCAGCGCGCATCTATGGGCCGGTGATCGCCGTGGGCCTCTCCTGCTGGATGGGTCGCGACGGCAATTACTGGGGCCACAACGCCATCATCCGCACAGAGGCCTTCGCCCGCCACTGCGGCCTCCCGGACCTGCGCGGCCGGCCGCCGTTTGGCGGCCATATTCTCTCGCACGACTTCGTCGAGGCGGCGCTGATCCGCCGCGCGGGCTATGCGGTTTACATGATGCCGACGCTCGGCGGCTCCTATGAGGAAAGCCCGCCCTCGCTCATCGACCTCTCGATCCGCGACCGGCGCTGGTGCCAGGGCAATCTCCAGCATTCGCGCGTCCTCTTCGCGCGCGGCCTGAGCTGGGCCTCGCGCCAGCACTTTCTCACCGGCATCTTCGGCTATCTCACCTCGCCGCTGTGGCTGCTTCAGCTCCTCGTCGGCATCGTGATCGTCTTCCAGGCGAGCTATTTCAAGCCGGAGTATTTCACGAGCGAATTCGCGCTCTTCCCGACCTTCCCGCGCTTCGACGCCGAACGTTCTCTCGAGCTCTTCGCCCTCACCATGGGCATTCTGCTCGCGCCCAAATTCTTCGGCCTGCTCGTCGCGATCTACGAGCCCGAGACGCGCCGGGGCTCGGGCGGCGTCATCATGCTGCTGATCTCGACCCTCTTCGAAATCGTACTCTCGGCGCTGCTTGCGCCAATCATGATGCTGATCCAGACCGGCCATGTCGTGCATATCGTCTTCGGCTTCGACACGGGCTGGGACCCGCAGCGGCGCGACGACGGCTCCGTGCCCTTCATCGACATCGTGCGCCGCCACCGCTCGCATGTGGCGCTCGGCGCGCTGAGCCTCGTCGCGGGCCTGATGATCTCGCCCTCGCTCGTCGCCTGGATGTCGCCGACGATCGCGGGCCTCATACTCGCCATTCCGATTTCCTGGCTCACCAGCCAGCGCTGGCTTGGCCTCGTCTTCCGCCGCGCCGGCGTGCTCGTCACCCCCGAAGAGACCACGACGCCGCCCATCGCCAAGCGCGGCAAGGCCCTTTCCAAGGCGCTGGCGCGCGTCGAGGACGATGAAACCAACGGCGTTCTCGCCATCCACGAAGATCCCGAACTGCGCGCGCTGCACGAAGCCTGGCTGCCGACGCGCAAGCCGCGCCAGCGCGGGGCCGTCACGGCGGACCGCGCCGTCGCCGAGGCCAAGATCGCCGACGCCGAAACCATCGAGGACGCCGTCGCCTGGCTCAATCGCGGCGAGCGTCTGGTGGCCCTCTCCGACCGCGCCATGATCGCCATGATCGCGCGCCTGCCGAGCAAGGCCGAAAAACAGGCGGCCAGCGCCAAGGCGGCGGAGTAACGCCCTTCTGGCTCTCCCTACTCGACGCGGGCGGGGAAGCCGAGGCAAAGCATCCTTCTGCGGAGCAGACGCGAACGCCCCACTCCCGCATCAGCGGGTAAGGGCCACGGAGGGGACAAAGCCGCAGTGACGCTCATCTACAAAATTGTCTCCACCCCCGAATGGCGCGCGGCGGAAGCGAGCGGCGTCTTCACTGGCGCGGCCATCGACCTCGCTGACGGCTACATCCATTTTTCCACCGCCGAACAGTCGGAAGAGACGGCCGCGAAGCATTTCGCCGGACAGGCCGATCTGCTGCTCGTCGCGGTGGCTGCCGAGAGGCTCGGCGACGCGCTGAAATGGGAGGTCTCGCGCGGCGGGGCGTTGTTCCCGCATCTTTACGCGCCTCTCTCCCTTTCCGCCGTGACGCGCGTCGCGCCGCTGCCGCTCAGAAGCGGGCGCCACGATTTCACGGGCCTGTTATGATCGACGCGTTCAGCCTCGCTTCGCCCCTGCTGCGACTTCTCGACGCTGAGGACGCGCATCGCGCGACGATCGCCGCCTTGAAGCTCCTTCCGACGCGCCGGCCCCCGACGGACGATCCGCGCCTCGCCGTCTCCGCCTTCGGGCTCGACTTCCCCAACCCCGTCGGCTTGGCGGCGGGCTTCGACAAGAATGCCGAGGTCGCCGGCCCTATGCTGGGTTTGGGCTTCGGCTTCGTCGAGGTGGGCACGCTGACGCCGCGCGCGCAGCCGGGAAATCCCCGGCCGAGGGCTTTCCGTCTCGTTCAGGATCGCGGCGTCATCAACCGCTACGGCTTCAACAATGAGGGCCATGCGCCGGCGCTGGCGCGCCTGTCGCTGGCGAGGCCCGACGGAATTCTCGGCGTCAACGTGGGCGCCAACAAGGACGCGGACGACCGCGTCGCCGATTATGTCGCGGGCGTCCGGACCTTTACGGAGGCGGCGAGCTATTTCACGATCAATGTGAGTTCGCCCAACACGCCGGGCCTGCGCGATTTGCAGGAGCCCGAGGCGCTCTCCGACCTTCTCGCGCGCGTCATCGAGGCGCGCGACGCCGCCGCGGTCCGGCGGCCAGTGCTGCTGAAGATTGCACCCGATCTTTCCCTGCCCCAGCTCGACGGCGTCGTGCGCGTGGCGCGGGAGCGGCGGATCGACGGAATGATCGTCTCCAACACCACCATTTCCCGCCCGGCGAGCCTCCGCGCGCCGGCGGCGCGGGAGGGCGGCGGACTCTCCGGCGCGCCGCTCTTTGCGCTCTCCACATACATGCTCGCGCAGACCGCTTTGCGCGTCGAGAGGCAGTTCCCGCTCATCGGCGCCGGCGGCGTCGAGAGCGCGGAGACGGCGCTCGCCAAGATCGAGGCGGGCGCGAGCCTCGTGCAGCTCTATTCGGCCCTCGTTTATGAGGGGCCGGCGCTTGTTTCGCGGATCAAATCGGGCCTTCTCGCCACGATCGAGAGAGAAAGAACCGCCCTATCGGCCCTCGTCGGCCGCAAGTCGCGGGAGATCGCGGCGGAACGGCCCTGAGCCGCGCTCGGGCGGCCGGCTTTCCTGCGGCGGCCCGCAATGCTATGCGCGCGCATCCCAAACACAAGAGGACGCACCATGAGCGATATTTGGCTGGCGACGGGCGAAGCGACGGTTCTCGCGGCGGACGGGCAATATACGGACGCGATGCCGGAAGTTCTGATCGGCAATGTGAAGGGGCCGGTCGGGCACGCCTTCGCCTCCATGACCGGACAGGTCGCGGGCCATCCGCGCATGTTCGTCATCCGCGACCTCAACCAGCAGGTCCGCCCGGCGACGATGATGACCACCAAGATGACGGTGAAGTCCGAAGCCTTTGTCGAGCTGCTCGGCGGCGTGGTGCAGGCGGCGACCGCCGACGCCATCGTCGATTGCGTCGCGGAAGGACTCATTCCGAAGGATCGGGCGAATGAGCTCTGCATGATCATCATGATCTGGCTCGACCCGCGCTGCGCCACGGACGAGAACCTCGACAGAAGGGATCTCTACCGCACGAATTACGAGGCGACGAAGCTCGCGATCTCCCGCGCGCTCAAGGGCGAGCCCACGGTCGATGAGCTCATCGCCAACCGCAAGACCATCTCTCACTACGCGCTGGAAGGCGTGTTCGACGAGTAAGACGGCGGCGCGGCGGCGTTCTTCGCGCCGCCGCCGCTTTCCGGCCGCCATAGGCCCCGCAGCGTCTGCCCCATACGGCGGGCTACGAGAATGACCCGAGAAACCCGGCCGCGTGGTCCGAACACGATACGCCCGCTGACACGGCTTTCCGCTTTCCACCTCGATTTGTAATCCTCGGCCCCGCGCATGAAGTCGAATTCACGCGCGCCCTCGTCGATCGCCGTCAGGATGGCATGGTTTATGACGAGAGCGCCGGGGCTGAAGCGCGAAAAAGCCGGATCGAATCCGCCGAGGTAGTAATAGGTCGTCCCTCGCAAATGAAAGCAGTACAGGGCCGCGATGCAGGAGCCGCCCGCCATCGCCCGATGGAGCCGAAGCCATCCGCGCTCCAGGAATTTTCCGGCGATTTCCTGGTGAAACAGGCGAGAACTTGACTGTGCGAAGGCGCCACGGTCGCCCTTCTTGTTCAGCCGCGCCGTATGGAGGCGGAAAAGATCATCCATCGCGGCGGGCAGATCCTCGGGCCGCGCCACGGTGGAGAAGGAGACGTCGCCACACTCATCCTTCAGCAGCGTGGCCCCCCGCTTGAGCGACCAACGCAGCTTTCGGGCCATGGCGCGTTCGAAGTCCTCGCGGGAAGCCGGCAAGCTCAACGCTGCGCAAGGCTGAAGCTCCGTCGAGACCGGGCCCAGCGGAGCCGATAGCCGCGACAACGCCTCCGGGCGCAACCCCCTCAGGTCGCAAAGGCGCCAACCGGGCCTGTCGTCGAGATGCGCGAGAAACGCGGCTGCGCATTCTTCCCGCCGGCGGCCGCCGACCATGTCGTGATAGTCGGAATCGGGAGCGCCCATCCATCTCAGCATATTGAACGGCCAGGAAACCCGCATAAGCGGCATGGCGGCGATGGGGATGTCGTCCTCATAGGCGACGAGAGCGAGAGGCTCCCCACGTCCGCGGCGGCGACGCCAAGCCGACAGCCATTCGTAACTGTCAAAGGGCGTCGCGTCGGGCGTGGCGTCGAACAGGTCGCGCCAGGTCGTCGCAAGAGCGGCAAAGGCCGCGTCTCCCGCAATCTCGGCGACTCGGATGGGCGAAGGGCTGGGCTGGTCCGTCATTGTTCGGCGCGGATTCCAAGTCTGAGCGGCAACTGGACCCGGAAGATGTCATCAGGAAGTTAAGTCAAGCCTAAGCTGTCTGGGCGCATCGGCTGCGCCTTCGAGCGCCGACAGGCTGAGCCCGAGCAGACGCACGCCCTTCGCGCTGGGAAAAAGCGGGGTGAGCAGCATCAGCGCGATTTCCAGGAACTCCGCCTGCCCGCCGATCGGCGCCGCGCCGGTTCGCGAGCGGGTGACCACACGGAAATCGGCATATTTCACCTTGAGGGTGACGGCGCGGCCGCGGATCCGATCCTTCTCGCAGGCGCGCCAGACCTTTTCGGCGATCGGCGCAAGCGCCGCCCGCGCCGCGGCGAGGTCGAGAATATCCTGCGAAAACGTGTTTTCCGCGCCGATCGACTTGCGAATCCGGTTGGCGCGCACAGGCCGAGCGTCGACGCCACGCGCAATCGAAAAATAATAAGCGCCCGCCTTGCCGAAATGCCGCTCCAGAAATTCGAGCGGCTGCGCCTTGAGGTCGGCGCCCGTCTCGATGCCGAGCCGGTTCATCTTCTCCCGCGTCGCGGGGCCGACGCCATGGAAGCGGCCGACCTCCAGCGTTTCTACGAAAGCCGGCCCCAACTGCGGCGTGATGACGAAAAGCCCGTCAGGCTTGCGGTAATCCGAGGCGATCTTGGCGAGGAATTTGTTGTAGGAGACGCCGGCGGATGCCGTGAGGCCTGTCTCTTCACGGATTTTGACTCGGATTTCTTCGGCGATCCGGGTCGCCGAGGCTATGCCCTTGAGGTTTTCGGTGACGTCGAGATAGGCCTCGTCGAGCGCGAGCGGCTCGATGACGGGCGTGAACTGCGCGAAAATCTCGCGAATTTGGAGAGAAATCTGGCGGTAAACGTCAAATCGCGGCCTCACGAAGATGAGGTCGGGGCATTTTCGCCGCGCCGTCACCGACGGCATCGCAGACCGCACGCCAAACCGGCGCGCCTCGTAACTCGCCGCCGCCACAACGCCCCGCTCCCGCGCGCCCCCGACCGCGACAGGCTTGCCGCGCAACTGCGGGTCGTCACGCTGCTCGACGGAGGCGTAGAAGGCGTCCATGTCGATATGAATGATTTTACGCGGCGCGGAGGGGCCGGCCGAGCAATGTGTTTTTTTATCCTCCATGTGCGAGTCCCCCTCGCCGGAACTCAATGAAGGGCCGACCGAGCGTCAGAGCTCGTGGCCGGCCCATGCAAGGAAGCGTCTCGATGGAAATTACTACAGCCCCGGCGAGCCAGGATGAAGTCATGTCGTGGCGGCAGATCGTCGCCTCGGCGATTGTGTGCGCCCTGCTGCTCGGCGCAGGCGTTTATGTCCTCTCCGACTATCTGCACGCCCTCGTCTGGGCGCTCATCTTCGGGACGGCGCTCTGGCCGCTGCATCAGCGATTGAGGGGCCGCGCGCATGTCTCCGCCGAAATGACGGCCTTGCTGTTGACCGCGCTCGTTGGGGCGATCGTGATCGCCCCGATTGTAACGCTTGCGGTAGACGCGCTTGTGGAGCTGCGCCAGCTCATCGATTATGCGCGGGCGGCGGGAGATGCAGGGCTTCCGGTTCCGCAGGAGGTTGCGCGCCTGCCCTATGCCGGCCCCTGGCTCACCCAATGGTGGGCCGGCCACCTCTCCCACGCCGGCTGGGCGAAAGAGCTCTTGCATCAGCTCAACACAGCCTCGGCGCGGGAGCTCGGCGCCGTGGTCGGCGCCAACGCCATTCGCCGCACGATGCTCTTCATCGTCTCGCTGCTGGCGCTGTTCTTTCTCCTCCTCTACGGCGAAACCTTCATTGCGCAGTCGCGAGCGGCCTCCCGCAAGCTGTTTGGCGCCCGCGGCGAAACCCTCGCCACGCAAGTTATCGCCTCGGTGCGCGGCACGCTCAACGGCCTCGTCCTCGTCGCGCTGGGCGAAGGCCTCGTCATGACCGTCAGCTATATTCTCACGCGCACCCCGCACCCGATCCTGCTCGGCATACTGACCGTCATCGCCGCCATGATCCCCTTTGCGGCGGCGGTCGCCATTGGCGTGGCGGCGATTGTGGCGGCCGTGAGCGTCGGCGCGACGGCGGCGCTGATCATAATCGTCACGGGCGTAGTCGTCGTCTTTGTGGCGGACCATTTCATCCGTCCGGCTTTGATCGGGAGCCAGACGCAATTGCCTTTCATCTGGGTGCTGCTCGGCATCCTGGGAGGCGTCGAAACCTTTCAGCTTTTAGGCCTTTTCGTCGGACCGGCGATCATGGCGGCGCTGGTGTCGCTGTGGCGCGACCTCGCCGCCACGCCGCCCGTCGCGGGCGGGGTGCACGACAAAATAGGCGGCTGAACCGGCCCGAGACAGCGGCGAGGGGCGACGGCCGCCCCATAATTGGACAGGGGGAGCGAAAGGAGCGCGCCGATGATCCCATCTCTCTCGTCCGGCCTTTCCAAGGTCATCAAGGCGCATCGTGCGGCGTTCGAGAAGTTCGAGGCGACGCACGAAGACGACGACGCCTTCCTGAGCGCCAGCCGCGAAGAAGATCTCGCACGCTATGACGTCGCCATGCGCCCCTGCGGGAGCGACGCCGAGTTCATCGAAAAACTGCGCTATCTTATGGCCACCGAACGCTGCCTGTGGGGCGAGCCGGAATTCCTGACGGAATTCGGGTCTGTCGTGATCGCCGTGCGGGAGCACCTCGAACGGATCGAAAACTGACAGAGAGGGCGCGGTTCTGCTTCCGAGGCGCAGTTTGGCGTCCGAACGAGTAGGCTGCGCGACAAGGGAGGCGCAAGCGATGCGGCAAGTCTCACTGGGCGCCTTGTGCGCCGTCTCACTCGCGTCGCTCGCGCTGGCTTCGTCGATGCGAACGCCCACCCTGGCGCAAGGGGCCGGACCGGCGGCCTGTCCCGGCGGCGATACTGGCGTCAAGCTCCCGCGCGGCTTTTGCGCAACGATCTTCGCCGATAACATGGGCCACGCGCGGCACATGGCGGTCGCGCCGAACGGCGTCGTCTATGTCAACACCTGGAGCGGCAGATACTATGGTCGCTCCCGCCCGCCCGCCGGCGGCTTCCTCGTCGCCTTGCGGGACGCCGACGGCGACGGCCGCGCCGAGATCGTGAAACGCTTCGGCGAGACCCCTGCCGCCGGCGGCTCCGGCGGCACGGGCGTCGCGTTGTTCGACGGCGCGCTCTATGCCGAAGAAGGCGACAGGATCCTGCGTTACGCCCTTTCGCCGGGCGACATCGTTCCTTCCGAAAAACCGCAAACCGTCATCTCCGGTCTGCCGCTGACGGGCGACCATCCGATGCATCCCTTCGCCATCGACGAACGGGGCAATCTCTATCTCGACTCCGGCTCCGCGACCAACGCCTGTCAGGCGCAGAACCGGATACCCGAATCGCCTGGCCTCGTTCCCTGCCGCGAACTCGAGACGCGCGCCGGAATCTGGCGCTACGACGCGCGCAAAACCGACCAGAAATTCTCGGCCCGCGAACGCTACGCGACGGGCAACCGAAATGGCGAAGGCATCGCCATCGATGGCGACCACATCTACGTCACACAGCACGGCCGCGACCAGTTGTCGGAGAACTGGCCGAAGCTCTACACGCCCGAACAGGGCCGCGACCTGCCCGCCGAGGAAGTCGTCGAGCTGAAGGACGGCGCCGATTACGGCTGGCCGGAATGTTATTATGACGGGGTGCAGCACAAGCTCGTTCTTGCGCCGGAGTATGGGGGCGACGGCGGCGGCGCCGTCGGAGTCTGCGCCGAAAAACGGGGTCCGATCGCCGCTTTCCCAGCCCATTGGGCGCCCAACGATCTCGCTCTTTATCGCGGCCGGCAGTTCCCGGCCGCCTATGACGGCGGCTTCTTCGTCGCCTTTCACGGTTCGTGGAACCGCGCGCCCTTCCCGCAAGGCGGCTACAATGTCGTGTTCCAGCCGATGGCCGGCGGCAAGCCCAAGGGCGATTATGTCGTCTTCGCAGACGGCTTCGCCGGCAAGAGCAAGGATCCCGGCGGCGCCGCGCACCGGCCTTCCGGCCTAGCCGTCGGCCCAGACGGCGCGCTCTATGTCTCCGACGACGTGGGCGGGCGCATTTGGCGGATCACATTCCATGGCGATGTCGCGACGACGGGCGTCGAGTCGGCGCCTGCGGCTTACGCGCAAAGCGCCGGAGCGGACGCGGGGCCGCCGGAGGGAACGAATCCGCAGGCAGGCGTGGAAGAAGGCCGCAAGCTCCCGACGCCGCAAGGCGCGAGCGACGCCGAGGTGGCGCGGGGCGAGCGCATCTTCAATGGCCAGGAGGCCGGCGGCAATTGCTCGGGCTGCCACGGCGCCAATGGCAAGGGGTCCCCGCTTGGGCCCGATCTCACGCGCGACAAATGGCTGTGGGCGGATGGCAGCCTCGCGTCGATCCGCAGCGTCATCGCAAAGGGCGTGAGCCAGCCGAAAGACTTCCGAAGCCCGATGCCGCCCAGGGGAGGCGCGGATTTGAGCGACGCCGATGTCTCGGCGGTGGCGGCCTATGTGTGGTCGATCAGCCGGCGACCGGGGCGATGACGCGGCCTGCCATTATTTTGCTTCAATGCTTCGCCAGCCTCATCCTCAAGCCAGCAGCAATGCCGGCGCGAGAGGCGCCCCGACCGTGGATGTAACGGCGGGGCGTTTTTCTTTGCGCGCAGGCCCCCGACGTCCTCCGGCCGAGCCTTTTTCTTTCGACGCTTTGGTTTAAATTCCCAATCAAACGGCTGCGCCTTCCCTGCGCGCCGCTCCCGAGGAAAACCATGTCCAATCCGCTGCTCAAAAGCTGGAACGCGCCTTTCGGCCTTCCGCCCTTCAAGGAAATTCAAAGCGACCATTTCCGCCCCGCCTTCGACGCGGCCCTCGCCTCTCACAAGGTCGAGATCGCGGCGATCGCGCAAAACCGCGAGGCTCCGACCTTCGCGAATACAATTGCCGCTCTCGAGCGCGCAGGAAAGCCGCTGACGGACGTGAGTTCGGTATTCTGGAACCTCACGGCGACGGACGCGAATGCGCAGCTTCAGGATATAGAGCGGGACATGGCGGCGGCGCTGTCGCGGCACGCCAGCGAAATCTCCATGAACCGGGATCTCTTCCAGCGCATCGACGCGCTGTACGAGAAGCGCGCGGCGCTCGGCCTGACGCCGGAGCAGATTCGCGTTCTGGAGCTCACGCACAAGAATTTCGTGCGCGCCGGCGCGAAGCTGGATGAGCGCCAGCAAGAGCGGCTCAAGGCGATCATGGAGCGCCTCGCGACGCTCTCGACGCACTTTTCGCAAAATGTGCTCGCCGATGAATCTTCCTGGCTGCTGCTCGCCGAAGAAGGCGACCTCGAGGGGCTTTCGGCGGATTTTCGCGCGGCGGCGGCGCGGCTTGCGGCCGAGCGCGGCGCGCCGGGGAAATATGCGATAAGCCTCGCGCGCTCGAGCGCCGAGACTTTCCTGCAAAGCGCCGCGCGTCGCGATCTGCGCGAGACCGTCTATCAGGCCTGGACGCGCCGCGGCGAGAATGGCGGCGAGACCGACAACGCTGCGATCATCCGCGAAATCCTGGCCTTGCGCGAAGAGCGCGCCAAGCTTCTCGGCTTCGAGAGCTTCGCCGATTACAAGCTCGACGACACGATGGCGAAGACGCCGCGCTCGGTGCGCGACCTTCTCGATCGCATATGGGCGCCCGCGCGCGCGCGGGCCGCAGAGGAACGCGCGGCCATTCAGGCGCTCGTCGACGCGGAAGGAGCGAATTTCAATGTCGCCGGCCATGACTGGCGCTATTACGCCGAGCGCGTCCGCAAACAGTCTTACGACCTCGATCAGACCACGCTGCGCCCCTACTTCCAGCTCGACAGGATGATCGAGGCGGCCTTCCATGTCGCCGAGCGGCTTTTCGGCCTGCGTTTCATCGAGCACGAGGGGCTCGATCTTTATCACCCCGACGTGCGCGCCTTCGAGGTTCAGGATCGCGACGGCCGACATGTGGCGCTCTTTCTCGCTGATTACTTCGCCCGTCCCTCGAAGCGCAGCGGCGCCTGGATGTCGGACTTCCGCGCGCAGCACAAGCTCGATGGCGAGGTGCGGCCAATCATCGTCAATGTGATGAATTTCACCAAGGGCGCAGACGGCGAGGCCACGCTTCTCAGCCTTGACGACGCCCGCACGCTGTTTCACGAATTCGGCCACGCCCTGCACGGCATGTTGTCGGACGTGACCTACCCGCTGGTGTCTGGAACGAATGTCGCCCGCGATTTCGTCGAATTGCCGTCGCAGCTCTTCGAGCATTGGCTGCTCGAGCCTGCCGTGTTGAAGCAGTTCGCGCTGCACGCCGAGACCGGCGCGCCCATGCCGGACGATCTCCTCCAGCGCATCGTCGCGTCGCGCCATTTCAATCAGGGCTTCGCGACCGTCGAGTTCTGCGCGTCGGCTTATGTCGATCTCGACATTCACCAGGGCTTTAGCGGGGATGTCGGCGCCTTCGAGCGAGAGAGTCTCGGCAGGCTTTCCATGCCGGAGGAAATCGCCATGCGGCACCGGCTCCCGCATTTCAGCCATATCTTCTCGGGCGACGGCTATTCGGCCGGCTATTACAGCTATCTCTGGGCCGAGGCCCTAGACGCCGACGCTTTTGAGGCTTTCAAGGAGACGGGCGACCCTTTCCATCCGGAAGTGGCGGAGAAGCTCAAGAGCTTCATCTATTCCGCCGGCGGCCGGCAGGACGCGGCCGAGGCCTATATGTCCTTCCGGGGCCGGATGCCGACCGCAGAGCCGCTGTTGCGCCAGCGCGGTTTCTCCGCTTGATGCGAAAAAGGCCTGCGCATGTCGCGCAGGCCGCTTTCGCTACGCTCAGTCCTCAGCGAACAGATCGAAGTGCCGGTTGATCCCGGCCTGCACGAGATTGCCGTCGAATTTGGTGCGCGTCGCGAGGCCATAATTATAGGCCACATTCGGCAGTCCGACATTGGCGCCGCTGAACCGCAGGGCGTTGTAGCCGGTCGCGGTCGCATTGCCGAGATTGTAGTAGAGATACTCCGCCTTGGCGCTCCAGTTCGGCATGAACATCCATTCGACGCCGCCGCCCGCCGTCCAGCCGATCAATGAATCCGCAAATTGCGCGCTCGACAGCGTCCAGTTCGACACGGTCGGATTGCCATTCGGCGCCGTGAACAAGGCGGTGTTGGAGATGACCCCGCCATAGGCGAGACCGCCCGTGCCATAGAGCTGCAGCGTCGCGGTCGGCAGATAGCCGAGCCGTCCGCGTATCGTGCCGAGATAATTCAGCGTCGTCGTGCGCTGTCCGTAATTGACATAGCGCGTCTTGCCCACGCCGATTACCGAGCCCTGCATCGTCGTGTCGGTATTGCCCGAGACGCCGCGCAGATCGGCTTCGAGGCCCGCGACGACGCCGGGATCGAAGCGCCAGTTCGCTCCCAGCTGGAGGCCGCCGACGAAGCCCGCGAGGCGGTTGCCGCCGTCAAGCAGCCGCGACGCCTGAGCAATCGGCTCGCTGGCCACAGTTGGCGAGACGGCCGCCGTCACTGTCTGGGTCGTCGGGTTCGACCAGGCGCCGCCGCCGTTCAGCCCCACGTAAATATCGCGCCAGCTCGGCGCCGGCGGCTTCCCGCCCGGCCCCACCGCGCCCCAAAGCTGCGTGACCGGGTCCTTGGTGATCGGCTGGCCGTCGCCGAAGGCATTGGCCGTCGCTTCGAGATAGAAGAAGTCGGTCGGCTTCGAGGTCAGGCCCCAGGTCGTGCCGGTCTGCGTGACGCCAAAGGCCGCATTGGAATAAGGCGCCGGCCATTGCTGGAAGGCGACCGGCGGCGCGAAGCTCGACGTGAACGAACCTGGCCAGAAGCGCGCATAGCTCGCCGTGATGTTGACGAATTGCGACAGCTTGTAGCGGGCGCGAATGTCGAACTCCGTGCCGAGGAAATTGCCCCTGTTGCCGAGCGGCGCGAAAAGATTGGCCCGGTCCCAGGCGTTGGCGGGGCTCGCCAGCCAATAGGCGCTGAAGGCGGTGTCGATCTGCAGATTCTTCGCCGGCGTGAATTCGAGGCGAATCTTCGGGTCCTTGATGTTGTTCCAGGCGAAATAGTCGTTGCGCGAGAACGGCTGGTTGAAGCCGTAGAAAATATCGAAGTTGCTGTTTGAATAGTTGAAGGGGCTGCCGCTGCCCGAGCCATAGACATAGACCGTGCTGATGCGCGGTTTCCACGGATGGTCGGAGAAAGTGTAACCGAGCTCCAGGCCCCAGGCGAGCGCGTTGAAGGGCACGGTCACTTCGGCGCTGTTCTGCGCGGTGACCTGCGCGATGGAGGTCGGAGTGAATTGAATGGCTGTGTTCGTGCCGAGATAAGGCGCCGCCGTTTGCAGGCGCCCGACGGCGCCGAACTGCTTGTTGATGTCGAAGTCGTAGTCGAAATTGCCGATCACGCCATACATGCGCAGGCCCGGCGCATAGGTCTCGCGATGCGTCTTTAGCGCCGTCGAGGGATTGGACGGATCGCCATATTGAATGCGACCGAGGTAATAGGGCTGGACCGTCACATATTCGGAGAAGCGGCGGAAGCTGAAGACGCTGCCGTAAACCCAGTTCTGCCAGTCGGGACGGTCGAACTGATAGGGCAACCGAACGACCGGCCGCATGAAGAAACTGTCGAGATCCCAGTCGTTGTCCTTCTTGCCGACCTTGACGCGGAATCCCTCGAAATTATTCGTCGTGTTGCGAAACTCGTTTTCCGCGATCAGGCGGCGATCCAAAAGTTCGAAATGGAAGCGGCCGGCGCGCACGGTGAGCGGGCGGTCGTTGCCGCGCGGGTCCTTGCCGAAGGCGTCCTTGAAATAGAGTTCGCCATAGGCCGAGATCAGATCGGTCTGATTGATCTCCTGTCCCTGCAATTGATAGATGCTGTTGAAAGCGCGCGAATCCTGAAACTCGACCACGGCCCGGAACGGGTCGAGGATGTTCTGGATGCCGAGATAGACCCTCGTGCGCGACAGCCAGAGCGAGTTCGGGAAATAACGCCGCTGCGACGTCGGCGGCGAGGTCGTCGTGTCGGTCCAGGGCCGATAATCATTCTGGCGATATTCGAAGCGCACGCGTGAATCGAGGCCGACATTGAGCCAATCGATTCCTTCGAACTGCGGATAGGTCCTGGCAAGATTGCGCACATAGGGGGGAATCTCCGGCTGCGGCTCAAGACGATAGCCGCGCGTCGGCACGTAGTAACTTTTCTTTTCTTCCGGCTTCTTCTCTTCGGGCTTGGCCGCGCCGGTCTTGGCCGCGGCAGTCTTGGCGTCGACGCCCTTCTGCGCGCCCGCCTGCTGCCCGCCCTTCTGCGAAGATGCAGCCTCTTTCACCGACTCCGGCGCCTTCCCCTCTTCGGCGCGCACAACCCCGGTTGAAACCGCAAGAGCGGCGACGGCCGCGCCGAGCTTCAAATGTCGCAACTTTGCCATTGGGTGCATTCTCGCTTCTTCGTCTTCTTTTAGCCTATTCGCCGGCGCTGCGCGGCGGCGTCAGCCTGACTGAGTTCAAGTCAACTCTACACCCGGATTATTGTCTAGCGATTTAATGGACTAAATGAACTTGACTGCGACGCCGTTGCGAAAGAGCAACACTTGCCTCTGCGCGACGAGACGCGCATGGGCGCCAGACGCTTATTTCTGCAAGACGAAGAAGAGCCGGGGATAGCGCAGCAGCACCTTGCCGTTCGGCTGCCGCGGATAGGCCTGAGCCAATCGTTCCCGGTATTGCGCCAGAAAATCGGCGCTCTCCTGCGGGCTCAGCAAATCGAGAAAGGGACGCAGGCCCGACCCCTCGAACCATTGAACGACATCGTCCGGCCCCTCCAGCGGATGCACATAAACGGTCTTCCAAATGTCGATGAAGCGGCAGAGCGGCGCGAGGAGATCGTAATATTCCTCGGCGTGGCCGATCACGGTGAGCGATTTTGCGACCGGCACCAATCGATCGGCCCAGGGGCCATCCGCCGCAACCATCCGCATCGCCGCATGGGATGGTTCGTAAGTGTTGTCGGGCATCTGCACCGCAAGGCGACCGCCCGGCGCAAGCGAGTCCACGAGGCGCGTGATCAGCCTGCGATGGTCGGGCAGAAAATGCAGAGTGGCGTTTGCGAAAATGACGTCGGCCGATGCTGGCGGACGCCAGAGCGCAATATCCTCCTTGAGGAAACGCGCCGCCGGCACGCGGGCGCGGGCGACGGCGAGCATATTGTCCGACTTGTCGACGCCGACGATTTCGGCCCCCGGAAAATTCCGGGCGAGAAGCTCCGTGCTGTTGCCGGGCCCGCAGCCGAGATCGAAAATGCGTCGCGTTTCACAATAGGGAATGCGGGCGAGAAGATCGCGCGCGGCGCGCGTGCGCTCTTCCTCGAATTTCAAATAGAGGTCGGAGTTCCAGTCCTGCGCGGCGCGGCGGGTTTCCCCGCGTATCGTTGCGGCGGCGGTCAAATGCCTTCTCCCGCGTCGATGAAATCTTCTTCTTCGCTCGCGGGAAAGATGCGCGCATTGGCGAGCGTCAGCGGCACGCGGTCGCCGGGCGAGGCCGCTTTTTCGAGCGGCGAGTCGATTTCGAGCGTCTGATCGTAGCCGTCGATGGCGATTCTCGCGCGCACTCCGGCCGGCGTCCGGCGCAGGCTTTCGACGCGCCCCTCGAGCTCGCCCTCGCCCTGGCTCGCGACGGCAATGTCGGCGGGTCGGAAGAACACCCGCGCCGGGCCGCTGCGCAGCCCATGCGTGTCGATGTGCAACTCCCGACTCCCAAACTTCACATGCCCCTCGGCGATCGTGACCGGAAGCGCCACCGCCTCACCCACAAAGGAAATCACGAAAGGCGACGCCGGATTGTCGTAGAGCTCCGCCGGGGAGCCGATCTGCTCGATCCTTCCTTCGTTGAGCACGACCACGCGGTCGGCGAGCTCCATGGCCTCGTCCTGATCATGTGTGACGAAAACCGTCGTCAATCCGGTCTCCTTGTGCACGTCGCGCAGCCAGCGACGCAGATCCTTGCGCACGCGCGTGTCGAGAGCGCCGAAAGGCTCGTCCAGCAGCAGGACGCGCGGCTCGATCGCCAGCGCGCGCGCCAGAGCGACACGCTGACGCTGGCCGCCGGAAAGCTGGGCCGGAAACCGTTCGCCGAGCCCCTCGAGCTGGACGAAGCGCAAGAGCTCCCCGACCCGCGCCGCAATGCCCTCGCGCGACGGGCGCAGCCGGCGCGGCCGCACCCTGAGGCCATAGGCGATATTGTCTGCGACCGTCATATGTTTGAAGAGCGCGTAATTCTGGAACACGAAACCGACGCGGCGGTCCTGAACGGGAAGGGCCGTCGCGTCCCTGCCGTCGAAATAGACCTGCCCGCGGTCGGGCGTATTCAACCCCGCGATCACGCGCAGCAATGTCGTCTTGCCAGATCCCGACGGGCCGAGAAGCGCCACGAGCTCTCCGGGCCGAATGTCGAGGCTGACATTTCGCAGAGCAGGGAACGCCCCGAAATCCTGCTCGACGCCCTCGATGCGGATGGCGGCGCCCTGCGACGCCGGGTCAGTGGCGCCTGCCGCGTGCGGCGAGCGCGTCAGCGTGACGCCATTCGAGGAAGGTCTTGAGGCCGAGGGTGACCAGCGCAAGACCCGCCAGAAGGACCGAGAGAGCGAAAGCGGCGACATTGTTGTACTCATTGTAAAAAATCTCGACTTGCAGAGGGATCGTATTGGTGAGGCCGCGGATGTGGCCGGAGACGACCGAGACCGCGCCGAATTCGCCCATGGCGCGCGCGTTGCACAAAAGCACGCCGTAAAGCAGGCCCCATTTGACGTTGGAGAGCGTCACCGTCAGAAAGGTCCGCAGACCGGAGGCGCCGAGCGTCAGCGCCGCTTCCTCCTCGACCGTTCCCTGCTCCTGCATCAAAGGGATCAGCTCGCGCGCGACGAAGGGGAAGGTCACGAAAATCGTGACGAGCACGATGCCGGGCGTCGCGAAGATGATCTGCACGCCGTGCGCCGCGAGCCATTTGCCGAACAGGCCCTGCGCGCCGAAAACGAGGACATAGATCAGGCCCGACACCACCGGCGACACCGAGAAGGGCAGATCGATGAGCGTGATGAGAAGGCTCTTTCCGGGGAACGCGAACTTGGAGATCGACCAGGCCGCCGCGAGGCCGAAAAGCAGATTAGCTGGCACGACGAGGGCGGCGACGAAGAGGGTGAGCTTCACGGCGGCGACGGCGTCGGGTTCGCTGAACGTGTCGAGAAAGGCGCCATAGCCCTTGCTCAGCGCCTCGGTGAAAACCACCGCGAGGGGCGCGAAGAGGAAGAGGAGCAGGAAAATCACGGAAATCGCAATGACGGCGAGACGCGCGACGGGCGCGTCCTGCGCCACGGACCGCGCCTTCGCCCTGGCGCGCGCGTGAGGAGGGACAACAGCCAGCTCAGACATGACCGAACCTCCTCCGGCTCCAGGCCTGAACGAGATTGATGAGGAGGAGCGCGACGAAGGAAATGGCCAGCATGATGGTCGCAATGCCGGTCGCGCCGGCATAGTCATATTGTTCGAGCTTCACGATGATGAGCAGCGGCGCAATCTCCGAGACATAAGCGATGTTGCCGGAGATGAAGATCACCGAGCCATATTCGCCGACGCCGCGCGCGAAGGCGAGCGCGAAGCCGGTCAGGAGCGCCGGCGCGAGCGGCGGCAGCAGAACGCGCGCGACCGTCTGAAGCCGGGGCGCGCCCAAAGTTGCGGAGGCTTCCTCGAGCTCTGTTTCGAGCTCGCCCAGAACCGGCTGCACGGTGCGCACGACGAAAGGCAGGCCGATGAAAATCAGCGCGACGAGAATGCCCCAGCGCGTGAAAGCGATCTTCACGCCGAGCGCCGCAAGCGGCGCGCCGAACCAGCCATTTGGCGCATAGAGCGCGGCGAGCGAAATGCCCGCGACGGCCGTCGGCAGGGCGAAGGGAAGATCGACGAAGGCGTCGAGCAGGCGCCGGCCCGGAAAGCTGTATCGGGTGAGCGCCCAGGCGACGATCAGGCCGAAGACGAGATCGACGGCCGCCGCCAGGAAAGACATCAGGAAAGTGACGCGCAACGCGGCGGCGACGCGCGGCTCCGCGGCGATCTGATAGAGGCCGGACAGACCGAGCCCCGAGGACCGCCACACGAGCGTCGCCAGCGGAAACAGCACGACGAGCCCCAGATAAAGGAGCGTATAGCCGAAGGTGAGGCTGAAACCGGGGATAACGCTCGGCGCCGTGAAGCGCCGAGCGTAACGGCCTGCGAAGGTCGGGGAGGTCACTTCGCGGGCTCTTGTTTCTGAATATCGTCGAAGACGCCGCCGTCGGCGAAGAACTTCTTTTGAGCCGACGCCCAACCGCCGAAGCTCTTGTCGACAGTGATGAACTCGATCTTCGGAAGCTTCTTGAGATCTTCCTTGGCGGCAAATTCGGGATGCGCCGGGCGATAGAAGTTTTTCGCGATGATCGCCTGGGCTTCCGGCGCGTAGAGGAAATCGAGATAGGCCGCCGCGAGCTTCCTGCTCCCCTTGGCCTCCGCATTCGCGTCGACGATGGCGACCGGCGGCTCGGCGAGGATCGAGAGCTTCGGGGCGACGATCTCGAATTTGTCAGCTCCGAATTCCTTCAAGGCGAGAAACGCCTCGTTTTCCCAGGAAACGAGCACGTCGCCGATGCCGCGCTGCGCGAAGGTGATGGTCGAGCCGCGCGCGCCCGTGTCGAGAACCGGCGCATTTTTGTAAATCGCCTTGACGAACTCACGGGCCTTCGCCTCGTCGCCATTGAATTTCTTAAGCGCATGGCCGTAGGCGGCGAGGAAATTCCAGCGCGCCCCGCCCGACGTTTTCGGATTGGGCGTCACCACCGCGACGCCCGGCTTGGCGAGATCGTCCCAGTCCTTGATCCCTTTCGGATTGCCCTTGCGCACCAGGAAGACGATCGTCGACGCGTAGGGCGCCGAATTATTTGGAAGGCGCTTCTGCCAGTCGGCGGGGATCTTTCCGGTCTTTCCTGCGATGGCGTCGATGTCGGCGGCGAGCGCCAGCGTGACGACGTCGGCGGCGAGGCCGTCGATCACAGCGCGCGCCTGCGCGCCCGAGCCGCCGTGCGAGACCTGGATTTCGGCGGCCTCGCCAGTCTTGGCCTTCCAGTCGGCGGCGAAGGCCGGATTGATCTGTTTGTAGAGTTCGCGCGTCGGATCATAGGACACATTGAGAAGCGTCTGCCCGACCGACGCCGACGGCGCCCCGAGGAGGCCGACGCCGACGCCGGCGACGGCCACGACTCGAAGAAGCGAACCGAGCTTCCCCCTAGGCTCTATCATCATCTGACTCCATCTATAAGACTTACATAGTCTATAGCTGGAATAGACTAGCAGGCAAGCGGTTTTTCGGCTGGCCCCTAACAGCCGGCTGGCTGCGCCTACTATTCGATGAATTTCATGACGTCTGCGAGGGTGATGGCGATGACGCCGTCCGCGGCCACGCGTCCAAGGCTGTATTTCTCGCTCGCGACGGATTCGAGCTCAGGACGATCCGCATCGAACTGCGCGCGCAGCTCATCCTCCTCCTCGGGAACGCCGAAATCTCCTTCGAGCGCTTCGTCAGCGACAAAGACGCGCACGGTCTGCTGCGTTCCCGCAACCCGCATGGAAAACGAGAAGCCGCTGTCGTCACGGATCACTTCTGACTCGATGTGCTCAAGCGGCATCGGCGCGCGCCTCCTGCTTTCAATCGCAAAAGAAATCCGCGCCCGCCCTTTTTGTTCCGTTCTAGGACATTTCAAGACGGTCAGGCCGCGTCCATGGCGCAGCAATCGGAGATGGCCTCGGCCCCGGCGAGCCCGATCCAGCGGCGCACGGCAGCGGGATCGAAGCCGGACTCGCAGTGATCGCCGACACGCATGAGCGGGCGGCGGATCAGGCCGGGATCGAGAATCATCATCACGAGCGCCGCCTGCGGCGTGACGGCGTCTGGGTTGACCTCGCCCGACGTCACGCGTGGGGAGGCCGCGTTGAACCATTCCGGCACCGGCTTCGCGCCGAAGAAAGGGCGAAGGCTCGGCGCGCTCCAAGGTTCGCGCAAGAGATCACGGGCGTCGACCTGATGGCCGGACGCGAGCAGCAAGGCTTTCTGTCTGGCGTTACTGGCGCAGCCGGGCTTTTCGTAGAAGATCACGTTGGCCATAGCGGCCTCCTCTCCGTGGCGATATGGCCCCAGCCTATCGACCGACGGATTTTACCGCGCAAGGCGCGCCGCGTGGCGCCCGAATGGCGTGCAAGCCACGAGGCGCCTCGCATTTATTTCTCGCATCCTGCTCGGGAAAGCGCCGCCCGTCCGGTTCAGCGTCCGAGCCCCCAGATGATCGAGACCCGCTCGCGCACCTGCTGCATGCCGGGCCGGAGGGGAACGGAAGACGCGGCGGGCGCGGCGGCGACCCGCGCTTCATAGGGCCGCCCCATCGGCTCGTCTGGGAGGGGACGGATCTCGATGACGCGGCCGAGGCGCAAGCCCGCGGCCTCGGTGTAAATGCGGGCCCGCCGCTCGGCGTCCTTCACGGCCTTCGCGCGCAGCTCGTCGCGCTTCTCGTCGAGGTTGGAATGGTCGTAATCCACGCCCTCGAGACTGTTGGCCCCCTTGTCGATCACGCGGCCGACGATGTCGCTCGCCTTTTCCGCCGGCTTGACGAAGACCGTGAGCATATTGCTCGCGCGGTAGGTGGGCCCCGGCCGCGGCTTGCCCTTGGCGTCGCGCTCGTCCGTGTAAACCGGCGCGAGGGAGACGCCCTGCGTCTGAATATCCGCGTCGGCGACGCCCATGGTCCTGAGGTCGGAAAGAATGGCGGTCATTGTGGCGGCGTTGTCGGCGGCCGCGGCGGCGGCGGTCGGCCGGTCGGTCACGACGCCGAAGCGAAGGATCGCCCGATCGGGCGCGACATCCTCCGACGCCTCGCCGACGACCGCCACATTGGGGACCGAATCCTTAAGGGAGTCAGCGTGAGCCTGTCCGACAAGGAGCAGCGAAATTGCGAGAATGATGCGAATCATGGTTCACCCTGAGCTGCGCCGCCGCGGCCCCAAAAGAGCCGGCTTGCGATTTTAGAGTCAGTCCTTAAGAAAAACTTGGCAAAGTTCTTCGATTGCCGCCGTCCCGTCCGCATGGCCGCGCGTTTTCCGCCGGCGCATGGTTCCATGTGGCTGAAAAGCACGGTAGTCCAGTTCAACCTTACAGGAACCAAGCGCGGCCGTCCCGCGCCGCGAACAGGCCTCATGCCCCTTCTTTATCACTACCCGCTCTGCCCGCATTCCCGCTTCGTCCGGCTGATCCTCGGCGAGTACGGCCTCGCCGCTGAACTGATCGAGGAACGCGCTTTCGATCGGCGGCCGGAATTCCTCGCCCTCGATCCGGCCGGCCGCACGCCCGTCCTTGTGGACGACGACGGCACGATCGTCCCCGGCGGCGTGATCGCCGAATATCTCGACGAGACCTATGGGGAGGCGCGCGGCCCGCATCGGCTGCTGCCGACCGAGAAGCTCGCCCGCATCGAGACGAGGCGCCTCGTCGACTGGTTCAACGTCAAATTTTTCGAGGAAGTGACGGGCTGGCTCGTCACGGAGAAGGTCTACAAGCGGTTCTCGCCGCAGGGCGGCGCGCCCGACATGGACCTGGTGCGCGTGGCGCGCGCCAACATCCGCCACCACATGCGCTACATCGGCTATCTCACGAGCCATCGGAACTGGCTAGCGGGGGACCGCCTCTCCTACGCCGATTTCGCCGCCGCCGCGCATCTTTCCTGCGCCGATTATCTCGGCGACGCGCCCTGGGAGGAGGACGAGGCCGCAAAGCACTGGTATCAGCGCATCAAGTCGCGCCCGGCCTTCCGCCCGCTGCTCGCCGACCGCGCGCCGGGCATGGCGCCCGGCCCCTTCTACGCGCTGATGGATTTCTAGCGCCCCGCCAGGGGCGGTGGCCCCAGGTGAGCGCGAGAGCGGCGCGCGCTATAGTCGCTCGACATGACACTCGAGAGCGCGATCCGCGCCCACGCCCTTTCCCTCGGCTTCGACGCCTGCCGCATCACGGCCGCCGAAGCGGCCCCCGAACTCGGCGCGCGGCTGCGCGCCTGGCTCGCAACGGGCGCCCATGGCGATATGGGCTGGATGTCCGAAACCGCCGACCGTCGCGCCGACCCGAAGGCGCTGTGGCCGGAGGCGAGAAGCGTCGTCATGCTTGGCGCAAATTACGGCCCCGCATCCGACCCCCTTGCGGCGCTCGCGGCGCGGTCCGCCGGCGCCATCTCCGTCTATGCGCGCCACCGCGATTACCACGACATCGTCAAAGGCCGCCTGAAGCAGCTTGCCGCCTTCATGCTCAAGCGCGCGGGCGGCGGCGACGTGAAGGTCTTCGTGGACACGGCCCCCGTGATGGAGAAGCCGCTCGCGCAGCGGGCGGGGCTCGGCTGGCAGGGGAAGCACACGAACCTCGTCTCGCGGGAGTTCGGCTCCTGGTTGTTTCTTGGCGCCGTCTTCACCACGCTCGACCTCGCCCCGGACGCGCCCGAGCGCGACCATTGCGGCGCCTGCCGCGCCTGCCTCGACGCCTGCCCCACTCAGGCCTTCACCGGACCCTATCGGCTGGATGCGAGGCGCTGCATTTCTTATCTCACCATCGAGCACAAGGGGCCGATCCCCCGCGAATTCCGGGCGGCCATGGGCAATCGCATCTATGGCTGCGACGATTGCCTCGCCGTCTGTCCCTGGAACAAATTCGCGCAAGTCACGCGGGAAGCGAAGCTTACGGCCCGGAGCGATCTCGAACGCCCGCCGCTCGCCGAACTCGCGCGCCTCGACGAGGCGGGCTTTCGCGCCTTCTTCTCCGGTTCGCCGATCAAGCGCATCGGCCGCGCGCGCTTCCTGCGCAATGTGCTGATCGCGATCGGCAACAGCGGCGAACCGGCGCTCGCCGAAGAGGCGGAGCGGCTGCTCGGCGACCCCGATCCGCTCATCCGCGGCGCCGCCGTCTGGGCGCTGGCGCGGCTCGCGCCCCAGCGCCTCGTTGCATTGCAAGGACAACGCGTCGCGGAAACGGCGCAAACGGTTCGCGACGAATGGGCAGAAGAGACACAGTTCCCTAAAAAAACAGCGCGGGCGTGAGAATATTTGCGTTGCAGCACACTTGTCTCCGGGGGAATCGGGCTAATCTGAAAAGTAGACAGTTTCCGAGCCGCGATTGGCATGATCACCTTTTCGAGACGCCCCGCCGAAGACCCTGCCCAGGAAGCCGCGCGCCTTTTGCTCCGGCTCGGCGTCTTCATGCTGTTCGTGATCGCCCTGCCGGCCCCGATTTTGGCCCGCCAGACGGTCTATATCCTCCTGCCGGTGGGCGCGGCGCTGCTGCTCGCCTCCGCGGTCTTGTCGAATAATGGCGACTCTGGCGGATCGTTGCGCGCCCTGCTCCGCTCGCCCCCGGTCTGGGCCGCGCTGCTGCTCGGGCTCTGGGCGGGCGTCTCGCTCATCTGGACGCCCTTCGAGGGGCCCGCCGAGCGTTTCGCCAAGGCGGCGGCGACCATGGCTCTGGTGGCGGCGGCGGCAGGGCTCATGCCGCTGCGCACAAAGACCTCCAACCTCAATCTCCTGCCGATCGGCGTCGGCGCGGCGGCGGTGGCGCTCGTCTGGGTGACGCTGGCGCTCGCGCCGAAATATACGGTCGAGGACATTCTCGACGTCGGCCCGCTCGGGCGCGCCGGTCTGGGCCTCGCGCTGCTCGTGTGGCCGGGGATGGGGGCGCTCGCCGTGCGCGGCCACTGGGTCTGGGCCGGGGCCCTCGGCGCCGCGACCGTCACGGCCTGCGTCCTCGCTGGCGCTCCCAACGCCTTGCCCGCGCTCATGGGCGGCGCCTTCGCCTTCGCCGCCGCCTTCGGCCGCGCCCGCAGCATGTCCGCTCTGCTGGCGGCGCTGATGGCGGGGATCGTGCTGCTTGCGCCGCTCGCGGCGCTCGCCGCTCATGTCCTCTGGCCCGACCAGGCGCAGGGCTTCTTCCGCCATCTCGCCTTCTGGGGCCATATGATCGCCAGCGATGGGTGGCGCACGCTGCTCGGCCACGGCTTTGGCGCGGCGACCTGGGGGATGCTGGGGGGCTATCTGCCGCCGATGACGCCGCGCAGCCTCGTCTTCCAGATCTGGTTCGACCTCGGCGCGGTCGGCGCGGCGGCGCTGGCGCTGGTGCTCGCGCGCGCCAGTCTGGTGGTGGGCGAGGCGCGGCCCGCCCTCGCGCCTTTCCTGCTCGGGGGGCTGGGCGCCGGCTTCGTCATCTGCCTCCTCGGCCCCGCCGCCGAGCAGCTCTGGTGGCTGACCCTCGCGGGGCTCGACGCCATCGCCTTCGCTCTGGTAATGCGCGGCCAGTTCCGCAAGCGCCGGCCGGTTCTGCCGATCGGCCTCGGAGCCGCCCCGGCGGACGACGCCGCCTGACGAGAGAAGACATTGGCCGAATATCCTTCGCTGACTTCCGCGGTCGAGCCGCTTTCGCTCGGCCAGCCGGTCGTCGCCGGCGCCTGGCTCGGCGACACGCCCGCCTTCGCGCTCGCCGACGGCGCCATTCGTCTCGGCGAGGCCGAGGAGAACCGCCTCGCGACGGCGCACCCGGACGCCGCGATCCTGGTCGCGACGAGCGACGGGCGCCGCCTGATCACCGGCGGCGACGACGGGCGCGTCGTCGCCACCACTGCGGCGGGGGAGAGTGAGACGCTCGCCGACGAAAAGGGCAAATGGATCGACGCGGTCGCGACCCATGAGGGCGCCGTGGCCTGGTCGGCGGGGCGCAACGTCCGCGCCCGCTCGGCCAAGGGCGAGGTCAAGTCGCTCGACCTGCCCTCGACCTGCCGGGGCCTCGCCTTCCTTCCCAAGGGCTACCGCCTCGCCGCCGCCCATTACAATGGCGCGACGCTGTGGTTCCCCAACGCCGGCAAGCCCGAGCTCCTGACCTGGAGCGGCTCGCATCTCGACGCGACGATCTCGCCGGACGGCCGCTTCCTCATCACCTCCATGCAGGAGAACACGCTGCACGGCTGGCGCCTCGCCGACGCCAAGCACATGCGCATGGCCGGCTATCCGGGCAAGACGCGCAGCCTGTCCTGGTCCTTCGACGGCAAATGGCTCGCGACCTCGGGGGCCGACGCCTGCATCATCTGGCCCTTCACGGGCAAGGACGGGCCGATGGGACAGGCCCCGCGCGAGTGCGGGGTGCGCGCCAATGTGCCGGTCACGCGCGTCGCCTTCCACCCCGGCGCGCTGGTCGTCGCCATCGGCTTCGACGACGGGCTCGTGATGCTTGCCCGAATCACCGACGGGTCGGAAATTCTCATCCGCAAACCTGCGGAGGAGTCGAAAAACGCCCGCATCAGCGCCCTCGCCTGGGACGCCAAGGGCGCGCGGCTGCTCTTTGGGGCGGAAAATGGCGAGGCCGGCCTGCTCACCCTGCCCAAAGGGTAACGTCAGGGCCGCCAGAGAATTTCGCCGATTCGCTCATCAGGCCAGACCAGAACGGCCGCCTTCGACCGCAACGCCTTGGCGCTCGCCGTATGGGGCTCCTCGAAATAGCGGCGCATGGCGGCCGTCGGCGTCTCGTCCGTCCAGGCGGCGATGTCGCGCCACAGCACATCCACGCGCCGCCCCGAATATTTCGCCGGATCGAGCGGGCTGCGCCCGAATTTTGAAGGCCCGAAATCCGCCGTGAAAGGCTTGCGGTTCCACAGGGACGCGCCCGCCGGGCGCGCGAAAAAGGCCCAGAGGTCGAAATCGTGGACGCCCGCGCTTTCATCCGGGCGGAGAAAGTGATCGGCGGCGCCCTGGCACAGGCAGAGGCCGAGAAGCCGCCCCTCGTAAAGCGCGCGCTTCGCGGGATGTCGCAGGAAGGCGGCGTCGATGCGGGCGCGCGCGATGGCCGCGAGCCGGCGCAGGTCGACGATCTCGATCGTCTCGAAACTGCGCGCGCCGAGAGGCGCCCTGCTCATGTCGTTGTGGCGTCCACTCCGGCCGCCTCCCCTGGAACGCCCGCCGCCCTCGCGGGGTTGGAAGTCAGTCTTCAACCGGCGACACATCGGGCCCGAGCCATGACCAATAAAGCTGAAAGCGATCCGCATCGCCACGTCCGCGACATGTCCATGCATCTTCAGGAGACGATCGACCGCCTGCGGGAGGACATAGACAGGGTCGACGAGCCGCAGCTCAAGGCGATGTTCGAGACCTCGGCGGAGGTGTTGTGCGGCCTCAAAAAGGCCTATAGCGACTACGAACAGAAGAAGGAAAGCGCCTGGCCGGGCGGGAAAGAGCTGCACAGCTGAGGCCGCGACAGCAAGGGCGGAGGCGGTTTGACGAAAATCCCCAAGCTCCTGTCGATCGCGGGCTCCGACCCTTCCGGCGGGGCCGGCGCGCAGGCGGATCTGAAAACCTTTTCCGCTTTTGGCTGCTACGGCATGGCGGCGATCACCGCCCTGACCGCGCAGAACACGCGGGGGGTGACGGCGGCCTGGCCCTTGGCCCCTGACATCGTGGCCGCCCAGATTTCCGCCGTCATGTCCGACATTCCGCCCGACGCAATCAAGATCGGCATGGTCGCGACCCCGGAGATCGCCGCCGCCGTCGCCACGGCGCTGGGCGAGGGGCCGCGCAATGTGGTGCTGGACCCCGTGCTGGTTCCGACCCAGGGCGCAAGCCTCGCCGCGCCGGGGCTGGAGCGCGCCCTGATCGTGACGCTGCTCCCCCTCGCCCGGCTCGTGACGCCCAATGTCTTCGAGGCGGCGGCGCTCACCGACACCCCTTTGGCGCGCGGCGTCGACGACATGGCCGCGCAGGGGCGTCTGCTGATCGAGGCGGGCGCGCGGGCCGTTCTGGTCAAGGGCGGCGATCTCGCCGGCGCGCCGGTCGACGTGCTGGCGACAGACGGCGAGACGAGGCTTTTCCACGGCCGGCGCGTCGAGACCCGGCACACCCATGGCACCGGCTGCGCCCTGTCCTCGTCCATCGCGGCCGGCCTCGCAAAGGGCGACGCGCTCATCGACGCCATCGCCGCCGCCAAAGTCTGGCTCGAGGGCGCGCTGGCGGCGGCCGAGGCGCTCGACCTCGGCGAGGGGCGCGGGCCGCCGCATCATTTCCATGCGATGTGGGGCCGCTAAGAGGCTCCATTGGGGAGACTACGTATTCAGCCCCAAGGGACAGCAAGTTAAGGTGAAGACGTTTTTCAACAGGGAGGCTCCGCCATGACGGCGACGACTTTCTCCTCCGCGCTTTCGACCGCGAACAGGGACAAGTTTTTCTATCCCGCCATGGCCGTGGCGATGGCCGCCACCGTTTTCGTCGGCTTCGCGCCAACCTTCTTTCTCAGGACGCTCTCCGATTCGCCGCCGCTGCCGCCGCTCCTGCATTTGCACGGGGCAGCCTTCGCGGCCTGGTATGTGATTTTGATTCTCCAGGCGACCCTCATCACCAGGGATAGGCCCGATCTGCACAAAAAGCTTGGCCTCGCCGGCTTTGGGCTCGCGGCCGTCATGGTTGTCCTCGGCGTGATGGCGGCGGTCCACGCCATCAGAACGAACCACACGCCGCCCGGCCTCGATCCGCGCTCTTTTCTCGTGCTGCCTTTCTTTGGCGTCACCGTTTTCGCGATCCTCGCCGGCGCCGGATTTCTCCTGCGCAAGCGTCGAGAAACGCACAAGCGGCTGATGATGCTCGCGAGCATCGCCATGCTCGACGCGGCGATCGCCCGCATTCCGGGCGTCTTCGCCTTTGGCGGGCCGCTCGCCTCCTTCGGCCTTCAGGACCTCTTCGTCGTCGCCTGCATCGGCTACGACGTCGCGACGCGGCGGCGCGTCCATCCCGCCTATCTCGTCGGCGGGCTCTTCATTCTGGCCATGCAGCCGCTGCGCATCGTCGTCTCGACGACGCCCTGGTGGCTCGCCTTCGGAGACTGGCTGAAGGGCTGAGCGATCAGCCGCTCAGCGCCGCCTTCACCGCCGCGCTCGCCTTGGCGAAATCCATGCGGCCGGTATATTTCGCCTTGAGCGCGGCGACGACCTTGCCCATGTCCTTGATCGAGGCCGCGCCCGTCTCGGCGATCGCCGCCGTCACCGCTTCCGCCGCCTCGGCTTCCGAAAGCTGCTGCGGGAGATAAGCGGAGATCACGGCGATCTCGCTCTTCTCCTTGTCGGCGAGATCGGCGCGCCCGGCCTTTTCGTAAATGTCGAGCGATTCCTGGCGGCTCTTGATCATCTTCTGGAGCAGCGCCAGAATGTCGTCCCCGGTCAGGGTCTTGCCGACGCCGCGCGCCTCGATGTCCTTGTCCTTCAGGGCCGCGTTGATGAGCCGCAAGGCGTCGACCTTGGCGCGGTCGCCCGCCTTCATTGCGTCCTTCAAGTCCTGTGTGATCTTCTCGCGCATAGGGTTTCCATTTGGGGAGCGGATGGATTACATCCACTTGGCTGAAATTCTTCAAGCGTCATGGTCGGGCTCGTCCCGGCCATCCACGCCGGCGGGTGTTGACGCGCCCGGCGCTCACGCGATGCGGATTAATCGAGCATCGGAGATGGATGCCCGCGTCGAGCGCGGGCATGACGCGCGGCCGGGCGGCTGTCAATAGCCGCCCCGGCGAAAGGCGACGGACGGAAAGATGACCCTCGATCAGGACAATGGCTGGACGAAGCCGGTGCATACCGGCGTGCTGGTGCTCGCGAGCGGCGAAGTGATCGAGGGTTTCGGCCTCGGCGCCGTCGGCGAGGCCGTGGGCGAAGTCTGCTTCAATACGGCGATGACCGGCTATCAGGAAATCCTGACCGACCCCTCCTACGCCGCGCAGATCGTCACCTTCACTTTCCCGCACATCGGCAATGTGGGCGCCAATGAGGAGGACGTCGAGACCGTCGACATGGCGAAAAGCGCCGGGGCCGTCGGCGCGATCTTCGGCCAGCCGGTGACCGAGCCCTCCAATTTCCGCGCCGAGTCGACCCTCGCCGACTGGCTCGCCCGGCGGGGGATCGTCGCGCTCTACGGGATCGACACGCGCGCGCTCACCGCGCTCATTCGCGAGCGCGGCATGCAGAACGCCGTGATCGCCCATGCGCCCGACGGCAAGTTCGACCTCGCCGCCCTCAGGGCCAAGGCCGCCGCCTGGCCGGGGATCGACGGGATGGACCTCGTGCCCTCCGTCGGCGCGCGGGAGCGTTACGACTGGAAGGAGACGCCCTGGCGCCTCGGCGCGGGCTATGGCGCCCGCGAGGGGCAGGCGCGTTTCCGCGTGGTCGCCATCGACTATGGCGTGAAGCGCAACATCCTGCGCCTGCTCGCGGATCAAGGCTGCGAAGTCATCGTCGCGCCCGCCACGGCGAAAGCCTCGGAGATTCTGGCTCTGAACCCTGATGGGGTCTTTCTCTCCAACGGCCCCGGCGATCCTGCCGAGACCGGAAAATATGCGACGCCCGTGATCCGCGAGCTGCTGGCGGCGAAGGTCCCGACCTTCGGCATTTGCCTCGGCCATCAGATGATGGCGCTCGCGGTCGGCGCGAAGACCAAGAAAATGCCGCAGGGCCATCACGGCGCGAATCATCCGGTGAAGGACTTCACCACCGGCAAGGTCGAGATCGTCTCCATGAACCACGGCTTCGCCGTCGACCGCGACAGCCTGCCGTCCAACGCCGTCGAAACCCACCGCTCGCTCTTCGACGGCTCGAACTGCGGCATTGCGCTGACCGACCGCCCGGCCTTCTCGGTGCAGCACCACCCCGAATCCTCGCCCGGCCCGCAGGACAGCCACTACCTCTTCCGCCGCTTCGTCGAGATGATGGAGAAGTCGAAGGCGGCGTAGCCTCCCGCTCGTTCTGGCGCGGATGGCCGGGGCAGGCCCGGCCATGACGGCCGAGTAAGCCCTACCCCACCGCCGTCGGGCCCGCGCCTGTCGCGGGGATCCATGCCCCCCCCACCGTGTGGTTGGCCGGAAAAGCCGAGAGCGCCCACGGCCCAGAACCGAGAAGTTGCATCATCGAAGATCCGGCGCGCAACTTTGCGCAGCATGCTCGGCCTCGTACGCTACGATAGGTCTTTCATCCTCGCTATGGCGCGCGGTCGGCTAAGCTAAAGATGCACCTCCGTTTTGGCATCAAATTCCTTGCCTCTCTCGCCCTCGCCCTCGGGCTTGCGGCCCTCGTCTCGCTCGCCCTGAAGCCGGAACTGCGCGCGGCCCTTCTCGCGGCGCTCAACGACCCCGCCGATCTCCCCGTCCTGCCCACCGATTCACGCGTGCATTTCGAGCCCGGCGCGCGCGCCTGCGCGGAGACGGTCGCCGCCGTCCTTGCCGGCGCGGTCGCCAAGATCGAGGCCGAGCACGGGCGCCCCTTCTCCCGGCCGCCGATCGTCGGCGTCTATGAGGATTTCGACGCCTATGCCCGCGCCAACGGGCTGAACGACAGCCTCGTCGCCGCGGTCTCGCGCGCGGGGCGGGCCGTGCTCTCGCCGACGCTGTGCGGGAGCGAGCGCGCGCGGCTGGCCAGCGTGCTGACGCATGAACTCTCGCATGTGCATTTCTTCGGCTGGCGCCCGCGCCGCGCGCCGCGGCCGCCGCAATGGTTCACGGAGGGGCTCGCCGTTCTGGCCTCGGACGGCGGCGCGGCGGAGAGCGTCAGCGACGCCGAGGCGCGCGAGGCCATCCGGCGCGGTTTCGGCGTTCTTCTGGATAATTCCTCCTGGATGAATTTCCCGTCCATCCCCTTCGCGGCCGAACCGCCCTGCGACGCGGGCTGCGATCCGCGCGCCTTCCGCCAGCGGCTCGCCTATCGGCAGGCGGCGCTCTTCATCGGCTGGCTGCGCGAGAGCGACAGAGACGCCTTCTCGCGGCTGATGCGGCGGCTCGAAAGCGGAGAGGATTTCGGCTGGGCCTTCGAGGACGCTTTCGGGGCCGCGCCCGCGGCGCGATGGCGCGCATTCGCGGCGAGCCTTCAGGCTTCCCGGTAGAAGACCAGCATCAGCCCGGCGAGGATGAAGGCGACCGGCCAGACGAAGCCGGCGATCTTCTTCGCCTCGCCGTCGAGCCGCAGCTCCAGCCAGCGCGACCAGCCGGCCGCGACGCCGACGAGCGCGAGCGGCGTATGGGTGATCTCGATCAGGGTCTCTTCCTTGAGATTGGTCAAGGCGTGCGAATGGGTCAGCAGAAAGGCCGCCGCCGTCGCCGTGCTGATCGGGAAGACGTACGGAGCCCACCACTTTGTCACGCGCCCGAGCCTCACCCGCCACTCGAAGAGCCCGAAGGCGACGATGAGCAGCGTCAGCAGCCGGTGCTGGGCGATCTCCGGATCGCGCAGGCTTTCGATCAGGCCCAGGCGTCCCAACGGCCAGACGGATTCGTCGGCGCGCAGGAAGAGAAAGCCGGCGAGCCCGATGAAGACCAGCGGCCAATGGCGCATGATGGGGGCGAGGCGTCGGCTCATGCGCTCCAGAAGCGCCATGACGCCCATGGCGACGACGAAAAGCCCGGCCCAGTGATGATTATATTCCGACCAGGCGATGTCGGCGGCCCGGCGCGGCTGTGTTCCCGGCGGCAGGTCCTTCGTCGCCTCGGCCGGGAGCGCCGCCGAGAGCGCCTCGAAATCGGGACTGTCCAGCCGCACCGGCAGGCGCGGCTCCAGCCGGTCGACGATTTCGGCGAAGCTCGCCCGATCGTTGGGGAGGTCGCGCGCCGGCGGCAGCGAAGCGAGCGAGGCGGCGCAGAAGATCACCGTCAGGCCGACCCCGATCTCCGTCTCGGCGAAGCGCCGCGTGCGCAGCAGCGGTCCGGCCGGCTCGTTCCTGAGCTTGCGCACGGCGAGGAAATTGAGCCCGCCGAGAAACAGCAGCCCCAGGAACAGGACGATCTTGGCGCTGAGCATGACGCCATAAGAGGCGCCATACAGGGCCTCCGGCGCGCCGACGTAATAGGCCGCCATCAGAAGTCCGCCGGCGAGCAGCGCGGCGACGGCGCCCGCGGCCATCACCGAGAAGCGGCTTGCAATCTCGGCGCGGGCGCGGGGATCGGCCACGTCGGTCAGCGCCATGAGAAAATAAGGAATGCCGCCGATCCAGACCGCCGCGCCGCCCATGTGGAGCAGTTCCGCGCCAGCGAGCGCGAGGGCGCCTTCGAACTGGCTGACGGCATGGGTCGCGCCCGCCTGCACGCCAATGAGCAGCGCCGCCAGCACCGGCGCCGCCGAGCGGATCGCCACGCCCCCGCGCCGGCCGCGCCAGGCCGAGAGGGCGACGACGGCGCCGAGAAGCGCCGCCATGAGATCGACCGCGACGGCGCGCGCCTCAGCCGCCTCGCGGACGGGAATATCGAGCGTGCCGGCGAGCATCAGCGTGAGCGAGGCCGCCGCCAGCGCCTCCGCGGCGACGAGACCGCAGGCCGACAGAAAGACGAGCCGCAAAGCGCGGCGCTCCAGCACAGCGCCCGAGGGGCCGAGCGCATCGGCGAGCGGCCAGACTAGCAGCAGCAGAAAGGCGAGCCCGCCGACCGAAACGGACTGCGCGGCGAGGATGAACCCGCGCAGCACCACACTGAGAAAGCCGTAGATCTCGATGAAAAGCTGCATCGTCAGCGGTCGACCCGGAAAGGAATATCGCCTTGCGAAATATGCCCGTCGGGGCTCAGCGTCTGCCAATGCAGGCGATAGCTCCCCGGCGCGAGACCCGTGGCCCGCGCCTTCAGCATATCTTCAGAGGCAGACTCGTCTAGCGGCAGGGAAACGGCCGCGCCCTCGCGGCCGAAAAGCTTGATATGCGAC
Source organism: Methylocystis sp. IM3 (assembly GCF_038070105.1). NCBI lineage: Bacteria > Pseudomonadati > Pseudomonadota > Alphaproteobacteria > Hyphomicrobiales > Methylocystaceae > Methylocystis > Methylocystis sp. IM3. The sequence continues at coordinate 1,295,444 of NZ_JBBPBZ010000002.1, read as the reverse complement.
CGCCCGGCGTCGATCCGGCTGTTGAAGCGGATTTCGATGGCGAGCTCGCGCCCCGACACGATCGCGTCGGGGCGCGGCGTGGAGTTCAGCACGATGGCGTGCGCCTCTGCGCCGCCACCCGTGAGGGCGAGGCACGCGACGAGGCTAACAAGTCGGAACAGTCCCATGATTTCGACCCGCGGCCGCCCGGTTGAGCCGAGCCGTAGCTGCTTAGCCGATTCCGAGAGAGGGGAGCAATGCCTCGCGGGGTCGCGCGCCCGCCAGAACCCGCGCCGTTCGAGCGGCCCGCCTAACGGCGCGCCGCGGTCGGGGCCGACGCGCGCATATGGGGCTCCCTTGAAAGACGGCGCTCATACAAGGCCTGCCACGCGACCGGAAACGCCTGCGCGACTCTCTGCTGCGCCATCTGCTTTTCGATTGGCAGCAATCCGAGCATTCCCAGCAGCGGCAGCCAATCCTCCATATCGAAAAATTGGTCCAGGGGCGCAGCCAACGCCCCGTCGACCTGCATGAACTGCCTGGGCAGCGCCTGGGTCGAAACCGGCGCGAGAACAACCGGATTTATCCGCCTTTGGGCAAGCGTGGCGTCAGCCGACGCAAGTGCGAAAACGATCCCTAAAAAAAGGGCCGGCGGGCGCGTCAAGTGAGAGAAGGCCATGCCCGTTTCCCTCCGCTTGGGACAGCCGCGGCTGCGCCTGTCGCGGGCGCATGCGCCTGCCAGGCTGCATGCAAATCTCCCGCAACGAAGGCAGATAGAGCCCCCGGCTGAATATCCAACGCCCGCCCGCGCCGAAAGGACGCTGTTTTTTCCACAGCGAGCCGATTGGAAAGCCTGTCCTTGGCGGTCGGGCGGCGGCGACTCCATCAGCCGCTTTGGCCGAGACTGACTTCCTTTCGCCTTATGCCGCGAATGATCAAGAAGGCGCCGGCGAGCAATAAGGCTTGCGCCTGCAAATCGCTGACATTCGCCTCCAGACCATGCAGCATCAGCGCCGAGCCCAATAATTTGCCGATCATGCGCAACCCTCCTGCGCATCCATTGCGCCGATGCTCGCTCCTAGCGCCTCAATTGGGCGTTCACTTGACCCCCTTACGTCACGGTTGTGGCGGCGAGGGCGGCAGCCAGCGGCTCGTGCGTCCAATTGCCTGCGCGCCGCCCTGCCCCATCTCTCTCAGGTGAAGCGTTCTCGGAGAGGGTCGCGCGCCATGGCCACGCTGCTCAAATTCGGCATGACCGTCGCAGTCGTCATCGTCGCGGGGATCCATGGCTATGGCGTCGAGTTCGTCATTGCCCTCAGCGCCGCCATTTCCGTCTACATGCTCTGGATGTCGCGCCTGCGGCCCGAAATCATGCTGTACATGGCGCACCTTCCGAATAACCTCGTCTACTGGATCTGCGTCGGCTTCCCCCTCGGTCTCGCGATCAGGACGCTCGCGCTCTCCATGATCCTCGTTCCGATCTACGTTCTCAGCCCCTGAGGTCCTCTTTTCGGCTCGATTAAAAATCGGTTATCCGGCTCGGACCGGCACAAGGCTCGCGTCAGCGTAAAGAAATATTGCCTTAAGTCATCGCAACGTTGACGCCTTTCCCCAGTCATGCCGATGTCGAGCACAGCAGCATCCGCCGCCGGTTATTTGCGCGCCGCAAACCTCTGTGGTCTTGCAGTTTGCGCATCTCTTCTTGCCCTGCCCGCATCCGCCATCGCTGCGCGCGCGGGGAAAACCCAATTCGTCTTGCGCGGCGCCTGCACGGCGTTGCGGCCGGCCGGATGCGCGCCGACTCTCGCGGACGCCCGCGCCCGGACTCGCGGCAGGACGCCGCGCGACGTCGCCAGCGATGATTGCCAGCGGCGCGATGGATCATGCGGCTTTGACGATGGGGGGGCAGACAATCCGCGCCCGCGAAGTTCAGGAAGCCCCCGCCATTCTCTCGCCGGACCGCTTCGTTCCCTTCTCGAAACGCAAGCCGTTCACCGGCCAGACGGCCTTCGCCGCCGCGGCGCTCGGCGCCATCGAGGAGGGGGCCGCCGACGCCTCGACGGAAACGCGCGAACAGCGCCGCTTACGGCTGAAAAGCGCGCCTTTCATCGAGTAATCGTCCGCGGATTTGCAAAGCCCGGCGCGCGGCCTAAGCTGATACGAACGCCAGGGGCCGACAATGACGACCGATTACGATCCGATCGCGAAAGAATATCAGCGCGCCAAACAACATCCGTGGCGGACCCATATCGAGGCCTACACGCTGGACCAGCTGATTCCCGCGCTCGACGGCAAGGCCGTCATCGACATCGCCTGCGGCGAGGGCCATTACACGCGGCGGCTGCGCGAGAAAGGCGCGGACCGCGTCGTTGGGGTCGATCTGTCGCCAGGGATGATCGAGCTCGCGCGGGCCCAAGAGGCGCAGCAGGCTCTCGGCGGCCTGGACTATCGCGTGGGAGACGGGAAAAAGCTGCCCTTCGAGGGCGAATTCGATCTCGCTTTCGCCGCCTATTTTCTCAACTATGCGCACGACCGTCGCGAATTGCAGGACATGTGCGACGCCGTCGCGCGCTGCCTCAAGCCCGGTGGACGATTTGTCACCGTCAACAGCAGCCCCTTGCTCGATTTCGACCCGCACCGCTCCTACCGGCAATATGGATTCGAGGCGAAGATCGAAGGCGGGCTGCGGGAGGGGGCTCCTATTACCTGGCGCGTCTTTCTCGAGGACGGAACGTCCTTCGACATCGAGAACTACTTCCTCGACAAGGAGGCGCACGAGGAAGCGTTTCGCGCCGCCGGCTTCACGCAGATCGTCTGGCGCGCGCCGCGCCTTTCACCCGAAGGCGAGAAGGAGTTCGGCCGCGACTTCTGGACGCCGTTCCTCGACCATCCGACCATCGCCTTCATCGAATGCGTGAAATAGCGGGACGCGGCTTTTTCAATCCTGCGCCGTCGCCTGCCGCTCGATCTCTTCCATGTCCTCGTCGGACAGGCCGAAGTGATGGCCGATCTCATGCACGAGCACATGGGTGACGATGTCGCCCAGCGTCTCCTCGCTTTCGGCCCAGAAGTCGAGAATCGGACGGCGATAGAGCCACACCATATTGGGCTCCGAGCCCGTCTCGGCGAGATGCTCGCCCTCCGTCAGCCCGCGTCCGCGAAAGAGGCCGAGAAGGTCGAATTCGGTCTCGCACTCCATGGCCTCCATCGTCTCGTCGTCGGGGAAATCCTCGACGCGAAAGACGACGCCCTCGCACAGTTGCGTGAATTTTGACGGCAGAGCCGCGAAGGCGGCGTCAGCGATGGCTTCGAGTTCGGCAAGCGTCGGGGCGACCTGCCGGCTCCAGTCGATGGATGATTCGCTCATGGGCGGACTATGGCGCCTGTAGCGTCGCCTCAACAAGTCGCGCTGGACCTCGGCGCGCATGGAGCGCGGCGATTTTGGCGACAAACGAAAAAAGGGGGCCGCGGCCCCCTTCCTCAGTCCTTCCTATCGCCACTCCCGCACGTCGACAAAGCGACCGGCGACGGCCGCCGCCGCAGCCATGGCGGGCGAGACGAGATGGGTCCGGCCCTTGAAGCCCTGACGGCCCTCGAAATTACGGTTCGAAGTCGAGGCGCAGCGCTCGCCCGGCGCCAGACGGTCCGGATTCATCGCGAGGCACATGGAGCACCCCGGCTCGCGCCACTCGAAGCCCGCAGCGAGGAAGATCTTGTCGAGCCCTTCGGCCTCGGCCTGCGCCTTCACGAGGCCCGAACCAGGAACGACCATGGCGTTGACCCGCTCATGGACCTTTTTGCCCTCGACCATCTTCGCGGCGGCGCGGAGATCCTCGATACGGCCATTGGTGCAGGAGCCGATGAAGACGCGATCGATCTCGATGTCGGTGACCTTCTCGCCGCCCTCGAGGCCCATATAGGCCAGCGCGCGCGCGATGGCGTCCCGCTTTTGGGGAGTCTTGGCGCTGTCGGGCGTCGGCACCGTTCCATCGATGGCGACGACATCCTCGGGCGAGGTGCCCCAGGTGACGGTCGGCGCGAGCTTGCTGGCGTCGAGGCGGATGACCTTGTCGAAATGCGCGCCCTCGTCGGTATAGAGCGTCTCCCAATATTTGCGCGCCATGTCGAAGGCCTCGCCCTTGGGTCCCTTGGGGCGGTCCTTCAGATAGGCGAAGGTCTTCTCGTCCGGCGCCACGAGGCCGGCGCGGGCGCCTGCTTCGATCGACATGTTGCAGACCGTCATGCGGCCTTCCATCGACAGATCGCGAATGGCCTCGCCCGCATATTCGATCACATAGCCGGTGCCGCCCGCCGTGCCGATCTCGCCGATGATGGCGAGGATGATGTCCTTGGCCGTGGCGCCGTCGGCGAGCTTGCCGTCGACCTGCACCAGCATGTTCTTGGCCTTTTTCTGGATCAGCGTCTGGGTGGCGAGCACATGCTCGACCTCCGACGTGCCGATGCCGTGCGCCAAAGCGCCGAAAGCGCCATGCGTCGAGGTGTGGCTGTCGCCGCAGACGATGGTCATGCCGGGAAGCGTGAATCCCTGCTCCGGGCCGACGATGTGGACGACGCCCTGGCGGCGGTCGTGCTCGTCGTAATATTCGACGCCGAATTCCTTGGCGTTGGCCGCGAGCTGCTCGACCTGCGCCTTGCTTTCCGGGTCCTCGATCGGGAGAGAGCGGTCGGTCGTCGGCACATTGTGATCGACGACGGCGAGCGTCTTCTGCGGCGCGCGCACCGTGCGGCCGGTCATGCGCAGCCCCTCGAAGGCCTGCGGGCTCGTCACTTCGTGGATAAGGTGCCGGTCGATGTAAAGCAGGCAGGCGCCGTCGTCCTGGCGGTCGACGACATGGTCGTCCCAGATCTTGTCGTAGAGCGTGCGCGGCGCGGTCGAATTGGCGGACATATCTACTTTCCTCAACGCCGCAGGCTGCGGCTTTTCCCTTAAGCTCCCCGCGAGCGGCGAGACCGGAGCCGCCCGCCCTCCCGACCAAGCGGGGAGAAGCAAGGCGCCCCTTGAATTGAGGTTCTTCTAACCGTAACGCAAGCGGCATGGAAGAGAGATCGCGCCGTCCGCCCGCCGCGACGCCCGCTTGCCCGGCATGAGCGGTCCGTCACCCGCCCTGCCCGCCGGGCTCGCCGCGGCGATTGCGGCGCAGCTCGAGCGCCGGCCGCGCAAGGAGCTGGCCGAGAGCGCGCGCCGCCTGTCCGAGAGCTACCGCGCCCGCAAGCCGACCGCCGACGCGATCCGCAATGAGACGGACGCCCTCGCCTATGCGCTGACACGGATGCCCGCGACCTATGCTGCGGTCGTCGCCGCGCTTGGGCGCGTCGCGACCGAGCAGCCGGAGTTCGCGCCGAAAAGCTTGCTCGACGTCGGCTGCGGCCTCGGCGCGGCGGCCTACGCCGCCACCCTGATCTGGCCGGAGATCGGCGCCGTCGACATGCTCGACCGCAGCCCGGCCTTTCTCGCGCTCGCCGCGACGCTCGCCGCTGAAAGCGGCGAGGCGCGGGTCGCCTCGGCCAGGATCGCGTCGGCCGATATGTCTCGCCTCGGCGCAGAAACGGCCGCGCCGCGGGATCTTGTCGTCGTCGCCTATGCGCTGACCGAACTTCCGGAGCATCAACTGCCGGAAATCGCCGACGCGCTCTGGACGCGAACGGGCGGCGCCCTCGCCCTCATCGAACCCGGCACGCCGCGCGACCATGCGCGGCTCATGCGCATCCGCGCCCGTCTGATCGAACTTGGCGCCGCTATACTGGCCCCCTGCCCCCACGCGCGGCCCTGCCCGCTCTCGCCGCCCGACTGGTGCCATTTCTCGGTCAGGCTGCCGCGCTCTCGCGAACACAAAGCGCTGAAGGGCGCCGAGGCCCCCTTCGAGGACGAGAAGTTTTCCTATCTCGTCGCGGCGCGAAGCGGCGCGCCGTCAGCCGGGCGCATCCTTGCCCCGGCGCGCTCCGGCAAGGCGGGGATCACGCTGAAAGCTTGCGAATCGGCGGGGCTGCGCGAAATTTTCCTGCCCAAGCGGGACAAGGCTCGCTATGAAGAGAATCGCAAAAAAGACTGGGGCGACGCCTTGTCGGCCCTTCCGGAGGCAGATGGATGAACCGACCGAGGGTTGCGCCTTATCTGACCGTCAGCCCGGCCGCCGCCGCCATCGCCTTCTACACGGGCGCCTTCGAGGCCAAGCAGCGCGCCATCATGCCCTCGGTGGACGGGTTGCGCATCGCCCATTGCGAATTGCTGATCAATGGCGGCTCGGTGATGCTTGCGGATTTCTTCCCCGAACTCGGCCAGACGCGCGTGCCCATGCCGGGCGACAGCGCCACCGTCTCGATCAGTCTCGAATATGACAGCGCCAAAGAGGTGGACGACGCCTGCGCCCGCGCTGCCAAACTGGGCGCAAAGATCGAAACCCAGCCGACGAATTCCTTCTGGGGAACGCGCTACGCCAGCCTGCGCGACCCCTTCGGTCACCGCTGGATCCTGAACGGGCCGCTGGACAACAAATAGCCGCGCGCCCGCTCGCAGAGAGGAATCAAGTGCGCAAAAGAAAACCGCCCGGAGCCGTCTCTGGCGCCGGGCGGCGTAAAATCCTGCGGATGCGAGCTTACGCGCCCGAGGCCTTGGCCTTGTGGTCGACGCGCTCGGCGATACGGGCCGACTTGCCGCGGCGGTCGCGCAGATAATAGAGCTTGGCGCGGCGGACCTTGCCGCGACGGACGACCTTGATCGAGTCGATCAGCGGCCCGTGGATCGGGAAAACGCGCTCGACGCCTTCGCCATAGGAAATCTTGCGGACGGTGAAGCTCTCATTGAGGCCGCCGCCGTTGCGGGCAATCACGACGCCCTCATAGGCCTGGACGCGGCTACGGTCGCCTTCCTTGACCTTCACGTTGACGATGACCGTGTCGCCGGGACGGAATTCCGGAATCTTCTTGCCTTCGATGAGCTTGGCCGCCTGTTCGGCCTCGAGCTGCTCGATGATGTTCATAATGGTAACTCCTGCCGTTTCGTCTGTAGCCTTTCGGCCGACGAGCGTTTCGGAACGCTGTTTTAGTTGAGGCCGCTCCCCATACATCAATTGGCGACCATTGTCGAGCGCCGAGGCGCGGGCTTCGGCGCAAAGAAAGCCGCGCGCCGGGGGAGTCCACCGCGCGGAATGCGACCTATATAGCCTTGCCGGGGCGGCTGGCCAACTCAACTCATGAGGAGCGTCACATGACTCAGCAGGAGGAGCGCCAAACGGATCGCGGGCGAGCCACGCCGAGGGCTTCCGAATTTCTGGCCGAGGGCCGACAGCGCCTGGAGGAGTTTGCGGACGTGCAGTCCCAGTTTTGGGACCGGCTGCAAAGCTCCAACCGCAAATGGATGGATCGGCTGCAGGATGAGGCGTCGATGGCGGCGGATTTGGCCAGCAAGCTGACCTCGGCGAAATCCCTCACGGAAACGGCCGGCCTTTTTCAGAACTGGACCGTCAAACATATGGAGATGGCGACGGAAGACGCGCGGCGGGCGATCTCCGACACGCAGGACATCCTCGCCGCTGGCGCGCGTTTCTGGGCGAATTTCACGCCCGTTGGCGGCAACGGCAAGAGCCGCACTCATTGACGCGCTGACCCGTTCCGGCTGAAGAACCGAAGCTGGAGCCGCCACCAAGGCTCCAGCGACTTCTCCGGACTTAGGCTCCCCCCTCCAGGTCCAGGGTGAAACCCACCTTGATCGTCACCTGATATTTCTCGACGTTTCCCTTGTCGATGCGCCCGCGAATCTGCACCACTTCGAACCATTGCAGATTTCGCAGCGTCAGCCCCGCGCGCTGAATGGCCGAGCCGATCGCGTCCTCGATACTGTCCGGCGACGCGCCGACGAGTTCGACAACCTTGTAGACATGATTTTCCATGACGCGCTCCCACTGAATCCCTGCCTTATGAGAAGTAGCGCGGCGTCGTCTCTGGTCATCACGGCCTCGGCTGGCCGATTGTGTCCGCCAGCCTAGGCGAGCTTGTCGCCAAAGAGAAACTCCATGGCGCGGTCGAGCCGGATATGCGGCAGAGGCAAGGGCTCCCGGTCCTTCCCCAACTTGGCGATCGGCGGTCGGAATTTCAGGAAGCGGTACTCCGCCTCCTCCTCGTCGAGGGCGAGAGCGTCACCGTGAAACGCCATCTTCGGATCGTCGGGGAGCTCGCCGGGGAAAATCGCCCCTTCCGCGATTCCATCGAACACATCGTATCCAATGCGCTCGCCCTCGAGCGGCGTGCCGACGATGGCGGAGAGCTTCTCGCCTTCGTGGCGCACGATCGCCTCGCGCGTCGCGCGCACGGCGGCCATGGCGATGACGTCGATGCTCGCGCCGACCCCTTCCGCGCGGGCGATGGCGCGGCTGGTCAGATGGCGCAGGATCGCCTCGAGCCGGTCGTGGCAGGTATGGTGAAGATGATCCGCCTTGGTCGCCGCGAAAAGGATGCGGTCGATCTTCGGGCGCAAGATCTGCGCAATGAGATTGGATCGGCCCGTGCGGAAGGCGTTGAGCACGTCGGTCAGCGCATTTTCGAGATCGCGGACCGCCGCCGGGCCAGAGTTCAGGGCGGCAAGCGCGTCGACGAGCACGATCTGGCGGTCGAGCCGCGCGAAATGATCGCGGAAGAACGGCTTCACGACATGGGTCTTGTAGGCCTCGTAACGGCGCTCCATCTCGCGCCCGAGGCTGCGAAAGGGCAGCTCCTCGCCCTCTTCGACGGGAAGCGGCGCGAAGGTCAGCGCCGGCGAGCCCTCGAGATCGCCGGGCATGAGGAAACGGCCGGGCGGGAGTGTGGAGAGGGCGAATCTCTCGGTCTTGGCGGCGCGCAGATAGTCGGTGAACAGCCGGGCGAGCTTTTGCGCGGTCTGCTCCGAATAGCGGGCCTTCGGATCGGCCATGGCCGTCGCGCCCCGCCAATCGGCGGCGATGGGCGCGCGGGCCGCGGCGCTCGCCGCCTCCAGCGTCTCCCGCGACCATTGCGCGTAGGATTTTCCCAAAAGCGGCAGATCGAGAAGCCATTCGCCCGGATAATCGACGATGTCGATGTCGAGCCGCGCATGTTCCTGCCCGATGTGACGCAGCGACCAGGCCTTGGAATTGAATTCGATGGAGACCCGCAATTCGGAAATGCGTCGCGTCGACTGCGGCCAGTGACGCTCAGGCCCGCTGGTCAGCGCCGCGAGATGCTCCTCATAGGCGAAGCGCGGCACGTTGAAATCGGGCTGCGGGTCGAGATGCGCGGAGAGGATGCGGCCTTCCGAGAACGCCCGGAACACCGGCATATGCGCCTTGCGCCCAGCCGCCAGCGCCCGCGTGAGATGATGGACGAGCGAGGTGATGAAAACAGTCTTGCCGGCGCGCGAGAGGCCGGTGACGCCGAGGCGCAGACGGGCGCCCGCCACGAAATCGGCCAGGCTTTCCGCGGCGACCCGCGTCTCGAACCAGATATCGGAAAATTGGGAGGACACAGCGGCTCCGGACAGAGGCGAGAGAGGCCCCCATCTACTCCATGAGCCGCCGTTTTGGGAGAGCGGAACAGCGAGCTTCTCCGCCGCGGCGCTTTATCGCCTGGCGTCACCTCTTCGACATGGGCACATAATCGCGCCGCTTCTCGCCCGTGTAGAGCTGGCGCGGCCGGCCGATCTTGGAGCCGGAATCCTCGATCATTTCCTTCCACTGGGCGATCCAGCCGACCGTGCGCGCCACGGCGAAGAGCACGGTGAACATGGACACCGGGAAGTTCATCGCCTTGAGCGTGATGCCCGAATAGAAGTCGATGTTGGGATAAAGCTTCTTCTCGATGAAATAATCGTCGGAGAGCGCGATGCGCTCGAGCTCCAGCGCCACGTCGAGCAGGTCGTCCTTCACGCCGAGTTCGTTCAGCACCTCGCGGGTCGTGCGCTGCATGATCTTGGCGCGCGGATCGTAATTCTTGTAGACGCGATGGCCGAAGCCCATCAGCCGGAAGGGGTCGTTCTTGTCCTTGGCGCGGGCGATGAACTGCGGAATGCGGTCGGTCGTGCCAATCTCGGCGAGCATTTTCAGCACCGCCTCATTGGCGCCGCCATGCGCCGGCCCCCACAGCGAGGCGATGCCCGCCGCGATACAGGCAAAGGGATTGGCGCCGGACGAACCCGAGAGACGCACCGTCGACGTCGAGGCGTTCTGCTCGTGGTCGGCGTGCAGGATGAAGATGCGGTCGAGCGCGCGGGAGAGAACTGGATTGACCTTGTATTCCTCGCAGGGCACCGCGAAGCACATGCGCAGGAAATTGGAAGTGTAATCGAGGTCGTTCTTCGGATAAACGAAGGGCTGGCCGATCGAATATTTGTAGGCCATGGCCGCGAGCGTCGGGATCTTGGCGATCATGCGCGTCGAAGCCACCATGCGCTGCACGGGATCGGCGATATTGGTCGAGTCGTGATAAAAGGCCGAGAGCGCGCCGACGGACGCCACCATCACCGCCATCGGATGGGCGTCGCGGCGGAAGCCCTGGAAGAAGCGGGCCATCTGCTCGTGCACCATGGTGTGGCGCGTGATCCGGTAATCGAAATTGGCCTTTTCCGCCGCCGACGGCAACTCGCCGTAAAGCAACAGATAGCAGGTCTCGAGAAAATCGCCGTGCTCGGCGAGCTGTTCGATCGGATAGCCGCGATAGAGAAGCACACCGGCGTCGCCGTCGATGAAGGTGATCTTCGATTCGCAGGACGCCGTCGAGGTGAAGCCCGGATCGAAGGTGAACATCTCCGTCTCGGCGTAGAGATGGCGAATGTCCACGACCGATGGCCCCAATGTCCCTTCTTTAACGGGAAGGTCGATCGTCTTGCCGCCAATCGTGAAGGAACCCTTGTTCTCGGCCATTGCGCACCTCGCTTGTCGGCCCCCGGACGCGCGAATCGGCGGCGCCGGCCCAGCCCGAACAACGCTTAACCGAAAATGCGTCGCAACGCTGGCAGGCCGTGAATTATGCACATACAGGGCGGCGGACGACCTCTTGTGCAGTGCAAAAAGCTATATCAACCGCCGGGTCTGTCAAGCTTCAAAACTCGCCAGCAAGGCGAGAGCCGAGGCCATGTGATCGGCAATCGGGCCGCTCAGGCCGACTGGTCGGCGATACGCCCCAGGCTCTCCGCGCGTCCGAGGATTTCGAGCACGTCGAAAATGCCCGGCGACGTCGAGCGGCCGGTCAGCGCCGCGCGCAGCGGCTGGGCCAGATCGCCAAGCTTGACGCCGAGCTCGACGGAAAGATCGCGCACGACGCCTTCCGTCGCCGCCGCGGTCCAGTCGGGAAGCGCCGCGAGCTTCGGGCCGAGCGCGCCGAGCCGCGCCTTCGCCTCGGGCGTCAGCAGCTTCGCCGCCTTCTCATCGAGCGGCAGCGGGCGCGTGACGAAGAGGAAAGCCGCGCCGTCGACGAGTTCGTTGAGCGTCCTGGCGCGGGCCTTCAGCCCCGGCAGAGCGGCGCGAAGCTGCGCGCGCTTCCCGTCGTCGAGCGCCGCCAGCACGGTGGGGCCGCCCTCAAGATAGGGCAGCGTCGCAAGGAGGATCGCGAAGAGCTCGTCGTCGGGCGTGTCGCGCAGATAGTGCCCGTTCATGTTTTCGAGCTTGGCGAAATCGAAACGCGCGGGCGAGCGATGCACCTGCGCCAGATCGAACGACTCGATCATCTCCGGAAGGGAGAAAAACTCCTTGTCGCCCTGGCTCCAGCCGAGTCTGACGAGATAATTGCGCAGCGCCGCCGGCAGATAGCCCATGGCCCGGTAGGCGTCGACCCCGAGCGCGCCATGGCGCTTGGAGAGCTTGGCGCCGTCCGGCCCGTGAATGAGCGGAATATGTGCGAAGGCGGGCGTCTCCCACCCCATGGCCTCGTAAATATGCTTCTGGCGCGCGGCGTTGGTCAGATGATCGTCGCCGCGAATGATCTGCGTCACGCCCATGTCGTGGTCGTCAACGACGACGGCGAGCATATAGGTCGGCGTGCCGTCGGAGCGCAGCAGCACGAAATCGTCGATGTCCTTGTTGGGAAAGACCACCCTGCCCTGCACGGCGTCCTCGATCACGGTCTCGCCGTCGAGCGGCGACGCAAGGCGAACGACGAAGGGCGCGCCGGCGGGCGCTTCGGCGGGATCGCGGTCGCGCCAGCGGCCGTCATAGCGCGGCGGGCGCTTCTCGGCGCGCGCCAGCTCGCGCATCTCCTCGAGCTCCTGCGCGGTGGCGTAGCAGCGATAGGCCTTGCCCTTCGCCAGCAGCTCCTCGACGACTTCGCGGTGACGCGGCGCTCGCGAGAATTGATAGACGATGTCGCCGTCCCAATCGAGGCCGAGCCACTTCATCCCGTCGATGATCGCGTCGATCGCCGCCTGGGTGGAGCGTTCGCGGTCGGTGTCCTCGATGCGCAGCATCATCCGGCCGCCGTGGCGCTTGGCGTAGAGCCAGTTGAACAGCGCGGTGCGCGCGCCGCCGATATGCAGAAAACCGGTGGGAGACGGCGCGAAACGGGTGACGACCTGCGACATTTTCGGGCGGATTTCCTGATCGACCTACGGGAGCGCCCCTCTAACACGGGCGCCGCGCCGGGGGAACAGGAATGACCGCGAAGGGGCGCCGCCGTCAGGCGTCCTCCTTGGCCTCGGCGTCCTGGGACTTTTGCCGCGCGTCTTCGACAGAGGAGTCGTCCGGCGACGCGAGCTGCACGATCCCGCTTTCCATGGCGAGCGCGCTCGCCGCGGCGGCGGCGGCGAGCTTGTCGAGTTCGGGAAGCTCCAGAATGGTCTTGGCCGGCTCGGACGTTGCGGCCATCTTTATCCCGACTTCCGAGAGCCGCCGATGCAGGTCGAAGTGCAGATCGCTGCGCACCCGCGAGGATTTCTCCACATCCGCCACATAGCACCAGAGCTCGAACTTGAAGCTCGACGCCTCCATGCCGAGGAACATCACCTGCGGGGCCGGAATGCGCAGCACGTCCTCCTGCGCCCTGGCGGCGGCGAGCATGATGTCCCGCATCTTCTCGGGATCGACGCCCGAATGCGGCGCGAGCGCCACCTTGATTCGACCAATCTTGTCGCCGCGCAGCCAGTTCTTGACGACGCCGCTGACAAGATTGGAGTTCGGCACGATCATGGTCGCACGGTCGAAGGTCTCGATCTCGGTCGAGCGCACATTGATGCGCTTCACATAGCCCTGTTCGTCGCCGATCACGACCCAGTCGCCGACCCTGATGGCGCGCTCCCAGAGCAGGATGAGGCCGGAGACGAAATTGTTGACGATCGACTGAAGGCCGAAGCCGATGCCGACCGACAGCGCGCCCGCGACGATGGCGAGCCTCTCGACGCCGATGCCGAGGCTCGACATGCCGATCATCGCGGCGGCGATCACGCCCGCATAGCCGAGCGTGGCGTTGATCGAACTGCGCAGCCCCACGTCGAGCCGCGTCAGCGGCAAAACGCGCGTGTCGAGCCAGCGACGCACCCCCTGCGCCGCCGCCAGCACGACGAAGAACAGGGCGATGGCGACGATTGCCGAGGATAGCGAGATGGTGACGTCGCCGACCTTGATGGAGAAGAAGGCGGCGCGGACCGACGCCAGTATGTCGTTCGACTCGTAGCCGAAGGGCGCGATGGCGAGGAGCGCTGCGACGCCCCAGGCGAAAAGCGTGACGATGCCCGCGAGCACCACGCCGATCGGCGCGAGCTGCTCCCGCTTCACGCCGAGCCCATAAATGAGCGTGCGGCCGAGAATGCCTTTTTCGGAGAAGGCGTGCTCGACGCCGCCGGCCGACAGGACCACGACGACATAGAGCGCGAAGGCCACCGTCGCCGTCCAGGCTGTCTGGAAGATCACGAAATTGGCGAATGTCACATAGCCGAGGGCGCAGGCCCCCACGATCAGGATGAGGCCAAGCGTTCCGAGAAGGCGCGTGACCGTAATCCAGTCTCGGCCCTCGCGCGTCGCGCCCGCCTCTCCCGTGGCGGCGACCCGGTCGGGCGAGAGCGAAACGACGGCGACGAGCTGGAGCGCCGCGACGATCATCACGCCCACGCCGCGCGACACGATCACCACCGGCAGGCTGGCCTGAACGACCTCCGCAATGTGCTCGGCGAAGCTCCTGAGCGACAGCACGACGGCGGCGGCGGTCAGCAGCCGGACGAACAATCTCGCCAGCCGGTCGCCGGGATCGATCACGCGCCAGGCGGGCTGCTTGGGCGCAAAGACAGCGAGGGCCGCGCCATAGACGAAGGCGATGCGCGCGATCCCATCGAAGATGTTGCGCCAGATCGGCTCGCCGGAGGCGTCGAGAAGGTCGAACCCTTCCAGCGCGGCGCCCAGCGCGGCGGCCGCGCCGACGGGAACCGCCGCCGCGACGATCGCCGTCCAGCCCGCCCCGGCGGCCCGCCGCATCGGCGTCGGCGTCCTTCCTGAATGGTCGCGCGTCAAGACGCGCCGGGCCAGCCAGAGCGCCGGCGGAAGCGCCAGGAAGATCGCCAGCACGACGGCGAGAAACTCCGCCCGCCGGCTTTCCAGCCTGCTCATGAAATTGGCGAAGCGGTCGGAAAGGAAGCGCGCGCCTTCGGATGCGACCTCCGGCGCGTCAGCCAACGCCGCGCGCCACAGATCGACCGAGAACAGCCCGTTGGTCTTGAGAAAGAGCGTCTGGGCGAAAAGCGCCCGCTGGCGGGCGAGGATGGCGACGCCGAGCTGACGCGCCTCCAGCAGCATGGCGCGGGCGCGCTTGAGCGTGGCGTCGATGGCGTCGAAAGCCTTGCGCTGCTCGACCAGCTCGGCGCTGGCGCTCGCCTCGGCCGATCCCGGCTGCGGTTCGGCCGCTGCGGCCGGGGGAGGCGGCGGAGGCGGCGGCTGCGCCTTGGCGGCGTCGGGCTTCGCCGCAGGCTTTACGGCGCCGGGCCTCACGGGCGGCAGCGGCGCGGCCTTCGCATCGACCGCCGGCGCGGGAGCCGCCGGCGGCGGGGGCGGAGCCTGAGCCTGGGCGGGGGCGGGCGGCTCAGCGGGCTTCGCAGCCGGCGCCAGCTCCTTCAAGCGGGCCTCGACAGCGGCAAGCCTCGGGGTCAGCAGATCGATCGTTTCCTCGAGCTCATGGCGCATGGGCTCGATGCGCTCGCGCAGCTGGCGCAGCGCGCGGTCGGAGAGATTATTGTCTTCGAGGCTCTTGTGAAGCTCGTCGAGCGTGGCGCGCGTCCGGTCGAGCCGGGCGTTGACCTGTTCGATCGTCGCCGGCGGCTCGTCGGCGGCGGCCACGAGGGTAAGCAGCGACGAAACCAGCAGAAGTAGAAAAAGCGTCAGTCTGCGCAACGCAGGTCTCCAAGGGAGATCGAATCGCCAAGCCTTGGCCAAGTCTAGCGGCCAAGTCCAGCGGCCAAGTCTAAAGGTCGTCCCGATAGATGTGCACGCGTCCGGCTCTATCGGTCACGCGCCAGCCGCCGGCGCCGTCCGGCTCCATGCCCGCGACCGGCGTCTTGCCGAAGCCGCCGGGGATGTCGAGCACATAGGCCGGCACGCCGATCCCCGTCAGGCGGCCCGCGAGCTCGGCGTAGAGATGCTTTCCTGCCTCGATATTGAGGCGAAAATGGCGCGTGCCGGGCGCAAGGTCGGGATGATGCAGATAATAGGGCTTCACGCCCAGCGTCAGCAGCTCGCGCATCAGCCGCTCGAGAATGTCCGGGTCGTCGTTTACCCCGGCGAGCAGCACGGTCTGGGAGAGAAGCGTCGCGCCCGCCGCGCGAAGCCGCGCGATGGCCGCGCGGGCGGCGGCCGAGAGTTCCCGCGCATGATTGACATGCAGCGCGACGTAAAGCGCCTTGCCGCTTTCGCTGAGGGCCGCTAGGCGCGCCGCCGTCACGAGTTCGGGCGCCGCCGTCGGCGCGCGGCTGTGAACCCTCAGAAGCGCGACATGCCCGATCTTGGCGAGCCGGCGCGCCACGGCGGACAGGCGGCGCGCGGACAGCATCAGCGGATCGCCGCCGGTAAGGATAACCTCGAAAATTTCCGGCGTGCGCGCGATGTAATCGAGCGCGCGCTCGACCTCTGCGTCGCCGAGGAGATCGCCCTTGCCTCGCCCCACCGTCTCGCGGCGGAAGCAGAACCGGCAATAGACCGGACAGACGGTGAGAAGCTTCAGCAGGACGCGATCGGGATAGCGATGGACGATCCCCGGCGCGGGGCTGTGCGCCGCATCGCCGATCGGATCGTCGCGCTCCTGCGGCAGGGTCACGATTTCGCGCGCGTCTGGCAGAAACTGGCGGGCGATGGGGTCGGCGGGATCGGCGCGGTCGATCAGCCCGGCGATTTCCGGCGTCACCGCGACGCTGTAGCGCGCCTCGACCGCGCGCAGCGCCGCATCGCTTGCCGGCGCCAACAGGCCAGCGGATTGGAGGTCGGAGAGGGAGCGGAGAGCTTTTTCGGCCATTCAACCAGAATCGAGAGGAGCGCCCGCACGGCGCCGTTGTCGCGAAAGCGTCTAATGGCAATCCGGCCGCTTCTCCACCGCTAATCGTCCAGCGTGGCGCCCGACATACCACAAAACTAAGTTGTATTTTTCGCCAAAGAACACTTGTTGACCTGTATGATTTAGTCCAGTAATCTTATCATCTAGTAGAACAAAGGTCCGATCCATGACCATAGAAGTTTACGAGCCCCTTGCCTCCCGGCGCGCCCCCGGCCTCTCCTCGGATTTCGAAAAGCCCGCCCGCGCGACATCTTACGCGGCCTGCGGGCCATCCCTGCAAGCGCGTCTGGAGGCGCTTTGGCTTGCCTGCGTCATCGCCGGCGTCGCGGGCGTGCTGCCGCTAGTGATGCTGCTGCATCGTTGAGCGTCAGCGCCCGGCGCCCCGCTCCGCCACGGGCGTCCAGAGCGTCTGCTCGATCCGCTCGGCGCCCGTCGCGAGCATGACCAGCCGGTCGAATCCAAGCGCCACCCCCGAGGCCGGCGGCATGGCGGAGAGCGCCGCCAGAAAATCCTCGTCGATCGGATAGCGTTCGCCGTAAATCCGTTCTTTTTCCGCCATTTGCGCTTCGAAGCGACGGCGCTGTTCCTCTGGCTCTGTCAGCTCTCCGAAACCATTCGCGACCTCGACCCCGCAAATGTAAAGCTCGAAGCGATCGGCGAAACGCGGATCGTCGCCGTTCACGCGCGCCAGCGCCGCCTCGCTCACCGGATAGTCGGTCAGGATGGTCGGCCGCTCGCTTCCAAGCCGGCTTTCGACTTTCTCCGACAAGATCTTGCTGAAGAGATCGGACCAGCTGTCATCCTCGGCGACGCGGATTCCGTCGCGCGCGGCGGCGCGGGCCAGCCCGTCCCGATCATCGAGCAGCGCCTCCAGATCAATGCTGGCGTAAGCCCCGAAGGCTTCGCAGACGGTGACGATCTCCGGCTCGGCGAAAGCGTCGCACACACGCCCTCGCCAGGTGAAATCGCTCGTCCCCGCGGCCTGCGCCGCGGCGGCGGCGAGACCGGCGCAGTCCTCGTAGAGCCGCAGCGTCGGCTCGCCGGCCCGATACCATTCGAGCATGGTGAATTCCGGATGATGCAGGGCGGAGCGCTCGCGGTTCCTGAACACCCGCGACAGCGTGAAAATCCGCTCCTCGCCCGCGGCGAGTAGCTTCTTGCAGGAAAACTCGGGCGAGGTGTGGAGATAGAGGCGGCTTCTGGCGCCCTCCGGCCCGATCAGCTCGGCCGAAAAGGCGGAAAGATGCGTCTCATTGCCGGGCGAGACCTGCAAGGCCGCGGTTTCCACTTCCGTGAAGCCTTCGGCCGCGAAAAATCGCCGCGTCGCCGCCGTTATTGCGCCGCGCGCCTTGAGAAAGGGCTTGCGATCGGCGTAAACATCCCGTGCCCACCAGGGCGAAGCGCGCGTCATGAAGCCTCCCGAGCGCGTCCCGGTCGCGACAATCGCGATCGTGCTGCTTGCGGCGGGATTTGCCGAGGCGCGCGAAATATGGTCTTACCCCCGTTCATAGACCAGCCCGGCCGTGGCCGGCAATGAACGCGAGCCGGCGCGGCCGCCGGCAATGAAGGAAGCGAACCTGTGAAAGTCATCGCCAGCTCGATTCGCAAGGGCAACATCATTGAGCGTGAGGACGGGCAGCTCTACGTCGTTCTGACTGCGGAGAGTTTCTTCCCCGGCAAGGGCACTCCCACGACGCAGATCGACATGCGCCGCCTTTCGGACGGGGTGAAGGTCTCTGACCGCTACAAGACCACCGAGCAGGTCGAGCGCGCCTTTGTCGAGGACCAGGACTACAGCTTCCTTTATCAGGACGACGACGGCTATCATTTCATGAATCAGGCCAATTACGAGCAGGTCGCCGTGCCGGGAGACACGATCGGCGATCAGGCGCAGTGGCTTCAGGAGGGCATGCAGTGCATCCTCTCCATGTTCAACGGCCAGGCGGTCGCGATCCAGTTGCCGCAGCGCGTGACCCTCGAGATCGTCGAGACCGAGCCGGCCATGAAGGGCCAGACGGCGTCTTCCTCCTACAAGCCCGCCAAGCTCGCCAACGGCGCCCGCGTCATGGTGCCGCCGCACATCCAGAGCGGCACGCGCGTCGTCATCCAGACGGAAGACGGCTCTTACGTCGAGCGCGCCAAGGACTGAGGGGCGCCCAGCGCGCCTGCCCCTTTCGGCCGCCGCGGCTCGCGCCCCGGCGGCTTTCATCTGCGCGCTTTCTGACCTTCCCCCAACATCCCCGGCGCCATGGCCGCCAGCAGTTGCGCCTTGGCGGCTTGCGCGCCACGCCCTTCGCCGATCGAAATCATTCCCACTTTTACCACCCCTCCAACGAAAACCCCCTTGCTCAAACCGACGAGCGAGACGCCGCCCTGTTTCTCCACGGCGCTCGGCATCCTGTAGATGCGCGCCTTGTCGGCTTCCGACGGCGGCGTCATGACCGCCTGCGCCAACGCATCCGCCATGCGTTGATAGATCAGCAGCTTTTGGCTCAAGCCAAGCGAGGTCAAAGCCAGGATGATCATGGCCTCCTCCTGCGAACAGGTTTCGCGCAAGCATAGCAACGGCCCGCCGGCGGCGCCCGCGCAATCCTTGACGAGCGTTAACCACAGACGCAGCCAAACATTCAACTTGTCGGGGTCAGCTCCGTAAAAAATCGCGCAGCTTCTTTTCGAGCGCGCTTTTCTCTTTCAATTCGCATTCCCAGACCGTGAGCGCGCGCCAGCCCAGTTCCGAAAGACGGGCGCGGTGCGCCGCGTCGCGGGCGCGATTGCGCGCAATCTTTTCGCGCCAGTAATCGGCGTTTGCCTTGGGCATACGCGCCCCGCGCGCGCAATCGTGCCCGTGCCAGAAACAGCCATGCACGAAGATCGCCTGCTTGCGCCCGACATAAGCGATGTCGGGGTTGCCGGGAACATCCTTGCGATGCAGCCGATAGCCCGGCGCGAAGGCGCGCAAAAGCGCGCGGACGGCAAGCTCGGGGGAAGTGTCGCGCGATTTCACCGCGCGCATGATGGCGGCGCGCTGGGCGCGCGTTTCCTTCGGCACTTCACCGCCGCTGTATTGGCGTGCAGTCCGATTGTTGGACGACAATTCCACCCCGACGCACCGTCGTCCTTCTGACAGTGTCGGCGCCTCGGTAAGCGACCTCGAAATCGACAAAACTTACGTCCTCTGCAGCGCCTTTGAAACATTGATGGAAAGCGTGCAGAATTTCGACGCACTCCAGAGGTTGCCCGCTCGGCGAAGCATTGTTGCGCACCTCGGGAATTGTCGCGGGAAAAAGGTAGATGCACGGCGGCGGCAATTCGAATTGAGCTATCGCCGTTATCCGCGTGGGATCAGCCTCGAGCTTCGGACATCGGCGTCCCAACGTGCCACATACCCAGCCCCAAACAATCAACCCGTCAACCTGTTTATTGTTCGAAATCATTTCGGCGCTCAGCCGGGTATGCAAACCAGACCAGACATTGCGACGCGGATCGCCGCCCTGGTTCGTGCTGACGCTCCAAACGATCAACTCGTTCGCATGGGCAGGTCTTTCGAAGATATTCGTATTGTTCCCGTCAAGGCCGCCTTTTAACTCGATGACAGCTATCTTCCCGCTGGGAAGTTCGACAGTATAATCATATCTATTTTTGCCGCCGGACGAGTCGAAATTTGCTATATAATTCCTGTCTTGCATGTAACTCAGCACACGCCTGACGAATTCACGCTTTTCGCGCATCGTGGCCGAGAACTGACCGCGAATTCTTTCAACAGACCCGCGAAATAAACCTGAATTATAGAAGTCCGATTCCGACAACCCGTAATCAGCCAGAAGATGCGCCTTGGTCTTCAAGACCTCGGCGAACTCTTCGATGCGCTGATTCAGCTCCGGGTTTTTTTTGCATGGCGTGATTGACATGCAGCTTTTCCACTTCGTTACGCTTGCGGCTTTCGATCATTGGCCAAAGAATACGTTCGGAAATGTACCGGACCACATCAACCACCACGCCGTCGCCGGTCAGATGATAGGCCTCGTTATAGCGCTCGGGCAGCCGATAGTCGTCTTCCAGGCCCATCAGCCGGGCGGTCTCTCGCGCAGACATCAGCCGTGAGCGCACCCTGCCCTTCTCCACCAGCAGGACGAATTGCCGGCTGGATCCGCCCGCCGGGGTGCGCAGGCAGCCGGCAATATCGTCGAAGCGCGCTTCGGCGCGCTGGATTTTCTGTCCGGCCATGTAGCGGGTGCGCCGATAGAGCGTCCCAACCATTTTACGGCCAGCACGTTTGGCATCCTCGATCTTGGCTAGATTTACGTCGCTCATCATTCCGATAAGCGTGCGGGTTTCCGCGGCGCTGTGCCACGGCACATCTGCTGGTTCGTCTTCGATGACCTCGACGAGCGTTTTGTTCCGCCGTCCCGGCGCCGGCAAGCTCCACCACAACCAGCCAGCCTTTAGACTTGCATCCAGCTGCGCGTAAGCTGTTCGCAGCGCCTTGGTATGGAAGGGCAGGCTTGGCGCCTCGCCAGTTAGCAGGGCGGGAATTGCTACGTTGTCGTCCACGGCGATAATGAACAAACGCGGCCGTGACTGCGGCAAGAACAACCCGGCGTCGATCACCAGCGCTCCGAACCGATAACCACCCTCGGCCAGAGCCGCGCAAATCGACTGAAAGTCCTTGCCTGAATGGGAAGTCAAAGCGCCGCAGACATTTTCCAGAATGATCATCCTCGGCGCACGGCCTTCGACGCGCAAAGCCTTCATCAGCGCCCAGAAAGGCCAGAAAGTTCCAGACCGCTCGCCCTTGAGACCCGCTCCGGCGCCGGCGAGGGAAAGATCCTGGCAGGGGAAAGACGCCCAGACGAGATCGGCCTGCCCTGGCAACTGCGCCGTCGTCACCGCCTTCACGTCGCCGACATGCAGCGCCCCGGCGCCCCAGTTCAGCCGGTAGCTTTCGGCTTTTTTCGCATCGAAATCATTGGCGAAGAGACAGGTCCAGCCGGGTCCGAGCCCCGCGCGCGCCATTCCGCCGCCGGCAAAGAATTCGTAGAAGCTCGGCTTTTTCATGATGCCCGACTCGCCCATTGCCCGCGAGTTTAGCTCTTCGGGTCCCAAAACCCCAGTAAATCAGGCCGAGACAACCATCACATGCACGAGCGGCTTTTTTCCCCAGACCGAACTCACGGCGCCGCGCACCGAGCGCTCGATCGCGGTCGAAACCGTGTTGGCGTCCCGTCGGCGAGCGCGCGGCAGGCCCTCGAAGGTCGCAAACAGCGCCTCGTCGATGACCTCGCCCATATCTTCGCCGAACTTCCCCTTCTTCGGCACGCCGGCGAAAACCACGTCTGGGTCGCCCACCATCTCGCCCTTCTTGTCCACGGCAAGCGCGATGGACACCACGCCCGCGAAGGCAAGCTTGTTGCGCTCGCGCACCGCGCCGTCGTCTTCGCTGATGACGATGTCGCCATCCTTGAGCAGACGGCCGTGCGGCACCTGATCGATGATCGAGGGCGGGCCGGGCAGCAGTTGCACCATATGGCCGTCGCGCGCCGAGACCACATGCTCCACGCCGCAGGATCGGGCGAAGGCCGCGTGCTGGGTCAGATGATGCGCCTCGCCATGCACTGGCACCGCGCTTTTCGGCCGCACCCACTCGTACATCTGCCGCACTTCGCCCCGGCGGGGATGGCCGGAACAGTGGACAAGGTGATCGTGGTCGGTGATCACCTCGATCCCGAGATTGCAGAGATTGTTGATGACGCGATGCACCTCGCGCGCATTGCCCGGGATCGCCCGCGAGGAGAAAATGACGCGGTCCCCCTGAACGAGCTTGATCCAGGGATGGTCGTTCTGGGACGCGCGCATCATCGCGGCGCGCGGTTCGCCCTGGCTGCCCGTGGCGATGACGACCGTCTTCTCCCGCGGCAGATTGGCGAGCATCTCCGGCGCGTGGAACCCGGGCAGCCCATCGAGATAGCCGCATTCCCGCGCAACCTGCACCACGCGGTCCATGGCGCGCCCCGCGACGACGACCGTCCGCCCGCAGCTTTGCGCCGCCTCGGCGATGGCGCGCAGGCGCGAGACATTGGATGCGAAGGTCGTCACGAGCACGCGGCCCGGCGCCTCGGCGATGAGCGGGCGCAATACGCGCGCGACGTCGCTTTCGGAGAAACTGTCGCCTTCTCGGAGAATATTGGTCGAATCGCAGATGAGAACGTCGACGCCCTCGTCCCCGAGCGCGCGCAGCCGCGCCTCGTCGATGCGATTGCCGACGCCGGGTTCGGGATCGATCTTCCAGTCACCCGTATGCAGCGCCGTGCCCAGCGGCGTCCGAATGGCGAGCGCATTGGCCTCCGGTATGGAGTGCGCGACGGCGATATATTCGACCCTGAATGGGTCGAGGTCGAGAACGGCGCCGGCCTGAACGGTGTGAATGTCGATCTTCGGCGCGCCTGGCTCGTTCAGCCGACGCACTTCGAGAAGCCCCGCTGCGAACGGCGTCGCATAGACCTTGCATTTGAGCTTGGGCCAGAGCGTCGCAAGCGCGCCGATATGGTCCTCATGCGCATGGGTGATGCAGATGGCGACGAGATCCCTCGCGATTTTCTCGACGAAGGCGATGTCGGGATAAACGACGTCGATGCCAGGAAGATCGGCGCCGGGAAAGCCGAGGCCGCAATCAACCATCAGCCATTTCCGCGCGCGCGGGGGGCCATAGCCGTAAAGCGCGAGATTCATCCCGATCTCGCCGACGCCGCCGAAAGGCGTGAAAACGAAACTTGCCTCCGCACCGGCCGTCATCCGCGCGCCCCCTCGGCTGAGCGCGGACCGATCAGCACGTCGCCCGCTTCGATGACCCGCAATCCATTCGCCGTATCCAGCACCATGCGACCCGTCGCGTCGATGGTCTCGAAGCGGCCCTCAACCGTCTCAGCGGTCATCGCCACGCGAATCCTTTCACCCAAGCCCGAGGCCGAGCGCAACCATTCTTCCCGGACCGTTGAAAAGCCATCGCCCCCGCGCCAGAGATCGAGCGCCTCACAGAGCGAGTCAGTGAACACGGCGAAAAGGCTATCCGCCGATGGCGCGGCCGCTCCAAAGGATGCGAGCGCGCGGGCGGGATAGGGCAGATCCGAGGGCGCGTCGGCGACATTGATCCCAACGCCGATGATGGCTAGCGGCGCCGCCGACGCGATCCCTTCGAGCAAAATCCCCCCGAGCTTGGCACCCTCGAAAAGCATGTCATTCGGCCATTTCAATTGAAAATTTTGGTCGCCGGCGCAAGCCCGCAAGGCCCTCATCGCGGCGACGCCGGTCACGAAACCCAACTGCGGGGCGAGCCGAGGCTCGTCAAAATCGCCGAAGACGTAGCTCGCATATAAGTTCCCGACAGGCGAAACCCACTCGCGCCCCAGCCGACCGCGTCCCTTCGTCTGGCGCGTCGCGACGATCCAGAGCGGACCACGTTCCCCGGTTTCGACAAGCCGGCGCGCCTCCTCATTGGTCGAGTCGACCTCACCGAGAGTCAGCAGACGGACGCCTTGCGCGCGCGCAACGGGACCGAGTTGCACGCGCAGGCTCCCTCGGTCAGAACAGCGACTTGGCCGCGGCGCTCGCCGCATCCATCAACGGAGCCGGATAGAGCCAGAAACCAAGCACCGCAATGGTCGACACCGCGAGAACCGCGCGGATGGCGAAGGGCGAGCGGTCGAAGCCGGGCGCCGGCTCGTCAAAATACATGACCTTGACGACTCGCAGATAGTAGAAAGCCGCCACAGCGCTCGCCAGCACGCCGATAACGGCGAGCGGATAGAGCCCCGCGTCGACGGCTGCCAGCAGCACGTAATATTTCGCGAAGAAGCCGGCCAGCGGCGGTATGCCCGCGAGGGAAAACATCAGCATCGCGAGGAAGAAGGCCATCACGCTATTGGTTCGCGACAGACCCGCGAGATCGGAGATGTTCTCGACATTCCTCCCGTCGATCCGCATTGCCAGGATCGCCGCGAAGGAGCCGAGCGTCATCACCAGATAAACGGCGAGATAGATGACGACGCCCTTGACGCCCGCCTCATTGCCGGCCGCGAGGCCAATGAGCGCGAAGCCCATGTGACCGATCGACGAATAGGCCATCAGACGCTTGATGTTGGTCTGGCCGATCGCCGCGAAGGAGCCAAGCAGCGTCGAGGCGATGGCGAGAAACACAATGATCTGGCGCCATTGCACGGTGATGGCCGGGAAGGCCGTGATCACGACGCGAACCGTAATCGCGACCGCAGCCATTTTGGCGGCCGAGGCGAAGAAGGCGGTGACAGGCGTCGGCGCGCCTTCATAAACGTCAGGCGTCCACATATGGAAGGGAGCGGCCGACATTTTGAAGGCCAGGCCCGCGAGCACGAAAACGAGGCCGAAGATCACGCCGACGGGCGGAGAGTTGGTCACCGCCTGGGCGATGCCATCGAACGAAACGGTCCCCGAAAAGCCATAGAGCAGCGACGAGCCGTAGAGCATCATGCCGGAGGAGAGCGCGCCGAGCACGAAATATTTCAGGCCCGCCTCGGATGAACGGCCGTCGTCCCGCGCGAATGCGGCCATCACGTAGAGCGCGAGAGACATCAGCTCGAGGCCGAGATAGAGCGCGATCAGATTGTCGGCCGAAATCAGCAGCATCATGCCGAGTGTCGAGAGGATGATCAGCACGGGATATTCGAACTTCTCGAGCCCGTTGCGCTGCAACCAATCGACCGACATGAGGATGGACGCCATGGCCCCGATCAGGGTCAGCGCCTTCACGAAACGTGAAAAGGCGTCGTCGATGAAGGCGCCGTCGAAGACGGCCGTGTCGCCCTGTTTGCTGGACAGGACGATCGCGAGCACGGCAAGGCCGAGGATCGCAACCGCCATTTCGTCGACGAGGCTGAAGCCGCGCTCGCCACGCCAGGCGCCGATGAGGATGAGGATCATCACGCCGACGGCGAGGATCACCTCGGGGAGGAAATGAAGCGCAAGTTCTGCGAGGAAAGACATTTCAGGCTGTCCGTCAGTGGCCGGCGGCGGCGAGCTTCACCGCATCGAGCAGCGCCGTATGCGATTGGATGAGATTGTCGACCGATGCTTGCGTCGAGGTCAGAATCTGCCCCGGCAGCACACCGTAGTAGACCGTCAGCAACACGAGCGGCGCGAAGATCGCGATCTCGCGGGGCGTGAGGTCCACCATGTCCTTGAGGCTCGCCTTCTCCAGCGCGCCAAAGACCACGCGCCGGTAGAGATAGAGCGCATAGGCGGCCGAGAAGATCACGCCGCTCGTCGCAAAGAGCGCCACCCAGCTATTGGCCTTGAAGGCGCCCGCCAGCGAGAGGAATTCTCCGATGAAGCCGGTCGTCCCCGGCAGGCCGACATTCGCCATGGTGAAGAGCATGAAGACGAAGGCGTAAACCGGCATACGATTCACCAGACCGCCATAGGCCGCAATCTCGCGGGTATGCATCCGGTCATAGATCACGCCAACGCAGAGGAAGAGCGCGCCCGATACGAATCCGTGCGAGATCATCTGGAACATGGCGCCCTGGACGCCCTGTGCGTTCATCGTGAAAAGGCCCATCGTGACATAGCCCATATGGGCCACGGACGAATAGGCAATGAGCTTTTTGATGTCTTCCTGCACAAGAGCGACCAGCGAGGTATAGACAATCGCGATGACCGACATCGCATACACGAGCGGCGCGAAATACACCGACGCATCCGGGAACATGGGCAGAGAGAAGCGGATGAAGCCGTAGCCGCCCATCTTCAACAGGATCGCCGCCAGGATCACCGAGCCCGCCGTCGGCGCCTCCACGTGTGCGTCAGGCAGCCAGGTGTGAACCGGCCACATCGGCATCTTCACCGCGAAAGAGGCGAAGAAAGCGAGCCAGAGCCAGGTCTGCATCTCCTTCGGGAAGTCCGTCTTCAGCAGCACCGTGATATCGGTCGTATGCGCCTGATTATACATCGCGAGGATCGCGATGAGCATCAGAAGCGAGCCGGCGAGCGTGTAAAGGAAGAACTTGAAGCTCGCATAGACACGGCGTTTGCCGCCCCAGATTCCGATGATCAGGAACATCGGAATGAGGCCGCCTTCGAAAAAGAGATAGAAGAGAACGAGATCGAGCGCGCAGAAGACGCCGATCATCAGGGTCTCGAGCACGAGGAAGGCGATCATATACTCCTTCACGCGTTTCGTGACCGACTCGAAGGACGCCAGGATCGCGAAAGGCATGACGAAAGTCGTGAGCAGCACGAGCGGCATGGAAAAGCCGTCGACGCCCATTTTGTAGATCAGACCGGAGCCAAACCAGTTCTTCTCCTCGACGAACTGGAAGGCCGGGTTCGAGGGATCAAAGCCCATCCAGATATAGAGCGAGAGCGCGAAGGTCGCGAGCGTCGTGAAGAATGTCGCCCAGCGAATGTTGCGCAGCGTCGCTTCGTCGTCGCCCCGCTGGGTCAGCAGGAATGCGGCGCCGACCAGCGGGAGAAACGTAAGGCCGGAAAGAATGCCGAACCCGAACATCAGCGAAGCCCTCCGGCGACAAACCAAGTGACAATGGCGGCGACGCCGATCAGCATGGCGAAAGCATAGTTGTAGATGAACCCTGTTTGCAGGCGCACGGCGATCCGCGCGCCATCCGCGACACGCGCCGCGACGCCGTCGGGACCGAGCCCGTCAATGATCGCGCCGTCTCCGCCCTTCCAGAAAAGACGACCGATCTTGAAGGCAGGCCTCACGATGATGGCGTCATAGAGCTCGTCGAAATACCACTTGTTCAGCAGGAACTGGTAGAGACGCGGCAGGGCGCCGGCCAGTTTTTGCGCGGTTCCGGGCGCGAGCACATAGACATAGAGCGACACCAGGAAGCCCAGCGCCATCATGGTCGAGGGCGCGAAGCCCACCCACGCCGGTATTTCGTGACGGGCGTGAAGGATGTGGTTGTGCTCGCCCGTGAAGAGCGCGCCCTTCCAGAATTCATCGTAATCGTGGCCCGCGAAATAAGGCTCGAAGACGAAGCCAGCGCCTATGGCGCCGAGCGCCAGAACCGCCAGCGGGACGAGCATTACTAGCGGGGACTCATGCGGGGAATGCTCGCCATGGCCATGATGGCCGTGGTCGTCGTGATGATGCGCATGGTCGTCCACGCCTTCCGCATGGGCGAGCTCCTGCGCGGTCGGCTCATCTTCTGCGTGGCTCTCGTGAACGTGATGGGTCGCGCGATGCCCGAAGAAGGTCATGAACACCAGACGCCACGAATAGAAGGAAGTCAGACCAGCCGCGACCACAGTCGACACGAAACCGAGCATGGCTGCCGTGCTGTGGGCGCTCGCGGCGTAGGCCGCCTCGATGATCCCGTCCTTCGAGAAGAAACCGGCGAAGCCGATTTCGGTGTGCGGAATGCCGAAGCCGGTGAGCGCGAGCGTTCCAATCGTCATCATCGCGAAGGTGAAGGGGATGTCCTTGCGCAGGCCGCCCATGTTGCGCATGTCCTGCTCGTGATGCATCGCGTGGATCACCGAGCCCGCGCCAAGGAACAGCAACGCCTTGAAGAAGGCATGGGTGAAGAGATGAAACACGCCGAGCGAATAGGCGCCGACGCCCTCCGCCACGAACATGTAACCGAGCTGCGAACAGGTCGAATATGCGATCACGCGCTTGATGTCGTTTTGCACCAGACCGACCGTCGCGGCGAAGAAGGCCGTCACCGCACCGATGAGCGTCACGAATTCCAGCGCGGCGGGAGCATGTTCGAAAACAGGCGAGAGGCGCGCGACCATGAAAACGCCAGCGGTCACCATGGTGGCCGCGTGAATGAGGGCGGAGACGGGCGTCGGACCCTCCATGGCGTCCGGCAGCCAGGTGTGCAGGAAGAACTGAGCCGATTTGCCCATCGCGCCGATGAAGAGCAGGAAAGCGGCAATCGTCAGCGCATCCACGTCCATGCCGAAGATGTGGATCGGCTTGCCCTCGAGACCCGGGACGGCGGCGAAAACCTCGTTGAAGCTCAGCGACTGCGTAAGCTGGAAAATAAGGAAGATTCCCAGCGCAAAGCCGAAGTCGCCGACGCGGTTGACGACGAAGGCCTTGATCGCCGCTGCGCAAGCCGACGGCTTTTCATACCAGAAGCCGATCAGGAGATAGGAGGCGAGGCCCACGCCCTCCCAGCCGAAGAACATTTGCACCAGATTGTCGGCCGTCACCAGCATGAGCATGGCGAAGGTGAAGAGCGACAGATAGGCGAAGAAGCGTGGCCGTGATGGGTCTTCGTGCATATAGCCGATCGAGTAGAGATGCACGAGGCTCGATACGGTGGTCACCACCACCAGCATGACAGCCGTAAGCGTATCGACGCGCAGCGCCCAGTCCACCTTCAGCGCGCCCACGGTCATCCAGTTCCCGAGAACCGGCGCGAAACCGTGATTATGCCCAATGGCGACGTCGAAGAAGACGATCCAGGACATAACGGCCGAGGCGAAGAGCAGGCCTGTCGTGATGAGCTCCGAAGGGCGCGGCCCGATCTTGCGCCCGAAGGCGCCGGCGATCAGAAAGCCGAGCAGCGGCAGGAAGACGATTGCTTGGATCATGGCTTTGGATCAGCCCTTCAAGGAATTGATGTCTTCGACCGCGATGGTTCCGCGGTTGCGATAGAAGGCCACGAGGATCGCGAGGCCGATGGCCGCCTCGGCGGCGGCGACCGTGAGCACGAAGAGCGCGAACACCTGACCCACCAGATCCCCGAGCGCCTGCGAGAAGGCGACGAAGTTGAGATTGACGGACAGAAGGATCAACTCCACCGACATGAGGATGACGATGATGTTCTTCCTGTTGAGAATGATGCCCGCGACGCCGAGCGTGAAGAGGATCGCGGCGACGACGAGGTAGTGAGTGAGGCCAATGGTCATGTAAGCTTCCTCGTTATACGCCGGTCCGGAACGGGACTTTCTTTATCTCGATCACGTTCTTCCGGTTGCGCGCATTCTGTTCGTCGATCTTCTGACGCTTCACGTTCGGTTTGTGATGGAGCGTGAGAACGATCGCGCCGATCATGGCCGTAAGTAGGACCAGCGCCGACGCCTGAAAGAAGATCACATATTTTGTGTAGAGCACCTGTCCCAACGCAGCCGTGTTGGAAACATTCGCGGCGATGGGCGTCTCGAGCAGGCTCTTCGACGTTTCAGCCGGCTGCCAGCCGATGGCGACCATGCCGAGCTCCGCGAGCACCACCACGCCGACGGCCGCGCCGACGGGCAGATATTTCGCGAAACCTTGCTTGAGCTCAGCGAAATCCACGTCGAGCATCATGACGACGAACAGGAACAGCACCGCCACCGCGCCGACGTAGACCACAATCAATATCATGGCGAGGAACTCGGCGCGCGCCAGCAGGAACAGCCCCGCGCCATTACAGAAGGCGAGGATGAGAAACAGCACCGAATGCACCGGATTGCGTGCGAAGATCACCACGCAGGCCGACGCGATCATGATCGTCGCGAAGATGTAGAAAAATACAGCCGCCACGGCCTCATCCTCTCGTATAGAGCGCGCGGCTCCCGCCGCGGCTCGCGTTCTGTCGTTACCGGTAGGGCGCGTCCAGCGCGATGTTGCGCGCGATCTCGCGCTCCCAGCGCGCCCCGTTCTCGAGCAGGCGCTCCTTGGTGTAGTAAAGCTCCTCGCGCGTCTCGGTCGCGAATTCCTGGTTCGGCCCCTCGACGATGGCGTCCACCGGGCAAGCCTCCTGGCAGAAACCGCAGTAGATGCATTTCACCATGTCGATGTCGTAGCGCGTCGTCCGGCGCGTGCCGTCATTGCGGCGTGGACCGGCCTCGATGGTGATGGCCTGCGCGGGGCAGATGGCCTCGCAGAGCTTGCAGGCAATGCAGCGCTCCTCGCCGTTCGGATAGCGACGGAGCGCATGCTCTCCGCGGAAACGCGGCGACTGCGGGTTACGCTCGTGCGGATAATTTATCGTCGCCTTCGGCTTGAAGAAGTAGCGCATCGACAACAGGAAGGCGCCGACGAACTCCGACAGGAAAAGCGACTTGGCGGCTTGGTCTAGTCTCATGACGGGTCCTCAGCTCGCGACTGCCGCGCCGCCGAACTGCAACACGGCGGCGACGATGATGACCATGGCGAGCGAGATCGGTAGGAAGATTTTCCAGCCAAGACGCATCAGCTGATCGTAGCGGTAGCGCGGGACGAAAGCCTTCACCATGGCGAAGAAGAAGAAGAAGAAGCTCACCTTCAGGATGAACCAGATCACGCCCGGGACCCACGTAAAGGGCGCGATATTCGCCGGGGGTAGCCAGCCGCCGAAGAACAGAATCGTCAGCAGTGCGCACATGGTCACGATCGCCACATATTCGGCGAGCATGAACAGCACATAAGGCGTCGCCGAATATTCGATCATGAAACCCGCGACGAGTTCGGACTCGGCCTCGACGAGGTCGAAGGGCGGCCTGTTCGTTTCCGCCAGCGCGGAGACGAAGAAGATGACGAACATGGGGAACAGGCGCAGCCAGTACCATCCGGCCATGCCGTAGGGCGTATCCTGCGCACGCACGATGTCGGTGAGGTTCAGCGAACCGGCGCAAAGCAAAACTGTGATGATGACGAAGCCGATGGAGACTTCATAGGACACCATCTGAGCCGCCGAGCGCAGAGCCGACAGGAATGGATATTTCGAGTTCGACGCCCAGCCGCCCATGATCACGCCGTAGACGCCGAGCGACGACAGGGCGAAGATATAGAGGATGCCAACATTGATGTTGGCGACGACCCAGCCGTCTGCGACCGGCACCACCGCCCAGGCCGCGATCGAAAGCGTCGCCATGATGAAGGGCGCGAAAAGGAAAATCCCCTTGTTGGCCGTATCCGGAATAACCGGTTCTTTCAGAGCGAATTTGATGAAGTCTGCAAAGCTTTGCAGCAGGCCCCAGGGGCCGACGACGTTCGGACCGCGGCGCAACTGCACTGCCGCCCAAATTTTGCGGTCGGCCAGAATGACATAGGCCACATAGATCAGCAGGACGACCGCGATCAGCACGCTCTTGATGATCGCGAGCAGAACGGGGCTCTCGGCAAGATAGGCCGTAATGGCGTTCCAGGATTCTGACACGTGATCGCTCCTATTCCGCCGCCTGCTTCAGCCGGCCCTGCGCGAGGGCCGAGCAATCCGCCATGACCGCCGAGGCGCGCGCGATCGGATTGGTGAGATAGAAATCGCCGATCGCGGGGACAAAGGGATCCTTCATCGCGACCGCCGGATGGTTGGCGAGCCTTGCCACATCTCCGGCCTGTCCGGCTTCGATCTGATCGATGCGGGCGAAATGCGGGTGAGCCACGACGAGCTTCTTGCGCAGTTCGGCGAGCGAATCGAAAGGCAGCGCCTGGCCCACAACCGCCGACAGCGCGCGCAGAATGGCCCAGTCTTCACGCGCCTCGCCTGGCGGGAAGACCACGCGTGACGCGAGCTGCACGCGACCCTCAGTATTCACGTAGAGCCCCGATTTCTCTGTATAGGCGGCGCCGGGAAGGATCACATCGGCGCGATGCGCGCCACGATCCCCGT
Source organism: Methylocystis sp. IM3 (assembly GCF_038070105.1). NCBI lineage: Bacteria > Pseudomonadati > Pseudomonadota > Alphaproteobacteria > Hyphomicrobiales > Methylocystaceae > Methylocystis > Methylocystis sp. IM3. The sequence goes on along the minus strand of NZ_JBBPBZ010000002.1, from coordinate 1,263,402 downwards.
GCGTGCCGATATAGACGACGAAAGCGCCAGGTTCGATCGCGATTTCATCGGCGCCGAGGTTGAACAGCAAGTCCACGGCGCCCACCTTCGCCATGGCCTGGGCGTCGAGACCGCCTGCCGCCGGCGTGAACCCGAGATCCAGCGCGCCGACGCGGGACGCGGCCGTATGCAGAACGGAGAAGCCGTTCCATCCATCGCTCACGCCACCGAGCTTCTGCGCCGCCTGGGCGGCGAGTGCGAGAATGGCGTCGCCGTCGGGGCGCGAAATGGCGCCCTGCCCGACAATCACCAGGAGCTTGCCGACCGGCTTGCCTTCCTGAATGAACCGCAGGAGTGAGTCGGCGCCGGCTCCGAGATAGTCGTAATCGTAGGTAAGATCCGCTTTTTCGCCGATGAGCGAGATCTTGAAGTCGCCCTTGAGCCAGCGCTTGCGGATGCGTGCGTTGAGGACCGGCGATTCCTTGCGCGGATTGGAGCCGACGATCAGCAACGCATCCGCATGGTCGATGCCGGCGACTGTCGAATTGAAGATGTAGGAGGCGCGGCCGAACTTCGGATCGAGCCTGGCGCCATCCTGACGGCAGTCGATGTTCGGCGAGCCGAGCTGCTGCATCAGCAGCTTGAGCGCGAAAATCTCCTCGGCGGCGGCGAGATCGCCGACCAGCGCGCCCGTGCGGGCGGGGGCCGTCGTCTTGCGTTTGGCGGCTATGGCTTCGAAAGCCTCCTGCCACGTCGCGGGACGCAGCCGGCCATTCACGCGCACATAGGGACGATCCAGGCGCTGGGTCTTCAGCCCATCGACAATCTGGCGCGTCTTGTCGGAGATCCACTCCTCATTCACAAGATCGTTGACGCGCGGCAGAATGCGGATGACCTCCCGGCCGCGTGAATCGACGCGGATAGACGAGCCGAGCGCGTCCATGACGTCGATGGTGTCGGTCTTCTGATATTCCCACGGACGCGCACGGAAGCTCTGGGGCTTCGGCAGCAGCGCGCCGACCGGGCAGAGATCGGCGACATTGCCCTGAAGCTCCGAAGTCATGGCGCTTTCAAGATAGGTCGTGATCTCCATATCCTCGCCGCGGCCGATGGCGCCCATGTCACCGGTGCCCGCGACTTCCGCCGTGAAGCGGACGCAGCGCGTGCAGTGGATGCAGCGGTTCATCTCGGTCTTGACGAGGACGCCGATATATTTGTCCTCTACCGCGCGCTTGTTCTCGTGGAAGCGCGAAGAGTCGCCGCCGAAGGCCAGAGCCTGGTCCTGCAAATCGCACTCGCCGCCCTGATCGCAGATCGGGCAGTCGAGCGGATGGTTGACGAGCAGGAACTCCATGACGCCTTCGCGGGCCTTCTTCACCATGGGCGACTTGGTGAGAACTTCCGGCGGCGCGCCGTTCGGGCCGGGACGCAGGTCCTTGACCGACATCGCGCAGGACGCCTGCGGCTTGGGCGGACCGCCCTTCACCTCGACGAGGCACATGCGGCAGTTGCCCGCAATGGACAGGCGCTCATGGTAGCAGAAGCGCGGCACCTCAGCGCCCGCCTGCTCGCATGCCTGGAGAAGCGTGAACTCTCCCGGAACGTCCACTTCGACGCCGTCGACGAGAATCTTTGTCACTTCGCTCTCTCCGAAGTCGTGATGCGCTGGTTCATGATCACTCCGCCGCCTCGCGCACGGGCTCCGGATGCGGATTCGCCGTATACTGATCGATGCGCTGCTCGATCACGTCACGGAAATGCATGATGAGGCCCTGGATTGGCCAGGCGGCTGCATCGCCCAGCGCGCAGATGGTGTGACCCTCGATCTGTTTCGACACGTCGAAGAGCATGTCGATTTCACGCTTGTGGGCGCGGCCTTCCACCATGCGCTGAACGACGCGATACATCCAGCCCGTGCCCTCGCGGCAGGGCGTGCACTGGCCGCAGCTCTCGTGCTTGTAGAAATAGGCGAGGCGCGCAATGGCGCGAATGATGTCCGTGGACTTGTCCATGACGATCACCGCCGCCGTGCCGAGGCCCGAGCCCAGTTTCACGAGGCTGTCGAAATCCATCGGGCAGTCGATGATCTGATCCGCCGGAACGCAGCGCACCGACGAGCCGCCGGGAATGACCGCAAGCAGATTGTCCCAGCCGCCCCTTATGCCGCCGCAATGCGTATCGATCAACTCGCGGAAGGGGATCGACATGGCTTCTTCGACGTTACAGGGGCGGTTGACGTGCCCGGAGATCGAGAAAAGCTTGGTGCCCGTATTGTTGGGCTTGCCGATGCCGGCGAACCAGCCGGGACCGCGGCGCAGGATCGTCGGCACGACCGCGATCGACTCGACGTTGTTGACCGTCGTCGGGCAACCGTAAAGGCCGACATTGGCCGGAAACGGCGGCTTCAGGCGCGGCATGCCCTTCTTGCCTTCGAGGCTCTCGATGAGCGCCGTCTCCTCGCCGCAGATATAAGCTCCTGCGCCGTGATGCACGTAGAGATCGAAGGGATAGCCGTGAATATTGTTCTTGCCGATGAGGTTCGCCTCATAGGCTTCGTCGACCGCCTTCTGCAGGGCGATGCGCTCGGCGATGAATTCGCCGCGCACGTAGATGTAGCAGGCGTGCGCACCCATGGCGTAGCTCGCGACGAGCGCGCCCTCGACCAGCGTATGCGGGTCGTTGCGCATGATCTCGCGGTCCTTGCAGGTGCCCGGTTCGGACTCGTCCGCGTTGATGACGAGATAATGCGGCCGCTTGGGATCGACGTCCTTGGGCATGAAGGACCATTTCAGGCCCGTCGAAAAACCCGCGCCGCCGCGGCCACGCAGGCCCGACGCCTTCACCTCTTCGATGATCCTGTCGCGCCCCTTGGCGAGCAGCGCCTTGGTGTTGTCCCACTGTCCCCGCGCGCGGGCGCCCGCCAGCGAGCGGTCGCCGAGGCCGTAAAGGTTGGTGAAAATACGATCTGAATCGGAGAGCATGTTGTCTTTCCCCTCCGCTTATTTCTGGCCGTAGAGCGAGGTCAGGCTCGTCAGCCCGCCCTCGGGCTCCGAGGAAACGCGACCCTTCTGAGAGCCGGTCTTGACGGGGCGGCCGGCCGCGAGATCGTCCAGCAGCTTTTCGAAGTTCTCGGCGGTCAGGTCCTCGTAATAGTCGTCGTTGATCTGCACCATCGGCGCATTGCAGCAGGCGCCGAGGCACTCGACCTCGAGCCAGGAGAACATGCCGTCCGCCGTGACCGTGCGCTGCGGACCGACACGGCGCTCGAGCACCCTGATGAGATCGTCCGAGCCGCAGAGCATGCAGGGCGTCGTGCCGCAGAGCTGGATGTAGAACTTCCCAACCGGCGCGAGGTTGAACATCGTATAGAAGGTCGCGACCTCGAGCACGCGAATCTTCGGCATGCCGAGCGTCTCGGCGACCTTCTCGATCGCCTTTTGCGGCAGCCAGTAGTTGTTCTGTTTCTGCGCCTGCCACAGGGCCGGCACAACTGCGGAGGCCTGGCGGCCATCGGGATATTTGGCGATCTGCTTTTCGAGCCAGGCCTTGTTTTCAGGCGTGAACTCGAAGCTCTCGGGCTGTTGCTCGGCGAGACGACGGACGGACATTAGCGATCGACCTCCCCGAAGACGATATCGAGCGAGCCCAGGATCGCCGAGACGTCGGCGAGCATGTGGCCCTTGCACATGAAATCCATGGACGCGAGATGCGCGAAGCCCGGCGCGCGGATCTTGCAGCGGTAAGGCTTGTCTCCGCCGTCTGACACGAGATAGACGCCGAATTCGCCCTTGGGCGCCTCGACCGCGGCGTAGACCTCGCCGGCCGGTACGTGGAAGCCCTCGGTGAAGAGCTTGAAGTGATGGATGAGCGCCTCCATGGAGCGCTTCATCTCGCCGCGCGAAGGCTGCGTGATCTTGTGGTTCGGCGTCAGCGCCGGGCCGCGGCCGTCGGCGCGCATCAGCTTCTCGACGCACTGCTTCATGATGAACGTCGACTGACGCATCTCCTCCATGCGGATGACGGCGCGGTCGTAGCAATCGCCGTTCTTGCCGACGGGGATGTCGAATTCCATTTCCTCGTAACACTCATAGGGCTGCGCCTTGCGCAGGTCCCAGGCCGCGCCGGAACCGCGGACCATCACGCCCGAAAATCCCCATTTCCAGGCGTCCTCGAGCGAAATGACGCCGATGTCGACGTTGCGCTGCTTGAAGATGCGGTTCTCGATGAAAAGCTCCTCGAGATCGTCGCACACCTTCAGGAAGGGATCGCAGAAGGCGCCGATGTCCTCGACGAGCTGGTCCGGCAGATCGCGCGCGACGCCGCCCGGACGGAAGTAGTTGGCGTGCATGCGGGCGCCGGAAGCGCGCTCATAGAACACCATGAGCTTCTCGCGCTCTTCATAGCCCCACAACGGCGGTGTGAGCGCGCCGACGTCCATCGCCTGCGACGTTACGTTCAGAAGATGCGACAGGAGACGGCCGATTTCCGCGTAAAGGACGCGGATGAGCTGGCCACGGCGCGGGACTTCCACATCGAGCAAACGCTCGATCGCGAGGCAGAAGGCGTGCTCCTGATTCATCGGCGCGCAGTAATCGAGCCGGTCGAAATAGGGCACGTTCTGGAGATAGGTGCGCGCCTCCATCAGCTTCTCGGTGCCGCGATGGAGGAAGCCCACATGCGGATCGACGCGCTCGACGACTTCGCCGTCGAGTTCGAGGATCAGGCGCAAAACGCCGTGCGCCGCCGGATGCTGCGGGCCGAAGTTGATGTTGAAGTTGCGCAGGCCCTGTGAATCGGGCTTCGTCTGCGTCACGGTCTGATCGTTCACGACGTTTCCGCCTCGGTTAAAGCTTCATATCGACGCCGGCTTTTTTCATCTCGCCCACTGCGTGTTCGAGCGCGCGCGGCAAGACGTAAGAGCGCATGATCTCCTGAACCTCCGGCAGCCGTCCCATCATGATCGGCATCTTGGCGAGGATCGATCTGCCGACCGGCGACGAATAGAACTTGTTCAGCGCCACGAGCTCGTCCTTCGTGAATATGTCGAGCATCAGGAGAATCGTCGCCCGCTCGGTCACTGCCGCGTCGTCGACAAAGGCGCTCTTGAAGAATGCATCCATGAACATGGACGCCTGCTTCTCGTCAAGACCTGGGTTCTTCGCCTTGAGCTGCGCGAGCAAACCCTGCCGCATCGGCGGGATGGATTTCTCGAGCATCTCCTTCATGCCGAAGGTTTTCATATACTCGCGCGCAGCCGCGAGGGTCGCGGGATCGTAGGATTTCAGCTTTTCATCGAACTTGTCGGGCGCAACGTCGAGGCCCCGCGCCGTGGCGCAGGAAACGACAAGCGCAAAGCCGACAATGATCGATAAAAGGGCGCGTCTCATCAAGACTGGCCCTTCGCCTTCTCGTCGCCAGGCAGGTCGTATTGCACGCCCTCCCACGGCGAGAGGAAATCGAAGTTGCGGTATTCCTGCTGAAGGCGCACGGGTTCATAGACGACGCGCTTGCGTTCGTCGTCGTAGCGCACCTCGACATAGCCCGACATGGGGAAGTCCTTGCGCAGCGGATGCCCCTCGAAACCATAGTCGGTCATGATGCGACGCAGGTCAGGATGACCCGAGAAGATCACGCCGAAGAGGTCGTAGGTCTCCCGCTCGTACCAGTCGGCGCCCGGAAAGAGCGGAACCAGCGAGGCCACGGGGGTTTCTTCCGAGGCAGGCGTTTTGATCCGGATGCGGCGATTGTGCTTCGGCGACTGAAAATGCGCCACCACCTCGAAGCGCTCGTCGCGCTCCGGATAGTCCGCGGCGGTCACGTCGACAATGTTGACGAAAAGGCACTCCGAATCGTCGCGCAAATAGGTCGCGACCTCGATCCAGCGATCGCGGGCGATCGTGAGCGTCAGCTCGCCATAGGCGATCTTCACTCCCGTCACTGCGCCGGGAAGTGCGCCGCCGATCCGCGCGCCGAGTGTTTCCAGTTCAGCCGACATCCGTCACTTTTCCTTAAGCTCTCGCGTCGCCGCGCCCCTCTCCCCGCGCGCGGCGCGGGCAGAGGGAATGACTTACCGCTCGATCGTGCCGGTGCGGCGGATCTTTTTCTGCAACAGCAGCATGCCGTAGACCAGCGCCTCCGCCGACGGCGGGCAGCCCGGGACGTACACGTCCACGGGAATCACGCGATCGCAGCCGCGCACCACCGAATAGGAATAGTGGTAGTAGCCGCCGCCATTCGCGCAGGAGCCCATGGAGATGACGTAGCGGGGCTCCGGCATCTGGTCATAGACCTTGCGCAGCGCCGGCGCCATCTTGTTGGTGAGCGTGCCGGCGATGATGATACAGTCCGACTGGCGCGGGCTGGCCCGCGGAGCGAAGCCGAAGCGCTCGAGATCGTAGCGCGGCATGGCCGCCTGGATCATTTCCACCGCGCAGCAGGCGAGCCCGAAAGTCATCCACATGAGCGAGCCCGTACGCGCCCAGTTGATGACGTCGTCCGTCGCCGTCACGAAGAAGCCCTTATCGGCCAGTTCCTCGTTGATCTGGAGAAAGAACGGATCGTCCGAGCCCACCGGCTTGCCGGTGCGCGGATCGATGAGGCCCTTGGCCTGCGGGGCGACGAGCGTCCCGCCCTGGTTCGTGATCAATCCCATTCCAGCGCTCCCTTGCGCCACTCGTAGACGAAGCCGACGGTCAGCACGCCGAGGAAAACCATCATCGACCAGAATCCGAAGGCCCCGGCCTCCTTGAAGGCCACGGCCCAGGGGAAGAGAAAGGCCACTTCGAGATCGAACACGATGAAGAGCAGCGACACGAGATAGAAGCGCACATCGAATTTCATGCGCGAATCGTTGAACGGATTGAAGCCGCACTCATAGGCGGAGAGCTTCTCCGGATCCGGCGCCTTGAAGGCGAGCAGGAAGGGCGCGACGAGCAGTGCGCCAGCGATGACCGCGGAGAGCGCGATGAAGATCACCAGCGGCATATATTGTTCGAGCAGCATCGGCATGGGTCGTGTCCGGTCGGTCCGACGGTGCGGCGGGGCGAAGGCCGCTTTATCGGGAGCTTCAACTTGGAAAAGCTCCAGGCCGCGGGTTCCGTAACAAAGCCCCTTGTGCAAAGCAAGAGACAACGACGGCTGCTCCGCAGTTATGTCGATTTCGCCGCAGACGGCGCAGGCCGGCAAGGCGGCGTTAGCCCTGCCCTCCCTCGGCCAGGCAGTCGGCGACAAAAGCGGCCGCCGTCATCTCGGCAAATCGCGCCTCGCGCCGGGAGAGCGCCTCGGGGTCGGCGCCCCAGGCCCGCATCTGGAAGTCCTCGTCGATATGGGCCGCCCCCCAGGCGGTCGCAAGGTCTATTTCCTTCAATGCTTTAGCAAGCGCGAGAATCAGCGAGCCGGTGAGCGTCGTCATGACATGCAGCGCCGCCAGCCGCAGCGGCGCCGCCTCGCCCTCGCCAACATAGGCGCGCACGGCCCGGGCGAGGGCTTCGACCGATTCCTCCGGCTGCGCCGCGAACATCACCCCCTCCGCAAGCGCGAGCCTTGCGCCGAGCTTGTCGCGCGCGAAGGAGACGAGCGGATCCCACGCGGCCCTTTGCGCCGCAACGAGGCTCTCGGGCTCTCCGGCGCGGTAACAGAGCATGTCGGAACCGGCATATTTGACGAGTTCCGCCTCCACTTCCGCCATTTGCCCGGCGACGCCGTCCAGGGCCGAATTCACGAGCCTCGTGAGCGGCATGGTCGCGGGATCGATCTTTTCCCCCTGCCCGGCCCATTCGGCCGCGAGCGCCTCTGCGAGCGCCCGCGAGGGGACGACGATCTGGCGCCTGGCCGGGGTGTTGACCGGCCGTCCGTCGAGCAGGATCCTGAAGCCCTTCTCCGTCTCGCCGACGCTCGCCTCTTTGTAGAATCGTTTCGGCAGGGGTCGGGCGGGATCCCGCGCCGCCTTCACCGGATCGCGCTCGCCCTGCTCTACGAAGAAATCGGCGTCGAAGCCGGTCGGGTTTTTGGGCGTCATGTCAGTCCCTTGGAAGCTGGAAGCCTGAGCCGGGCGCCCCGGCGGCCGGGGCTGGCCATGATGCGCCGGCGGACCGGGGAAACTTCGCTACGCGTCCGGCGCGTCCTCGATCGGATCGTACTGCTTCACGTCAAAGCCGAAGAGGTCCCAGCTTTGTTGCATATGGTCGGGCAAAGGGGCGGTCACGTCCAGCATCCCGCCTTTCGGATGCGGCAGGATCAACCGCCGCGCCAAAAGATGAAGCTTGCGCTCGAGCCCGTCGGGCATGGCCCGCAACGGATCCCGACGGCGCACCTCGTCCTCCGGTCGATGCCCGTATTTCGGGTCGCCGAAAATCGGATGGCCGATGGCCTCGGCATGGGCGCGCAGCTGATGGGTGCGGCCGGTGAGCGGCTTCATCGACAGCCAGGCGCAGCGCGGCGCCACCTTGTCGACGATCGCGTAATAGGTCAGCGAATGCTGGGCGTCCGCGTCGCCATGTTTCGCGATCCGCATCTTTTCGAGCTCGCGACCGGCGCCGCGGGTCTTCTCCATGCCGGGACCTTTGGCGAGATAGAGCGAAACTCGGCCCTGCGCCGGCTTCGGCACGCCCTCGACCAGCGCCCAGTAGAACTTCTTGGCCTGCCGCGAGCGGAAGATTTCGCCGAGATCCGCCGCCATGCGGCGGCTTTTCGCGACGAGCAGCACGCCGGAGGTGTCGCGGTCGAGGCGGTGCACGAGAACCGGGCGCGAATCGCCTTTGGCAAGCGATTCCAGCATGCCGTCGACATGGCGCTTCTGGCCGGAGCCGCCCTGCGTCGCGAGGCCGAACGGCTTGTTGAGCACCATCAAGTCCTTGTCCTCGAACAAGGTCATTGCCCGGATCGCTCCGGCGTCCTCGGGCGCGGCGCGCTTGACGGCGGGGCTCGCCGGCGGCTCGATCCTGAGCGGCGGCACGCGGACCTTCTGGCCCTCCTCGAGCCGCGTCGAGGTCTCGACCCGCCGGCCGTCGACGCGCACCTCGCCCTTGCGGCATATCTTGGCGAGATGCGACAAGGCGAGCGTGGGGTAGCGGCGCCGGAACCAGCGGTCCACGCGCATGCCCGCCTCGTCCTCGGTGACGGTTGTGGTGGTCACGCCCACGCCCTGAGTTTCGGGGGCGCTCATGCGGCGTCTCGTTGCGGATAAAACGGCATCGCCGCCTTATGGCCCAAAGCGCGCCTCATTGTCGATGGCGAGCGTTCGCAAAGCCTGCCAAAGGACCCTCTCACAGGAACCTCTCCATGTCCGATTCCTTTATGTCCGATTTCTACGGTCCCGCCCATCGCGAACTCCAGGACGCCTTCGAGACGCGCCGCCTCGCCGATCTCATGGAGGGCGGCGTGATGCACGCCGAGCTCGCCCCACAGGAGGCGGCGTTCATCGAGGCCCGCGACATGTTCTTCCTGGCGAGCGTCGATCCCGGCGGCCGGCCGACGGTCTCCTACAAGGGCGGCGCGCCGGGTTTCGTGCGCGTGAATGGTCCGAAAACCCTCGTCTTCCCCTGGTTCGACGGGAACGGCATGTATTATTCGGCAGGCAATATCGCGCAAAACGCCAGGGTCGGCCTGTTGTTCATCGACTTCGAGACGCCCAACCGGCTGCGTGTCCAGGGCGAGGCGACCGTTGCGCGACCCCGCCGAGATCGCCCGGGTTCCGGGGGCGCAGTTTCTCGTCTCGGTCGCCATCGAATCGATCTGGGTCAACTGTCCGCGCTACATTCACCCGCACCGCCGGGTCTCGACATCGAGATATGTGCCGGACGCCGCGGGCGCGGCGCCGCTGCCCGGATGGAAGCGCCTCGACATCGCACAGGACGCGATTCGCGAGGAGGATCGCGCGAGAGTCGACGCGGCGGGCGGAGTGATCGATCAGGACGCCTATGCGGCCCTGGTGTCGCGGGGGGAGGGGTGATCGGACGTCGACGGACCCGCCGCGCCCTTCCCCCGGCGCGCCGCGTCCGATAGTCTTTGCGCAACCATCCCGCGAGAGCCCCCATGCAAGAGCGTTCCGGCGAAGCTGCCCTGTTCGACCGCGCGGTTCTGGATTCGCGTATCGCTTTTGTCTCGGCGAGTTTCCTGCTGGCCTACGGCTTTTCGGCGCTGCTCGACCGCGTGGGCGCGCCGGAACGTTTCGTCGCCGCGGCGCCACCCTGGTTCACGGTCGTGGCGCTGGCGGCGCTGGGTTTCCTGCTCCACTCCATGCGGGTCTCTTTCTATTATGCCGGGGGGCGGGCGATTCCAGCCGCCTATTCCGGCTTCGCCAACGCCGCTGTGGCGGTCTCGCTGCTCCTCCCCTTCGCGACGCGACTCGCCGGCCACAGCTGGTGGATCGGCGTCGTCTGCGGCGCCTTTCTCGGCCTCGCCGTTACGGCGCTTTTCCTCGGGCCGCTCCTCCGCCGGACCGGCGTCTTCTCGCTTTCGGGCTTCCTTGCCGCGCGCTTTCCGCGCACGCTGCCACGCTTCGGCCTGATCCTGGCCATCAGCCTGTCCTCCGGCCTGCTTGCTGTCGCCGGAAGCCAGATGGCCGTCGACGCCCTGGTCGAACTGACCGGAGCGGGCCGAGTCTTCTCGGCCTTCACCATTGCGGCGGCCGGGCTGGTGATCGCCGGCCCCGGCGGCCTTGGCGCCGCGGTCTGGGCCGCGGCCGCCGCAGCTGGCGTCGCACTGCTTGGCTTTGGCTGGCCAGTCGCCGCGCTCGACTTTCAGGGCCAGTTGCCCGTCGGCCTCTTCGGCGGCGCTGGCTGGAAGGAGGCAGGCGAGCTTTTCACCGGGTGGAAGCTCATGCCGGACCCCATGGGGATCTTCGTCGAGATTGGCGCCACGATCGCCATGGCGCTCGGCGTAGCCACGCTCGCGCCGGTCCTCGCGCCGGCGGTCACGACGGAGACGCCCGAGTCCGCCCGCGCTTCCGGCGTTCTCACATTGGGCTGGAGCCTCCTTTTCGGGCTGCTCATCGCCGCCGCCATCGCCGCCTCGGCCCTCAGCCTCGCCGCCTCCGTCTCCGGCCGGAGCGCCGAGCGCCTGCCGGCTTCGGTCTTTGCAGCGAGCAGCCGGGGGCTCGTCGCCGTCTGCGAAGCAAGGGTCGCAACCCCCTCCCAGGCGCAGCGGGCCTGCGCGGCGCAAGGCATTGCGCCCGGGACGCCGCTCACGCCCGCCAATGTGCGGCCCGTCGACGGCGATTACCTTCTCGGCGCCCTGCCCGGCGCGACCGATCTCGGCGCGGCCGCCTCGGGCCTCGTGACCTCGGCGCTTGTCGCCTTCGGCGTGCTGCTCGCGGGCATGGGACTTCAGACATGCAGCGCCGCGGTCGGCAATGACGCGCTTTATCGGCTTCGCGGCGAGGTCGACCTCACGAGCCGCCGGCTCGCTATCACGCGGCTCGCGCTCGTCGTCGTCGCGACCGGCGCTTATGTGGCCAGCGTGACCCAGATCGTCACGCCCGGCGGCCTGATCGCGCTGGCGCTCGCGGTCTCCGCGGCCTGCGTTGCGCCCGCGCTCGCCCTGGCTTTCTGGGATCGGGCCGACGACCGCGAAGCCTTTTTCGCGCTTGTCTCGGGCGCCGCAACCCTCGCGGCGGCGCTTTTCATCGCCGGACCGGCCCGCAAGATCGAGGTCTATGCCCTGGCCGCGCTGGCTGGCGCCACCGTCGCCGTCGCGGCGGGCGTCGTTTCCGCCCTGGCGTCGAATCAGGAGAAGCCTCTCGCGCAATCCTTCGTCAGGCGGATGCTCCACGGAGACGGAGCGATCGCCGCGCCTGATAAGGGGGCGTGAAGCCGCTCACACCCTCCCGGAACGCCCCCTATCCTTTCCGGCGAATTCTGCTATATGGACCGCGCACGCTTGGCCTCGCCAGGCGGCCCCGCCATTGGGGACCTCGCTGGACGACATCCCGGCCAAGGCCCCCGCCGGCGGATCACTCCCAACAAAAGGAACGACGGATGTCGATCACGGCCGAGCGCAAGCAGGCGCTCATCAAGGAATATTCCACGAAAGCCGACGATACGGGCTCGCCCGAGGTCCAGGTTGCGATCCTCACGGAGCGCATCGTCAACCTCACTGAGCATTTCAAGACGCATGTGAAGGACAATCACTCGCGTCGCGGCCTGCTGAAGCTCGTCTCCCAGCGCCGCCAGCTTCTCGATTATGTGAAGAAGCGGGACGAAGCCCGCTACAGGAGCCTGATCGAGCGGCTGGGCATTCGCCGCTAAGACACGCCTTGCGAAAGCGGCGCGACAAGCAGGCGCCGCTTTCGTTTTTCAGGGCGCCGGACGCGCCCCAAACAGATCCAGCGCGAACACCGTCATGGCAGGATCGCCGGACGCTGCGTGACGAAAGATCGACGATTCCGCAGCCTCTCGCCGTCTTGCTCATGACGAACCGGCTGGTTCATCGAGAGAAAGACCAAGCATGTTCGAAGTACACCGCGAAGAACTCGACTGGGCCGGGCGCAAGCTCGTCCTCGAGACCGGAAAAGTCGCCCGCCAGGCCGACGGCGCCGTGATGGCCTCCTGGGGCGAGACGACCGTTCTCGCCACCGTCGTCTCCGCCAAGGCCCCCAAGCCGGGGCAGGACTTCTTCCCCCTCACCGTCAATTATCAGGAAAAGGCCTTCGCGGCCGGCCGCATTCCGGGCGGCTATTTCAAACGCGAAGGCCGGCCTTCGGAGCGCGAGACGCTCGTCTCCCGCCTGATCGACCGTCCGATTCGCCCGCTCTTCCCCGACGGCTACCGCTGCGACACGCAGGTCATCGTCACCGTGCTGTCGCATGACCTCGAGAACGACCCGGACATCCTCGCGATGGTCGCGGCCTCTGCCGCGCTGACGCTCTCCGGCGTTCCCTTCATGGGTCCGATCGGCGGCGCGCGCGTCGGCCTCGTTAATGGTCAGCTCAAGCTCAATCCGACCATTGAGGAGATGAAGCTCTCCGACCTCGACCTCGTCGTCGCCGGCACCCATGACGCCGTGCTGATGGTGGAGTCGGAGGCCAAGGAGCTTTCCGAAGAAACGATGCTCGAGGCGGTGATGACGGGCCATCGCGGCTTCCAGCCGGTGATCGACGCCATCATCCGCCTGGCCGAACGCGCCGCCAAGGACCCGCGCGAGCTGATCCTGCCCGACACCTCGGAGCTTTCGGCGGCCATCGCCAAGCACGCCGAAGCCGGGCTGCGCGAGGCGTACAAGATCACCATCAAGCAGGATCGCTACGCCGCCGTCGACGCCGTGAAGGCGAAGGCGATCGCCGAGCTTTTTCCGGAAGGTTCGGAGCCGCCCTACACCAAGGAGCAGGTCGCCGAAGCGTTCAAGGAGCTTCAGGCCAAGGTCGTGCGCTGGAACATCCTCGACACGGGCGTGCGCATCGACGGCCGCGACGTGAAGACGGTGCGTCCGATCATTTCCGAGGTCGGCGTCCTGCCGCGCGCCCATGGTTCGGCGCTCTTCACCCGCGGCGAGACGCAGGCGCTCGTCGTCGCGACGCTCGGCACGGGGGAAGACGAGCAATTCGTCGATTCGCTCGAGGGCACCTACAAGGAGCGGTTCCTGCTCCATTATAACTTCCCGCCCTATTCCGTGGGCGAGACGGGCCGCATGGGCTCGCCCGGCCGCCGCGAGATCGGCCACGGCAAGCTCGCCTGGCGCGCCATCCGTCCGATGCTGCCGGCCGCCGCGGAATTCCCCTACACGCTGCGCGTCGTCTCCGAGATCACCGAATCGAACGGTTCGTCGTCCATGGCCACGGTCTGCGGCGCCTCGCTGGCGCTGATGGACGCGGGCGTGCCGATCAAGGCGCCGACCGCCGGCATCGCCATGGGCCTCATCCTCGAAGGCGAGCGCTTCGCGGTTCTCTCCGACATTCTCGGCGACGAGGATCACCTCGGCGATATGGACTTCAAGGTGGCGGGCACGTCAAATGGCGTGACCTCGCTGCAGATGGACATCAAGATCGCCGGCATCACCGAGGAAATCATGCGCGTCGCCCTTGCCCAGGCGAAGGACGGCCGCCTGCACATTCTCGGCGAGATGGCGAAGGCCATCACCAGCTCGCGCGCCGAGCTCGGCGAATTCGCGCCGCGCATCGAGACGATGAAAATCCCCACCGACAAGATCCGCGACGTGATCGGCTCGGGCGGCAAGGTGATCCGCGAGATCGTCGAGAAGACCGGCGCCAAGATCAACATCGAGGACGACGGCACGGTGAAGGTCGCCTCCTCTGACGCCAATTCGATCAAGGCGGCGATCAACTGGATCAAGTCGATCGCGTCCGATCCGGAAGTCGGCATGATCTACGAGGGCACCGTGGTGAAGACCGCCGACTTCGGCGCCTTCGTCAACTTCTTCGGCGCCAAGGACGGCCTCGTCCACATTTCGCAGCTCTCGAAGCAGCGCGTGGCCAAGACGACCGACGTGGTGAAGGAAGGCGACCGCGTGAAGGTGAAGCTCCTGGGCTTCGACGATCGCGGCAAGGTTCGCCTCTCGATGCGCGCCGTCGATCAGGCCACGGGCGAAGACCTCGAGGCCAAGGAGAAGGCCGAGCGCGAGGCCGCCAACGCGGCCGACGCCGAGTAACAGACCGCGCCCATCGCGAAGAAAGACGCGAGCCGTCCGGCGCACCGGGCGGCTCTTTTTTTGGGGAAGGCCATGTTCCGCAGAGCCATTCTTGTCGCCGCGCTCGCCGCGGCTCCGGCCGCACAGGCGGACCCGGATTATTCCCGCGTCCTCGACGCCGAGACCTTCTCGGCGCAGAACAACGGCGACACGGATCGCGCCGTGCTGGTCGACAACGGCGATTCCGGCGCCGACCTCTACATCTATCTGGCGCTCGACCCTTCCGCTGATCCGGCAAAGCCGCCCAAGCCCGCGCTGGTCAAGAAGGCGGCCGCCTGGAGCGGCGGCATATGGGGCTCCCGCCCCTCGCTCGAAACCAACGCCAAGGGTTCCCTCCTCATAAAATCCGAGAACACAGGCGTCGGCCGCGATAAATGGACGCAATCGCTGACGGTCGTCTA
Organism: Methylocystis sp. IM3; assembly: GCF_038070105.1. Classification (NCBI taxonomy): domain Bacteria; kingdom Pseudomonadati; phylum Pseudomonadota; class Alphaproteobacteria; order Hyphomicrobiales; family Methylocystaceae; genus Methylocystis; species Methylocystis sp. IM3. The sequence continues at coordinate 1,248,382 of NZ_JBBPBZ010000002.1, read as the reverse complement.
TCGCAACAAGGACTTCGTCGTCGCCGGCCTCACGCGCGACGCCTATGATTCCCTCGAGCCCAATTCGGCCCACAGCTGCGACCTCAACTTCCTCACCGGCAAGGGCAAGAAAGACGGCAAGCCGATCGACGTGAAGTTTCCGGTAAAGAAGCTCACTGACTGGTCGGACGGCGATTTGCCGAAGGAATGCGCCTTCTAAAAAAGACTTGCCCGCGCCGCTGGCGCCTTATCTAATTTCGGCGAAGACACGGGCGCGAAATGACGGAAACACGGAACAAGGAGGACACGCCGGCAGGCGAGGTCTTCACGCCCGGCGAGCCGATCGACATCTTCCTTCTGGCGCGCCTCGGATTCACGTTCATCTTTGTCGTCATCACGACGCTCATCGTCTGGCCCTATCTCGCGAGCCTGACATGGGCGCTGGTGCTGGCGGTGGTGTTCATCCGCCCGCATCGCTGGTTTGAAACCGCACTCGGTCCAAACAGCGCGGCAGGCGCCTCCGTCGCCGTCGTCGCGCTGATCATTGTCGCGCCTCTGCTCTTCATCTTCCAGCGACTGCTCCAGGAGGCGCTGACCGGCGTCGATTACATCCGGAACGCCATCTCGGCGGGCAAATGGGGCGACTTCCTCGCCGCGCATCCATGGCTCAGATGGTTGGGCGACCGCGTGGATGCGCCGACGATCGCCGCGCGAGTCGGCGAGTTCCTCACCAATCTCGGGGCGTCGCTGTTGAAGCAGTCCACAGGACAAGCCATCACCATCGTTCTGGCCTTTTACATGCTCTTTTTCTTCCTGCGCGACCGCAATTCGGCGCTCGATTCGCTGGTGCGGCTCTCGCCCTTCTCCAATCTCGAAACCGGCAGGCTCATCGTGCGCGTGCGCGATACGATCTACGCCACGATCTTCGGCACGCTGGCCGTGGCCGCGCTACAGGGCGCGCTCGGCGGCTTCATGTTCTGGTGGCTCGGCTTTCCCTCGCCCGCGCTCTGGGCCGTCATCATGACAGTTATTTCCATCATCCCGGTGCTCGGCTCCTTCGTGATCTGGATCCCTGCGACGATCTACCTCGCGCTCGAAGACCGCTGGGCGGACGCCGTGACGCTCGGCCTCTGGGGCAGCGTGGTCATTTCGACGGCCGACAATATCGTGCGTCCGCTGCTGATCGGCGAAAGCTTGCGTCTGCACACGGCGCCCGCCTTCATCGCCATGCTCGGCGGGCTTCAGCTCTTTGGACCCTCCGGGCTCATCCTGGGCCCCATCGCCTTCACCATGACGACGCTCATGCTCGAATTCTGGAGACGCCGCGCCGACCCCGAGCTTCGCCCGGAATGATTCAGCTCGCGCCGCCCTCGCTGGCGAGGATGTGCGAGTAGGCGTCATCGAGCGCGGCGTCGGTCGCCTCAACGACATCGGCGTTCTGCGTAAAGACGATGAAGCACCGCAGACTCTTGCCGGGATAGAGCGGCCGCAGCGCCGCGCGGTAGAGCGCGAGCTGGCGGAGCTGCGCGGAGTCCGGCGTCTCGCGCGGCCGCCCGGTCTTGAAATCGGCGATGAGCACGCTGTCCTCGGTCTCCGCCAGGCGGTCGATCCGTCCCGACACATGCAGCCCTCCATCCAGAGCCGCATAGACGTCGACCTCGGCGATGGACCCTTGCCCGAACAGCGCGGCGAGGCGCGGGCTTTCGATGGCCTGCGTCGCGGCCGCGACGATGTTTCGGCAGGCCTCGTCATCGAGACCGGCGCCGCGCAACGTCAAAAACCGCCGCGCGGCCTCCTGCCGCCGCTCCGCCGGGCAGGCGGGCAGATATTGCAGCAGCGCATGGGTGAGGTGCCCGACGAGGACGCGCGCCGCGTCGCGGCTGTTCGGCGCGCCGCTCTCCAGCGCCGCCAGCGCGTCGGCGCCGGCGAGCACGCTCGACGGCCGCAAGGGCGGCGCGGGAGACGCCTCGCTCGGCGCCGGCGTGCGCGCAAAGTCCGGTATCGCCGTCGCCCACGACGCGCTTTGCACGCGCGCGAGATCGTGACGCGGCGGCGGAGAGCCACGTCGCAAAACATAGCCGTCGGCGTCGGAAAGCTTTTCGCAGCCCTCCTGCTCGAGGGCCGCCACGATCATATTGTGCCAGCAGCCCTCGGCCGGCGGGTTCTTGCCATGATAGCCCGCGATATAGAGCCGCTCCTCCGCGCGCGTCATGGCGACGTAGAGCAGGCGCCGATATTCGGCCGCCTCCGCGGCGCGATGATCGGCGCGCGCCTGCGAGATCGCTTCCGGATCGCTGTCCTTGCCGCAGGACCAGGCGAGCGACGCGTCGTCCCCCGCGCCGAGCGTAAAGAGCTTCGGATCATGCTTGCCGGCCGGCGCGCCGCAGGTGTCCGGCAAAAAGACGATCTTCGCCTCCAGCCCCTTGGCGGCATGGGCGGTCATCACGCGCACGGCGGCGCCGGCGGCCTCCATGTCTCTCTTGATCGAGAGATCGAGCCCCTCGATCCGCCCCAAAAAATTGACCAGCGCCGGCGCTTCCTCACGTTCGAAATTCATCGCCAGCCGCAGGAATTCGTCGATCGCGTCATTGGCCTCCGGCCCGAGCCGCGCCACGAGCCGGCGCCGCCCGCCGCCGGGGCCGAGAACGAGGCTGTAGAACTCATAAGGCGCGAGCCGCGTCGCCTCGCGCCGCCACATCGTTATTTTTTCCGCCGCCCCGCGATGACGCGGCTCCGGCGAGCGCAGGAGCGCGTCGAAGAGCGCGCCGCGCCGCTTTGGCGCGAGCGCGATCAGATCGTCGTCGTCGAGGCCGACGAGTGGCGATTTCAACACGGTCGCGAGCGTCAGATCGTCATCGGCGAGCAAGGCCGCGCGGCCGAGCGCCACGAGATCGTTGACGGCGATATGCGTGCCGAGATCGAGCCGGTCGGCGCCGGCGACAGGCACATCCTCGGCCTTCAGCGCGCGGATCAGCGCCTCGAAAAAGGCGCCGCGTTTGCGCACCACGATGAGAATGTCGCCCGGCTCGACGGGGCGCGGACCGGACCGGTCTTCGACATAATCGCCGCCGCCCGGCGCCAGCAGGGTTTTGATTTTCGCCGTGATCTTGCGCGCGAGCCGCTCGCCGGGATCGGTCGCCTTCGCGTAATCGAGCGGCAGCCGCCAGTCTTCCGGCTCTTCCTTGTCGATGGGGCGGATCGGCTCCCAGACTTCGACGACGGCGTGGAGATCGGTCTTCGTCGATTCGTGCAGGAGCGGCGGCCGGTCCGGATCGGGATCGCAGGCGAGCCCCTCGCCATTCCCGGGGAAGTTGAACACGCTGTCCACGGCCGCGAGCACGCCCGGCGCCGAGCGGAAGGATTGCGTGAGCTGCACATACTCGAATTGCAGGGCGGCGGCCGTGAACCGGCTCGCGAAGCTCCGCCGCATGGCGTCGAACTTCTCGGGCGCGGCGCCCTGGAAGGAGAAGATCGACTGCTTGTCGTCGCCCACGGCGAAGAAGCTACGCCATGCGGCGCGCGCGCCGACGCCAGCGCAAAACTCGCGGGCAATGGCGGCGAGGATTTCCCACTGCCGCGCGCTCGTATCCTGCGCCTCGTCGAGCAGGATGTGATCGATCTGCGAGTCGAGCTTGTAAAGCACCCAGGAAGGTTCAGAACGATTGAGCAGGCGGTGGGCGCCCTCGATCAGATCGTCGTAATCGAGCGCGTTTCGATAACGCTTGGCCTGTTCATATTCGCCGACAATGGTCTCGCCCAATTGCGCGAGCGCGAGCGACCGCTCGGCGGCCACGGCGGCCTTTCGCTTCTCGACGAGCGCGGCAAGACGATCCTGCTCGTCCTGCATCTCTTCGAGGAGGCCGGGCGCTTTATCTTGCAGGCCCCTCGTGACGATGTTGCGCCCTTCTCCGCCGCGCGGCTCGCCTTTTTCGGTGAAGAAGACAGCGAGGTAGCTCTCGATGCAATCGGGGTGCGGCGCGAGCGCGATGGCGCGCGCGACGTTTGCCGCGAGTTTCTTGTCATTGGTCGAGCCGAGGCGCAATCGGTCCGCAAGCTGCGGCCATGTTTCGTATCCCTCGATGATCGCCGCTTCGATGCGCGCGCGCGTTTCGCCTGCCTTGAGGCCAAGCTGCGCCCGCAGGCGCTTCTCGTAGCTCTCTCGCGCCTGCGCCTGCGCGAGCGCATCGCGTTTCTCAAGGAGCGCGGCGCAGAGCTCGTCGAAGCCCTTTTCCGTTGTCTCCGAGGCGACGCGTTCGAGCGCCTCGTGCAGCGGTCCCTTGCCGCTTTTCGCCTTGTCGATCGCGCGTCGCTTGGCCGTTTGCAGCAATTCGGCGCGCGCGGCGTCGTCGAGCACGGAGAAACCCGCCGGCGCATTGGCCTCGAAGGGAAAGATATGCAGAAGCCTTTCGCAGAAGGCGTGGATCGTCTGAATCTTGAGACCGCCAGGCGTCTCAACGGCGCGCGCAAACAGGCTGCGGGCAAAATCGAGCTGGCGCGGCGAGGGAGCGGGCGCGCCCGTGGCGCTTATCTCCTCAGCGAGTTCCACGTCGTCCAGCACAGCCCATCGAGCGAGCCGATCGAAAATGCGCGCCGACATATTGGCCGCCGCCGCCTTGGTGAAGGTAAGGCAGAGGATTTGCGACGGACGCACGCCTTCGAGCAGAAGGCGCAGCACGCGTTGCGTCAGCACATAGGTCTTGCCCGATCCCGCATGGGCGGAAACCCAGGCCGAGGCATGCGGGTTCGAGGCCCTGTGCTGCTTCTGGATCGTCAGCGAGAGATAGGGGCGGTCGCTCATGCGTCGTCTCCGCCGCCGCGTGCCCATTCCTTCACGCGCGCCAGATGATCGTAATCGCCCTCATGTCTCACAAAGGCGACATAGGGGCGTGAGGGATAGGGCGTCGCCGGATCGCGATATTGCGACAGCATTCGCACGAGTTCGCCGCTATGCTTGGCGACGACGTCCGAGAACGAAATCTCCTTCCAGCTGAGCTGCTGCGTCTTGCCCCCATTCTTGAGGCCGACATAGGCGGCGCCGGCCACGGGACGCGCGCCGATCTCCGGAAAGGCGCCCGCTTCGATCATCGCGGCCTCCAGCGTCAATTGCGGAGACCAGCCCGCGAGGACTTGTGGCTTTGAGGGCGGATCGCCCGTCTTGTAATCGAAGACCGAAGCTTCTCCCTGCGCGTCCACCTCGATGCGATCCGCTTTCGCTGTAAGCGAAAAAAGCGCGCCATCGGCAAGCGTGACGACCCATTCGCCGGATTTCTCCATATGGATGACGCCGCCTTTCTCGCGCTGTGCGCGCTCGAACGCGAGGGCGTGTTCGAGACCCGCCCGCACGCGCGGCCAGGTGAAGCTCTCGAACGCGGGCTCGGCGAGAAATTCTTTCAGCAAATCTTTCGCAATCGAGATGAGGTCCTCATGCGCCTGCGGGGGCAGCGGCCCTTCCGGATGCCGCCGCACGAAAGCTTCCAGCGCCGCATGAATCGCGGTTCCCATTTCTCGCGTGCCGATCTCGGCGCCGAGCGGCGCGAGTGGCTTCAAATCGAGAATGCGCTCGGCATAGATCGCGTAAGGGTCGCGGCGCAGCGTCTCGATGCGTGTGACGCTCAGTCTCTTCGGCCGCATGTCGACCGGCGGCGCGGGCGCCGGGCGTTGCAGCGAGACGAGTTCGTCGGGCGCCGGCTGATCGAGCGCGGCGGCGATGGCGAGCATTCTCGCGCCGCGGGACCGGCAGGCGCCCATCGCCTCGACGCCCGCGAGCGCCTCGATCCGGGTGAGAAAGCGCGAGGCGACAGTCGGCGAGCCATCGCGCTTGGCGGCGCGGCTCAGCACGACGTCCTTCGCCCCGAGCGCCATGACGAAATCATGCGCGCTCTGTCCGATGCGGCGCTCGGGCGGCGGCAGGCCCAATTGCGCGCGCATGGAGCGGTTGAGAAAGGCGCCCGTTTCCGCTTGCGGCGGCCAGACGCCCTCGTCGAGCCCGGCGAGCAGCATGAGGTCCGCGTCCATCAGACGCGCTTCGAGCGGGCCGAGTATCTTGAGGCGTGGATGAGCGCGGCGCGGGCCGCGCAGCGTCGTCTCGAAGGCGATGCGATCGAAAAGCGCCGCATAACCCGGCGCGTCGAAACCCTCCGGCGCCTCGGCCCGCGACAGCCTGTCGAGAACATCGAACAGCGCCAGCGCGCCTTCATCGGCGTTTTCCTCCGCGCCTTTCGCAATCTCCTCGAAAGCGGCGCGATGCGCGCGCGCAAAGCTTTTCAGTTCATGCTTGCCGGATAGCGCGAGAAGCGGCGCGAAGGCCCGCTCCATATCGACGAGCAGCGTTTCGATTGCGTTCCATTCAGCATCGGTGATGCGCCGCGCCGCCGGATAGGCATGCGGCTCCGCAGCGGCCGCGCGCGCCCGCGCCACGTTGGACGCATAGCCATTCGAGCCGGGCGGCGTGGCGCGCAACACGCCGATTTCGACGAGAGGCGCCAGCGCGGCGATCTCTTGTGCGCTGCGCCCGAAGCGGACGAGCGGATCATGCAGCAAGGCGGCGATCGCGCGGGCGTCGAGGCCATTGGCGCCGACCGCCGCCGTCAGCCGCACCAGCACGCCGACCGGGGTCGACGCGAGAGAGGCGCCGCCCGAGTCGTCGATCTCGATTTGGAAGCGCCGCAACTCGGCCGCAACGCGCCGCCCGAGATTTCGGTCGGGCGTCACGAGCGCGGCGGTGCGGCCGGGCGTCTCCAGCGCCTCGCGCAGAAAGAGCGCCAGCGCAAGCGCCTCCATCTGCTCGTCCGGCGCCTCCAGAAGCGTCACGCCCGCGAGCGCGGCGACGAAGCCCGCGCCTTCTAATGCGCGGAAGTCGCGCCACGCCGCGGTGGCGCCCGCCGGCGTCATCGCCTGCGACACGAGCCGGCGTCTTTCGGCTTGCGCCAGCTCCAGCGCGGCAAGCTCGCGCACATCGTCCCGCTCGAGCCGCATGACGCCGAGCAGGCGCTTCAGGACGGTCTGGGGATGGGTAAAGGCGGGCTCGTCCTCGCTGTCGCCGACATGCGCCCAGGCAACAGGGCCCATTTCCTGATCGAGACCCGGCAGGACGACCGCGCCAGTGTCGAGCGCGGCGATGGCCGACAACAATTTCGCCGTCGTGGGTTGCGCGCCCGTCGAACCGATTGCGACGACCGGCGCATTATCCGTCCTCTCGGAAAGCCGCAGGATCTGCGCTTCGATCAGCAGCTTGCGCCGGGCGGCGGCGTCGGCGCGGCCCATCTCTTCGAGCATTTGCGGCCAGGCCTCGACGACAATGCCGAGAAAGGTCGTCGTGATGGCCCAATATTTGTCGAAGGCGCTGTCGTCGATCGCCCCGGCGATCTTCGCAGGCGCGACGCCTTCAATGATGAATTCATCGATGAGCGCGCCAAGTTCGGCGGCAAGCGCATAGGCGCCGGCGGGAGAGGAGGCGACGGAAAAGGACTCGCTTTCGTGCAGCTGCAAACCGCCCCGCCCATCGGCGCAGAGAATGGCCTTGCCGACGGACTCGGACCATTTCGTAACGAGTTGAGCGAGAAGCAGGCGGCGTTCGAGCTCCTCGATCTGCGGGCGCGCGGCCTCGTCGAAATCGCCAGAAAAACCGCTGAAAACCGTGGCGGTTTCCTGCTCCTCCAATCCGCCGAGCGGAAGAATGCGCGGCAGGAAGCCGGCGCCCTTGCCGATGGCGCGCGCGAACTCCGCCGCAAGGGCGCGGCCGGCGCGTTGGGTCGGCACATAGATGGTGGCGCGCGCCATTTCGAGCGGCGGCGTCTCGCGGGAAAGCGCGGGAACAATTCTGCCGTCGAGGAGCGCGTCGACAAAAGTTGCGAGGAAGGGCGCGCCGGGCGCGATGGTGAAGACATTGCGCTTCGCGCCCATTGTTCACGCCTCCGCTGCGGCGATTGCTCTCTCCGCGTCTTCAATCGCCGCCACCGTGCCGACATGCAGCCAGAGCCCGCTGGAGACGACGCCGAAGAGACGCCCCTTTTCCGCCGCCTCGAACAGGAAGGGCGCGAGCTTGAACACGTCCTGCGTTTCGGCGGCGAAGAGCTGTGGTTTGATGAGGCCGACGCCGGCATAGACGAAAGGCTTCGGCCCGGCCCGGCGGATGATGTGGCCGTCCGCCGCGAGATCGAAATCGCCGTCCCAATCGACGCCGACGCTCCCCTGTGTCGGCGCGAGCAGCAGCGCGGCGTCCATCTCCATCGGATTCCACGCCTGCGCCAGCGCGATCAGATTGGAGCGCGGAGCGCCGTGCCAGAAAGCGTCCGTGTTGCAGATGAAGAAAGGCTCGCCGCCGAGACGCGGCAGAACCTTGCGGATGCCGCCGCCCTGATCGAGAAGCCGCGCGCGTTCGTCAGAAATGATGACGCGCGGCGCTACGCGTGAAGCAAGATGCGCTTCGATCTGATCGGCGAGATGATGCACATTGACGATCGCGGTCTCGACGCCCGCGCGGGCGAAATCGTCGAGCGCGCGATCAATCAGCGTGCGGCCGGCGACGGTGACGAGCGGCTTCGGCGTGCTGTCAGTAAGCGGCCGCATGCGCGTGCCGAGGCCCGCCGCGAAAACCATCGCGGTTCGCGGGATGGTGGCGACGCGTTCAGCCGTCGTCGCGGAACAATCCGGGGAGGTTGGAGTCATACCAGGATTTTATCTCGGCCAGCGCCGGATGTCTCAGGCTTTTACGCAGATAGGATTCGACGCGCGGCATGTGGGCGAGATATTGAGGCTTTCCGTCCCGCTGGTTGAGCCGCGCAAAGATGCCGAGAACCTTTGTCGCGCGCTGCGCCGCGAGAATCATGTAGGCCTTGGCGAAAGCCGCCATATCGAAGCTTTCGTCCGCGTCACGCCGCAGCTTTGCGTAATGGGCCAGGAGCTTGAGCTCGAGATCGTCGGGCACGGTCACGCGCGCATCCTGGCCGAGCGAGGCCATGTCGTATGCGGGATGGCCGAGGACGCAGTCCTGGAAATCAATGATGCCGACGCGGCGTACGCCTTCGCGCTCGCTGAGCCACAGCAGATTGGGCGAATGATAGTCGCGCAGCGTCCATGTCGGCGGCGCGCTCACAACGTCGATCAGCGCGCTGCGCCACAGATTGGCGAAGATCGCCCGCGCGCCGGAAGCGACGCTGCCCTTTTTATGGCCGACATACCAGTCGATCAGCAGATCGGCCTCGATCAGCAGCGCATCCATGTCATAGGGCGGGATGTGATAATTCCCCGCGTCGCCAACGGGCAGCGTATCCGGCAGCGTTCGCGAATGAAGATGCGCAAGGGCGCCGGCGGCTTCGAGATAGCGCTCGGGAATCGGGCCGTTCTCGTCGACGACGCCCTCGCGCCCGAGATCCTCGACGATCAGCAGGCCGGCGTCGAGATCCTGTCCATAGATCCGCGGCGCCGAAAGCCCCTGCTCGCGCAGGCCGTTCGCGATGGCCACGAAAGGCTTCACATTCTCGGCGAGCCGCGCGATGGCGCTGTAGGGCTTGCCATAGCGCACGGGCGGCCCGTCGGGACGCGGGGGCGAGATCATGAGAATCGCGCGCGCGCCGTCCGGCTTCTCCAGCGTTTCATAGGCGCGCGTCGAGGCGTCGCCCATCAGGAAGCTCCGCGTGGCCTCGCTCCACCCCTCCCTGCGCAGGAGTTCGTGCAGCGCCTTGAAGGAATGCAGCCGGGCCGCAAAGGCGCCGTAACCCGAAATCGTCACGCGCCGGGCGTCGGGATTTTCGTCGTCGGTGAAACTCAGGCGCAGGTCGAGACGGTCATGCGGCAACGCCTCGGGCGCACGCTCGGCCCATTCGACGAGAACGATGGCGTCTTCGACTTCCTCCTCCCAGCCGAGCCCCGAAAGCTCCGTAGCGGAATCGATGCGGTAGAAATCGGCGTGAACGATACGGATCGCCTCGCCCTCGTAAATCTGCATCAAGGTGAAGGTCGGACTCGGCGCCTCGATCGAAGGATCGTCGAGAAGCGCGCGGATGAGGGCGCGCGCGAAGGTCGTCTTGCCCGCTCCGAGATCGCCAGCAAGCGTCAGCGTATCGCCGCTCTTCAGAAGCGTCGCCAGGTCTTGCGCAAGCGCAATCGTGCCGGCCTCTTCGGCGATGTCGATCCGCCAGACGGTCTTGGCCGTCTTTTCCTCGCTCACTCCGAGCCTCCCTCGCTGGCGGCGGGCCGCGCTTCTCCCCCGGCCTCGGAGGCGGGAAACACGCAAGTCACCGTCGTGCCTTCGCCGGGCGCGGAGTCGATCAGCACCTTGCCGCCGTGCAACTCCATGAAGGCCCGCACGATGGAGAGGCCCAGTCCGACGCCGCGATGGCGCGATCCCGCCGTATGCGACTCGAAACGGTCGAAGACGCGCGCCAATACATCGGGCGGAATGCCGCGGCCGCGGTCCGTCACCTTGAAGACGACCTCCCCCTCACGCCGCAAGGCGGCGAGCGTCACCGTCTGGCCGGGGCTGGAAAAGCCCACCGCATTGGACAGGAGATTGAAGAGAATCTGCCGCACGCGCTTGGCGTCGCCCCGGAAGACGCCGACATTGTCCATGGCGACGATCTGAATGTCGATCGAGTTTTCGGCAATTCTGTCCTGCACGCCCTCGATCGCCGCATGCATGGTCGCGACGACATCCACGTTGGCGACGTCGAGCGCCATGGCGTCTTCGTCGATCGTCGCGAGGTCGAGAATGTCGTCGATGATCGCGAGCAGCGCCGCCGACGACTTGCTGACATAGCCCAGATATTCGAGCTGGCGCGGGTTGAGCGGCCCCGTCGACTCTTCGCCCAGAAGATGCACGAAGCCGTTGATGTTGTTGAGCGGCGAGCGCAGCTCGTAGCTGATGTGGTGGATGAAGTCGTTGCGCAGCTTCTCGGCCGCGAGCAGCGCCTTGTTGCGGTCGGTGAGCGCGCGCTCGACATTCACGTCCGCCGTCACGTCCACGAAGGTGAGCAGCGCGGCGCCGTCGAGCAGCGACTGCGCGGTGCAGTCGAGCACCACGCCGTCGCTCCTTTCGATACGACGCGTGAACCCCTCGCGCATGTCGTTCAGGCTCGTGACGAACCCCTTCAGCGCCGCCCAGGTCTCCGCATTGTCGTGCAGGGTCCGGCAGCGCGCCGCCAGCGCCTCGAAGCGCGGCTTTTTCTCCAGTTCTTCCGGATCGAGCCGCCAGAGCGTCATGAAGGCCGGATTGCAGAAGCTCAGCCGCCCATCCGCGGCGAATACCGCCACGCCCTCTCGCAGAGTCTCGAGCGTCTCGCTCTGCGTGCGGTTCAGCGCATTGAAGCGCGCCTCGAGATCATAGGCCTTCGTCGTGTCTTCGTAGAGATAGGTGACGCCGCCCTGCGTATTGGGCTGCGCGACCACGTCGATGATGCGGCCGTCGGGCAAATGCCAGGTGTGGCGGACCGGCTCGGTCGCGCGATAGGCATCGAACAATCTTTCCTTCCAGGCGCGGTAATCGGGCTCTGCCGGCACGCGCTCATCGGCGCGCAGCCGGTCGAGGATCTCGCCGTCCGTCGGCTTCTGGTCGAGGAATTTCGCATCCAGCTGCCAGAGCCGGGCGAAAGCCTCATTGTTGTAAATCAGTCGCTTCTTGCGGTCGAAAAGGGCAATTGCTGTCGGCAGCTGATCGAGCGTCCGCACATAGGACTGCATCTGCTGTTCGAGTTCCGCCCGCACCGTCTCGACCTCGTGGCGGTCGATGGCGATCGCGGCCGTCAGGGGCGCGGTCGTCTTGGTCACGTCGAGCACATGCCGCGCCCCCGCGACGACCGCCAGAACGCGGTCGCGCCACACAGAGCCCTTGGCGAGCGCCTTGGCCGCGTCGCTCCGCGCCGACCCGTCGAGCAACTCGACGCCCCGCGAGAGAGCGTCTTCCCGATCCTTCGCCTCCACTGCCGCCACATAGGCCTTGTTGACGAAGGAAAGCTTCCCGCTCTCGTCCCGCAGCCAGACGGGCGCCGGCGCCGCGTCGAGCAGCGCCTGCAACCCTTCGAGCGCGCGTTGCGCCTGCGCATGACGTTCGCGCAGACCGATCAGCTCCAGCCTGTCGCCCGTCACCTCGCGAATGCGCAGCACCGCGCTCCCCCCCACGGCGCGCCCCTCGGCGTCGTAGAAACGCCCGGCGACGCCCGCGAGCGGCAGGCGAAAAGCCTCGCCGTTCTTGCGCAGCCGGTCGATGGCGGCGTCGAGCGCCTGAGCGTCTTTCGCGACGAGCCATGTCCCGAAGGCCAGAAGCCGGCGCGGCGCGCCGTCGGCGTCGGCGAGCAGCGTCGAGGCGCTGACATCGGGATCGCCCTCGGGAGAGGACCAGACGACGAAGGCCTGAGGCTCGCTGGCGAGAAAGGTGCGGGCGCGATCGAATCTGGCGCGGAGATCCTCTAGCTCTGCGGCCATCCGCGCCTCCCGGCGGCGCCAATGGTTGCGCTCGCCGATATGGGTCAGCGCGACGACGGCTGAAAACAGCGCCAGCCCGCCGCTGAAGGCGAAGCCGACGATATCGGAATCCGCCGGCAGCGACGCGGCGAGCCCCGCCGACTGCGCCAGCGCGGGGGCGGCCGAAAGCGCGCCGCAGAGCGCCGCCACGCCGCCCGATAGGCGCATACGCGCTCGCCGCGACCGAGGCGCCGCCTCAACGCGGGGATGCAGTCTGCCGCATCGCATCATGAGCGAGACGTTTCCTTTCGCGCGCCGTGCGGCTCGGGCGTCATCCTAGAACCTGGCCCCAGAGAGAGTTGAGATGCTCGAGAAAACACGACACGGAAAACAAATGCGCAAGAATGGGTCTTGAGCCGAAGCAGAAAACCGCACGCACGACGCCGCAGGACCGCCTGAAGCTGAAGCATGTACAAGCGCGGCCGAATGGCCGGCACTGTTGCGCTCACGCCCGCGACGCTTACTACGATTCGTCTCAATCTAGAACGCGTTCAGCGAAAACGGAATCGTGTTTCTGTGCAGGGGACGCATAAAAAAGCGGCCCCGCTCCAGGGAGCGGGACCGCAAGCGGAGGCCGGCGGCGAACCGCCAGGCTCGAGCCTCAGTAGCGGTAGTGCTCAGGCTTGAACGGGCCGCTGACCGGCAGGTTGAGATAGGCGGCCTGCTGATCGGTCATCTTGGTCAATTTGACGCCGATCTTGTCGAGATGGAGGGAAGCCACCTTCTCGTCGAGATGCTTGGGCAGCGTGTAGACTTCCTTCCCATATTCGCCCTGCTTGGTGAAGAGCTCGATCTGGGCGAGGGTCTGGTTGGTGAAGGACGCCGACATCACGAAGGAGGGGTGGCCGGTGGCGTTGCCGAGATTCACCAGACGGCCTTCCGACAGCAGGATGATGCGCTTGCCGTCCTGGAACTCGATCTCGTCGACCTGCGGCTTCACATTGTGCCACTTGAGATTGCGCAGGCCGGCGACCTGAATCTCGGAATCGAAGTGGCCGATGTTGCAGACGATGGCGCGGTCCTTCATGGCGCGCATGTGGTCGATGGTGATGACGTCGACATTGCCCGTCGCGGTGCAGAAGATGTCGGCGCGCGACGCGGCGTCCTCCATCGTCGTCACCTCATAACCTTCCATCGCGGCCTGCAGGGCGCAAATCGGATCGATTTCAGTGACGAGCACGCGACAGCCGGCGTTGCGGAGCGAAGCGGCCGAACCCTTGCCCACGTCGCCATAGCCCGCGATGCAGGCCACCTTGCCAGCCATCATCACGTCGGTGCCGCGGCGGATGCCGTCGACGAGCGACTCGCGGCAGCCATAGAGATTGTCGAACTTCGACTTGGTGACCGAGTCGTTGACGTTGATCGCCGGCCAAAGGAGTTTGCCCTCCTTCTGCATGATGTAGAGGCGATGCACGCCGGTCGTCGTCTCCTCGGTGACGCCCTTGATCGCTTCGGCGTTGCGCTTGTACCAGCCCGGATTGGCCTTCAGGCGCTTCTTGATCGCCGCGAAGAGAACTTCCTCTTCCTCATTGGTCGCCTTGTCGAGGAAGGCGGTGTCGCCGTTCTCGGCGCGCAGGCCGAGATGGATAAGCAGCGTGGCGTCGCCGCCGTCGTCCAGGATCATGTTCGGGCAGCCGCCGTCGCTCCACTCGAAGATCTTGTGGGTGTAGTCCCAGTAATCCTCGAGGCTCTCGCCCTTGCGCGCGAAGACCGGCGTGCCGGCCGCCGCGATCGCGGCGGCGGCGTGATCCTGCGTCGAATAGATGTTGCAGGAGGCCCAGCGAACATCGGCGCCGAGCGCCTTCAGCGTCTCGATCAGCACCGCCGTCTGAATCGTCATATGCAGCGAACCGGCGATGCGGGCGCCCTTCAGCGGCTGCGACGGGCCATATTCCGCGCGCGTGGCCATCAGGCCCGGCATTTCGGTTTCGGCGATCGCAATTTCCTTGCGGCCCCAGTCGGCCAGGGAAATGTCGGTGACGGCATAATCATTGAAATGGGCGGTCATGCGAGTCCTCTGCTCGGGGAGGCCGGCGTCCCGGCGCAAGCCGCGCCTATAACAGCGGCGGCCACAGAAGGCAATAAAGATATAAAGATTTGTTTATGTCAAATCCGACCGGCCGCCCCGCGAGCGCAAGAACGCCCTGGCCGAGGCCAGGGCGGCTCAAAGAACGGAGAATATGAACGAGCGAGGCCGGGGCGAGCGCCTCGCCCGCCCCCCCCCGGCAAGCCGGCGACTTACGCCGCCGTGCGTTTCCTCGGCGCGAGCGGATGGCTGGATTTCGAGGCGTGATTGTCGAGGCCGTAAAGTTCGGCCGCGCCGCCGGCGCGCTCATAGTCCTCGCAATAGTGGTGGAGGAACTCCATGACCGTATGGTCGATCGTCGAGGTCTCGGAAACGTCGAAAACCACGGTCTTGCCGCGCGGAAGCAGCGCCAGATCCTTCTTGAGCGCCAGAACATTGGCGAAGAAGGCCGCGCCCCCGAGCCGCACGTGAAAGACTTCCGGCTCCTTCTCCTCGATTTCGAGACGCAGGCGCAGGACCTCGCTCCAGTTGACGCTGCGATAGAGGTGGAAGACCAGTTCCGCGACGACGCCGATGGCGACGCCGATGATGAGGTCCGTCGCCAGCACGCCGACGATGGTGATGCAGAAGACGCCGAGCTGGTCCCAGCCGATGGCGAGCGTTTTTTTGAAGACGCTCGGCGAGGCGAGGCGAAAGCCGGTGAAGACCAGCAGCGCGGCGAGCGAGGCCAGCGGGATTTCGTGGATGAGCTTGGGAAAGAGCGCCACGAAGAGGAGCAGGAAGGCGCCGTGGAAGAAATTCGCCCAGCCGGTGCGCGCCCCATTGGTGCAATTGGCTGAACTGCGGACGATTTCCGCGATCATCGGCAGGCCGCCGATGAGCCCGCAGACGATGTTGCCGAGCCCGACCGCCGCGAGATCGCGGTTGAGGTCCGAGGTGCGCTTATAGGGATCGAGCTTGTCGACGGCCGCGGCGCTCAACAGCGTTTCGAGGCTGCCCACGAGACAGATGGCGAAGACCTGCTGCCAGAAGACGAGCGAGAAGATCGGCGTAAAGTCCGGAAAGGCGAAGCTCGCGAGGAAATTATTCGGAATCGCGACAAGGAACTTGGGGCCAATCGTGAATTCGTGATGCGGCAGGTAGGCCGTGTCCGGCAGGAAGAGGAAGATGTGCTCGTCGTCGAGATCGAAATATTGGCCGAGCGCCATGCCGACGATCACGACGACGAGCGGCGCCGGGATCATCTTCACATAGCGGTTCGTGACGAGGGTCCAGCCGATGAGGATCAGCAGGCCGACGCCGCCGATCGTCGCAACCTCCGGGTTCATGTCCCGCAGGCTCGCCGGAATGGCGGCGATGGTCTGGAACAGCGTGTCGGCGTCCGGCTTGACGCCGAGCATGACGTGAAGCTGCTTCGACATGATGATGATGCCGATGGCGGCGAGCATGCCATGCACGGCGGAGGACGGGAAAAACGCCGATAGCTTGCCCGCGCGGCAAAGACCCATGGCCGTCTGGAGCACGCTGGCGCAGACGATCGCGGCCAGCGTGTAGCGATAGCCCGCCATGGCGTCGCCCGCGCCGAGGTCCTGAACGGAGGCGAGGACCACGACGATGAGGCCCGCGGCCGGGCCATTGATCGTGACGAAAGAGCCGTTGATGCGCGAGACGAGAAGCCCGCCGACAATGGCCGTGATCACGCCGGCCTGAGGGGGGAAGCCCGAGGCCATGGCGATGCCGAGGCAGAGCGGCAGCGCGATGAGGAAGACGAGGAAGCCGGCCACGGCGTCCTGACGCCAATTCTGCTTCAAGCCCGCGAGGCCCGTCAGCGGAAGCTCCGCTCGTTGGAAAGCGTAACTGGTCATGGACTTGGAATGATCCCTCCAGGGACGCCGCGCGCTTGCGTCGCAGTCTGCGACGCGGATGACGTTCATCTCGGCCGTCACTGTCATCCCCTTGTCATAATCCTACGCCAAGCTCGGGAGACGCCTAAATCCGCAGCAAACCGACTAAATTTTGAGCGACCCTGACGTGGGCCGCCCGGCTGGCTGGCGCATCCGGCTCGGCTACCCTTTGGCTCTCCGCTGCTCTATAGCAAACGGGACGCCACACTGGCCGGCAGCCCGGAACGCACATGCTCGATCTTCTCAAATCCTTCATCGCGGAGCTCACGGGCGAGGCCGAAGGGCCCAAGCCCTTCGAGGCCGCCGACTATCAGCTCGCGGCGGCCGCGCTTCTCGTGCACATCGCCTCGATCGACGGCGATTTCGACACCGACGAGCGGGCGCGCATTCAGGAGCTGGTCGAGGCGCGCTTCGGCCTCTCCCCCGAAGAGGCGGGAAAAGTCATCGCCAACGCCTTCGAGAGCGAGAGAGAAGCTGTTGACCTCTATCGTTTCACCAGCGTGCTAAAGCGCCGTCTCGACGAGGATGGCCGCCGGCAGGTAATCGGCATGTTGTGGGACATGGCCCACGCCGACGGCTCGGTGCATGAATTCGAGGAAAATGTCGTCTGGCGCGTCGCGGAACTGCTCGGGGTCTCCACGCGCGAGCGCGTCGAGTTGCGCCGTGAGGCGCGCGAAAACCTCGAGGCGCCACAGCAGGAGACCTGGTATCGCCCCAAGGAGTGATCTTCGTAACATGACCGATTTGCAAAACGCCCGCCCCTCCGCCATCGTCACCGGCGCGTCGGAGGGAATTGGCGCGGCTCTCGCCCGCGTCTTCGCCGAAAACGGCCACGAGGTGGCGATTGTCGCACGCCGCGGCGACCGACTCGAGGCCCTCGCCGACGAGATCGCGGCCAGCGGGCGAAGCCGCCCCACCGTGATCGAACTCGACCTCCTGTCGGACGGAGCCTCGGCTGCGCTCGAACAGCGCCTCGCCGAGGCCGGGCTCTGCGCGCAATATCTCGTCAACAACGCGGGTTTCGGGCTCATTGGCGCGGCGGCGGAGCTGGACCGAGCCGAGCAGCTCGACATGATCGACCTCAACATCCGCGCGCTGACAGAGCTCACCTTGCGATTCCTGCCGTCGCTCGTCACGACGAAGGGGGGCGTGCTGAACGTCGCCTCCGTCGCCTCTTTCATGCCGGGGCCGGGATTCGCCGTCTATTATGCGACAAAGGCCTTCGTGCGTTCATTCAGCGAGGCGATGTCGCATGAATTGAAGCCCGCCGGCGTCAACGTTTCCTGCCTGTGCCCCGGCCCGGTCGAAACCGGCTTTCAGGCCCGCGCCGGCATGAACTTCGACGGCATGATGGCCGCCGTGAAGCCCGCGCTCATTCCCGCCTCGGAAGTCGCCCGCCAGGGCTATGAAGGGCTGATGGCCGGAAAGCGGGTCGTCGTGCCGGGAATGGCCAACAAACTCATGGTCTGGGG
This sequence comes from Methylocystis sp. IM3, assembly GCF_038070105.1. Classification (NCBI taxonomy): domain Bacteria; kingdom Pseudomonadati; phylum Pseudomonadota; class Alphaproteobacteria; order Hyphomicrobiales; family Methylocystaceae; genus Methylocystis; species Methylocystis sp. IM3. The sequence continues at coordinate 1,230,545 of NZ_JBBPBZ010000002.1, read as the reverse complement.
CGCACGGCTGTCGCCCCGCGCGCTGCTGCTGCCGATTCTCGGCGCCGCGCAGATGCAACGGCGCTGAGCAGCCGTCCTCAAAACAAAAAAGCGGGCCCCGCAGAGCCCGCTTTTTTGTTCGGCGTCAGGCGCCTCTTATTCCTCCGCCGCCTTGACCTTCAGCACCTGACGGCCGCGATACATGCCGGTCTTCAGGTCGATGTGATGCGGACGGCGCAGCTCGCCCGAATCCTTGTCCTCGACATAGGTCGGCGCCTTCAGGGCGTCGGCGGAACGACGGAAGCCCCGCTTCATCGGGGAGACTTTTCTCTTCGGAACGGCCATTTGCTTCTCTCTACTGAACGGCTAAGGCCGCGCGGGTTCGCCCCAGCGCGGCGGAAACTGATGCGGCCCTATACGCGAATTCGACGCGCTTGGCTAGCCGCTGGAAGGCATTATCCCTTGTCCGGCGGGCCGTCGACCGCCGCCGGCGGCGTCGGCGCGGCGCCGTCCTTATCATAGGCGCCCTTTTCGGCGCCCTTGATCATCGCCGGATCGTCCTCGATGAGCTTGTTGGCGCTGCGCTCGTCGCCGTGCCGGGTCGCCGCCGCGACGGGCGCGGCCCTCATGCCGGTCTGGGCCGCGAGCCAGCTGCGCCATTGATCATGCGTGCCGTTGAAGGTGTTCTGATCGACGGCGCCCACGATGCCCGGCACGCGGCCGTCCGAACGATATTGCCAGAAGGTCCACTTCCGGTCGCCGTAGCGCACTTTGGGATGATATTTCGTCGAGCGCACCCAGATCGGATATTCCGACAGCGCGTCGGGCTGGAGAATCGCCTGATAGAAGTCGACCGAGGAATAAATGACCGGCTTCTTGCCGTAGTGGCGCTCCATCGCCTCGAGCATCAGGCGCATGTCGCGGATCGCCTCCTCCCGATAGAGCGTGCGCTTGCAGCTCTTGGATTCCGGCGTCGGCTCCACGTCGAGCACCGGCGGCAGGGCGTCCGGCTCATTGGGCACGACAGAGGCGAAATTGGCGATTTCCTCGTGCGGCGGTCGACACCAATAAACGAAGTGATAGGCGCCGCGCGGCACGCCGGCGGCCTTGGAGGCCGCCCAATTGTACTGAAACTTGGAGTCGGTCTTGTCGCCGCCCTCGGTCGCCTTGATATAGGCGAAGGCGACGCCTGAATTGCGCACCTGCTCCCAATCGATATCGCCCTGATATTTCGAGACGTCGACGCCATGGACGTCGAATTCGGCGCTGCGGGTCGCAGGGAACAGGTGAAGATCGGACTCCGGCACCGCATAGGCGAGGAAGCTCGGGTCCTTCTTGGCGTTGACGAGCGGGGCGCTGGTGGCGAAGCGCGGATGCCGGGCGTAGCCGGGGTCATAGGCGCTCCCGCAAGCGACGAGGGTCGCCGCGCTGGCCGCAACGCAAGCGAGCGCGGAGATACGCAATACTGAAGAATTCAACGAGCCCATTCCGTCAAATTACCCCTCAGCCCGTAACGAAGCGTTAAAACCCGCGATCCGATCAATCGAGATGAAACCAGATGCTGGCGATTGTAAGGAAGGCGCCATATCCGACGACGTCGGTAATGGTCGTCACGAACGGCCCTGAGGAGACGGCCGGGTCGAACTTGAAGCGGTCGAAGACGAGCGGCACGATGATGCCGCCGAAGGCGCCGGCGACGAGATTCGTAAACATCGCCAGAGCCATAACGGGCAACAGGCCGACATTCTGAAACCAGTTTGCGGCGACGATTCCCGTCACGAGCCCGAAGGCGGCGCCGTTGACGGCGCCGATGGCGAGCTCGCGGAAAATAATTTTCACCGCATTCGCCCGGTTGAGCTCGCGGGTTGCGAGGGCGCGCACGGCGACAGTCATCGTCTGGGTTGCGGAATTGCCCCCTTGCCCCGCAATGATCGGTCCAAGAACCGCGAGCGCGACCATCTGCTGGAGCTGCGACTGGAACGTCTTCAACACCGTCGACGTGACGAAGGCCGTCAGCAGATTGATGAAAAGCCACGCGAAACGGCTGCGCGCGATCCACCAGAAATCGTCCGTGAGCTCTTCTTCCGGATTGACGCCGCCGAGCGCCTTGATCTCTTCGGACGCCTGCTCCTGAATGACGTCGACGATGTCGTCGATGGTGAGCACGCCCACGAGCCGCTCGGATTCATCCACGACCGGAACCGAGACGAGATTATATCGCTCGAACAGCCGCGCGGCTTCGGCGCCGTCCTCGGTCGCCTTCACCCGCCGCCGGTCGGCCTGCATGATCTCGTCGAGCCGGGCGGCGGGCTTCGCCCGCACCAGCGCATCGAGAAAGACCGTGCCGAGCAGGTGGTAGCCGGGATCGACGACGAAGACTTCGAAGAAACTGTCCGGCAAAGCGTCGCCATCGGTCTCGCGGAAGAAGTCGAGCACGCGCCCGGCCGTCCAGAAGGGCGGCACGGCGATGAGCGTCGTCTGCATCAGACGGCCGGCCGAGTCGTCCGGATAATCGAGCGAGCGGCGCAGGACGATGCGTTCCTGCGCGGGCAGCGCCTCGAGCACCTCCGCCTGCTCCGCAGGCTCGAGCGTTTCGAGAATGGCGACGGCGTCGTCGCTTTCCAGTTCGCGCACGCCCTCGACGAGCGTCTCGACCGGCAGCTCCTCGAGAATATCCTCGCGGGTGGCTTCCCCCACCTCCATGAGCGCGGTAAAGTCGAATGCCGAGCCCATCAGCTCGACGAGTCGCGGGCGCGCCTCGTGGCTCAGGAGTTCCAGCAGCGCGCCGACATCGGCCTCGTGAAGCCCGCCGACCAGTTCATGGACCCTGGCGGCGTCTCCGAGGGCGATGGCGGCCTCCACCTCGAAGACGAAATCGGCGTCCAGCCCGCCGCGCTCTTCGCGAAAACCCTCGGCGCCCGCCGCCGTTTCTTCCTGGTCGAGTGGCATGCCGATTCCCGCTACAAGGCTCAAGGCTCTTACCCCGCGCGCGCGCGGAAGCAAACCGGCAAAACGGATATGATCTACTTTTCCCGCGCCGCCATCCTCACCCTGCTGACAATCGCCGCCGCGCCCGCCGCCGCCCGGGAGTGCGGGCCGGAGGCGCTCGGCGTTTCCCGCACCATCTCCATCGGCCCAAAGGGAACGACGCTCGGCTTGCAGAGCTATCCGCGCACGCTCGATCTGGAAGACCATGAGGTCGTTTTGACCTTCGACGACGGGCCGGCGGCCCCAACCGGGCGCATATTGGACGCGCTGGCGAAGGAATGCGCGCGTGCGACCTTCTTCGTCATCGGCCGCAATGCGGAAGAGGCGCCGGCGATGGTCAAGCGCGCCGCCGCCGAAGGCCATACGATCGGCAACCACTCCTACAGCCATCCCGCCAATACGCTGCGGCTTCTCGACGACGCCGACGCCAAGGCGGACATCGAGAAAGGGATCAAGGCCGTCGAGCGGGCGCTCGGCGGCGAGACGGCGCCCTTCTTCCGCTTCCCCGGCTTCGCCGACACGCCCGCGCTCGTGCGGTATCTCGAAGACAGGGGCTACACGATCTTCGGCTCGGATCTGTGGGCCTCCGACTGGTCGCCCATGTCGCCGAAGGGCGAGCTCGACCTCGTGATGTCGCGGCTGGAGAAGGCGGGCAAGGGAATCGTGCTCTTCCACGATTCCAAGGCGCAAACGGCGCAGATGCTTCCCGATTTTCTGCGGGCGCTCAAGGCGCGCGGCTACCGGCTGGCGCACATCGCGCCGGGCGCCGGAGAGACGCCGGTCGTCGAGGCGGGGCCCGGATGGGCTTCGACGACCGAGCCGATCATCGCCAGGACGCTCGCGGGCAAAAGCAAGTCGCCCCAGGGAGCGGACCCCGGGGCGGACGGGCATCGGCATCCGGCGGGCGAGCAGTAGTCGCCCGCAGACGGGGCCGCGGCGTCAGCCCTTCTCGCAGGCGTAGAAACCGCGCGCGCCCCAGCAGGAGCCGCTGCGATAGACATTGCCCAGGGCGCGGCCGCCGAGCGCCGCCGTCCACACCCGGCCATGGGCATGGGCGATTTCGAGCGGCTTGCCCGGCAGTTCGAGGATCACGGACTCTTCGGTGCGCCGGACCCGGCAGGAGCCGCTCGACTGCACGCGCCCCGCAAGCTTCAGATAGCAATGCGCGATCCGCCCTCGGTCCTCTGATTTCGCCTCCGCACGGGGCGGGACCGGCGCCGCCTCCGGCGCGGGCGCTTCCTCGGCTCGCGCAGGGGCGGCCTCGATGACAGGCGGAGGGGCGGCGGCCGCGGCCTTTTGCGCCCCATCCTCGCCCGGTTCGAGCTTTTCCCGCAGCGTCGCCGCGGGCGGCGCAAGCGGCTCAGGCGCCTTTTCGGGCGTAGCGCCGATTTCGGCCAACGGCCGCGAATCGATCAGAGACGCCGTCGGTTTCTCAGTTGGATCCGCCGGCGCCGCGGACCGCGCGTCGGCCTGCCCGGATTGAGCCCTCGCCGGCGGCGGGGGCGCCGCCTCCGCCTCAGCCCTCGGCTGAGCTGCGGGCTGGGTTTCGCTCCGCTGCTGCGGGAGGCGCTCAACGGACGCCGCCCGCGCCTCCACTCTTGAAGCCTGCGCGGCGTCCGGAGCGAAGACTCCGGAACTCAGGATCGCGGCGGCGCCGCCGACGATGCTGAAGGCGAGCAGAAGATGAACGACGCCCTCGGCATGATTATAGGAAAAGCCCCACAGCGGCAGGTCTTCCCGCTCCCTGCGCGCCCAGCGGGAATGCGGGACGTCGGACTCATAGCCGTGCTTACGGCCATTGTTCTCATAAAATACGCTCATACTGTTTACTCCGGGCACCTCGGTCGGGAACGCGCCTTTGCGCGTGTCGCGCAGCGCCCAGGCGCCGCGTCTCGATCCGACCAGCTACCGGGACTTCTCTCCCGGGATGATTTGCCCCCAGCCACCGGCGTCCGGGGGTCTCTCGCCCTCCCTTGCGCCAGTTTGATACACATCATGGGTATGGAAATGTGGCTGTACTTTGCCCAGGCTCCCGCACGCCAGCCTGCCCATCATGCGGCAAGAGGCTCCCGAAAAGCCCCCGCGCCCCATCGGCGCTCCGCAGACTGGCCAGCACAAAGCGAGCGGCCGGCAAATGAGCCCGTCGCTGCGGATGGAGCAAAAACAGACGATCCGACGCGTGCGGGGAAGAAATCTGCGTCGTCGCTGAAGGTTTGAAGGGAGAGCCGAGAGAGCGAGCCCCTCCGCCGCGTTGGAGCGGAGACTGCGCGATTTATTGGTGCGGCCGAGAGGACTCGAACCTCCACTGGTTTCCCAACTAGCACCTCAAGCTAGCGCGTCTACCAATTCCGCCACGGCCGCACGGGGCGCTGATCGCAAGCTGCGAAGCGCCGGCGCGCAGCCTGTAACAAATCGGCAGGGCGATGACAAGGGCGTGTGCATGGTTTCGCGAGGCGCGCTGACGGCGCGGAACACGGCTTGCAAAAGACCCCACCCTTTTTTCAGGAGCGGCCTTGTCATTCTTTCCCCAGGATGAAAGGCCCCGGCCCTGTCGGCGCCGGCCTTCCGTTCCTAAATGCCGAATAAGCGCCATGCTGGGCCATCTCGTAGCGGAGGCCTTTACCTGATCGCGTGATGGGAGACGCCAAGACATGAACGCCGGCTGCCCTTTGCCCCGCGAATCGATCTGCGCGACGCTGCGGCCCGCCCCTGGAGCGCCCCCCGTGGAATGGCGGGCGAGCACAGATCTCGTCGAATATGAGGAAGCCGTCGCTGAAATGGAAAGGCGGGCGGCGCGCATCGCCCGGGGCGAGGCGCCTGAATGCGTCTGGCTGCTCGAACATCCGCCGATCTATACCGCCGGAACCTCCGCGAGAGACGCCGACCTGCTCGACCGGCGCTTTCCCGTTCACCGCACGGGGCGGGGAGGTCAATTCACCTATCATGGGCCCGGCCAGCGGATCGCCTATGTCATGCTCGATCTCGCCCGCCGCCGCAGGGACGCGCGCGCCTATGTCTGCGGACTCGAATCCTGGCTGATCGCCACCCTTGCCGATTTCGGCGTCGCGGGCGAGCGGCGCGAGGCGCGTGTCGGCGTCTGGGTTCCGCGACCGGACAAACCACCCGGCGTCGCGGGCGAGCCCGCCGAAGACAAGATCGCCGCGATCGGCGTGCGTTTACGCCAGTGGGTAAGCTTTCATGGCGTCGCGCTCAATGTCGCGCCTGACCTCTCTCACTTCTCCGGCATCGCGCCCTGCGGCGTGCGCGAGCGACATCTGGGGGTCACCAGCCTCGCGGATATCGGCCATCCAGCGCGCATGACGGATGTAGACGCCGCGCTTCTGCGGCATTTTGACGCAATTTTTGGCGACGTGGCATGATGCCGCGCGGCCTGACAAAGGATCTGCGTCTCGTTATTGCCAATGTCACGCCCTCGCCAATCTGCGTTCTGCTCATGCAGCCGCGGCGGTGGCCCACCCGAACTGAAATCGGCGTCGTCTTAATTCAAAACGAGTATCATAATGAGTTGATGGGCAAGGAGTTGACGGGCAAGCGCGCCAATCCGGGCGGCGTCGGATCGCTACGCCTCCACCCGTACGTGCAAAAAGCGGCCCCTTCAGGCAAGCGGCCGCGCCTTCGCTCGCTCATGATCTGATCGACCAGACCGTCTCTCAGGCTTTTGAAAGCGCTCACGCGCAAATTGGCGGCGACCCTGCGCCAACCCATCCGGCGCAAGTGTTAATATCAACCCAGCTGATAGATATAGGAAGGGCTGATCCCATGCTTCTTCGCCAATTTCGCGACCGGAACGCCGGCTTTGCGTTCGGCTTTCAGCATTTTGCGAAAAGCCGCCAAATCCTTACCTGAGCGGCGAATTCTGGTTCCATTACCGCCCTCGGAGCGACCGCCTTTCTCCTGCTTGGCGCCAGCTTTTTCAAGAAGCGCTTCGGCGATCGCGATTATCTTTTTGAGCTGAGCGGCCTCGGCGGAAGTTAATTGCATCTTGTCCTCTTAATGTCCCGACGACGTGTTAATAGGCCCGATCTATAAGTTTGTAAATAACACTTTCCATTATTTTTGCCATTATTTTTGGAAAGGCCTCCACTCCAATCGCCGATAGAAACCTTAAATTGTTTTCTGCTCTCAAATGTCAACTAGAGGAAGCGAAACGAGCCGGATGCGCGCATCGTCCCCCTCTACAAACTTCTGTTTCGTCGATAAATTTGTTAACAAACGACCGTCAATCCGCCTTCTCGGGGCGGCGTCGGCCAAGGAACCGCGCCAGAAATTTTTGAGCCAGGGACTTTCTGGCCAAGGATTTTCTGGCCAAGAATTTCTGCGTCTGGTTTCCAAAGAAAGGTTGCAACCGGCGAATGTCGCGCCACCAAGGACAAAACCGCGCAGCGACGAAATGGATCGTTTGGATCGCCCTGTTCGCCTGTCTTGCGGGCCCCTACTGGCCCAATGCGCCGGGACTGGCCTTCATGGCCCTCGCCCTGTTCGGCCTCCTCCACCTGGCGGTCCTCGTATATGAGCAAATCGCCCAGGCGCACTTTGACGCTAATATGACCCCGCAGGAATATGAGCACTACTGCGCCGCCCTGCTCAGGGAGAGCCGATGGGCCGCACGCGTCACGCGGGCAAGCGGAGATCAGGGCGTCGATATTGTCGCAGAGAAACGTGGGGCGCGCATTGTCGTCCAGTGCAAGAAATATCGGAAGCCTGTGGGCAACCGGGCGGTTCAGGAAATTGTAGCCGCCATCGCGCATGAAGACGCCCAGAGGGGGGTGGTCGTGGCGACGAACGGCTACACGCGAGCGGCGGAGCGCCTGGCCGCCTCCAACAGGGTATTGCTGCTACACCACTCGCAGCTACACAGGATAGACAGGCTATTGCAGCAGTGACGGCAGGTCGCGCTCCCGCCGTCCGCCTGCGCCGCGCGGCAACCCGCCCGGCGCCTCATCCGACGGAGAGCCTCAGTCCGCCCCGATGGACGCCATATCGAGCACCATCCCGATTTCGCCATTGGCGAGCAGAGCGCAGCCCATCACGTTTCGGATCGCGGACAGATAGCCTTTCATCGGCCGCACGATCACCAGCTGCTCGCCGACCACCTCGTCGATGGACAATGCGAAATGGGTGGACTCCGCTTCCGCGATAACAAAGAGATATCTCTCGTCCTCGGTCCTGCCCCCCGGCGCCAGGAGATGCGCCCGGGTCTCGGAACTATCCGAGAGGAAACGGATCGGAACCAGCCTGTCCGGACCGAGTTTGAGGTTGATCGTGCGGCTGCCCGCCGACAGATAGACGAGGTCTCTGCCTCCCGAGTGCACGATCCGCTGAATCGAGTGGAGTGGAACGATATACATGACCGCGCCGGCGCGCACGATCATGCCCGCCAGCACGGACATGGACAAAGGCAGAATGACATCGACGCGCAACCCACCGGACTGAGATGCGCCGACCACGACGTCGCCCCCTCGGCTGCGCATGGATGCGCGCACCGCATCCACGGCCGTGCCGGCGCCCTGCGCCTCGAGGCCAGCGCCGTCATCTTCGACCGTCGCCACCACCCGGTCCAGAAAACGCATGACGCCAAGCCGCATCTCGGCTTCGGCCGCCTTCCCCTTCCCGACGCGCGCCGCCGGAGGCTCGATGCTATGTGCGATCGAAATCGAGATCAGCGACCGCATCGGGTCCGAGAGCAGATCCAGGAGATCGGCGTCGATGGGTTCGTTCTGATTGAAGGGTGCGAAACGTAGCGCGCGCCCATGACGCTGGGCTCCAGCAGCCGCGTAATCGACGAGATATTGCAGCAGCGGAGAAGCGGACCGCATCCGGGCCCCGACCGTATCCTCCTGAAGCTGACGCAGCCGCTTTTCCAGCTGTTTCTCGAGTTGCAGGAGCCGGTCGACGTCCTCTTGCCAGTCCTGCAACTGTCGATGAACGGTTTCGCGCGCCTTGGTCCAATTCGAACCGCCGTCCGCCATCGCGGCGTCGAACACTCCCAGCACCCGCGTCTTGTCGAAGCTCGAGATGATCTCGCGCATCGCGCCGTGCCCGGTTACGATTTCGTCGATCGTTTCGAGCATTTCAGTCGAAGAGGCGGACGACTTGTCCGCTTCCGCGTCGAATCTCTCGACCCCGGTTCCCTCGCCATGCGGCCCCATTCCTACCGCCGCATGATTGATCTCGTCTATGACGCGAAGGGCCTCGCCGTCAGGATCGAGTTGCAGGAGCTCTGTGGAAATGCCGTCCGACTCGAGCGGTGCGGCGATGAGAAAGTCGAAAATGGGCCGATCCGCAGGGACCGTCACGCAGCCGATGATCTTGCCGCTCGCATTCGTCCAGTCAAAGAACTTGTTCGCGAGTTCGGGCTGCGGATCGATGTCCGCGCGGATGATGTAGAATCGGTCGCCGGAGGCCAACCGCTCCGCCGCCGACCGCGCGCTTTCTGGCGACAGGACCCCCTGGAAACTTGCCGGCAAATGAAGCAGATGCTCGATCGAACGCACCGGCGCCGCGCCGCTCAAGGCCTCCGTCACCTCCGCGGTCTCGCCAAGCAGGCGCCTCATCGCCTCGTCGCTCGCGGAGTTCACCGCCGATCTGGCGGCCTCGTTGAAGGACTTCATTGTGCTCAGCAGTAGCGGATCCGGCGGGATTTCGCCGGAAGCGACGCGAGCGGCAAGGTCGAGCAAGGCGACCGCGACCCGCCCCGGCGTATCGAGTTTCAGACAGCGGCAGGCCCGATGAATGCGCTCCTGGCAGGCGACGACCCTGTTCCAGTCAATCTCATCCGCCTGCCCATGGAGAGCCTCGGCAAGGTCCGAAAGCGCCGCCGGCAAATGGGTGGAGTACCAAGTCTCGAGAAGGCGCGAAGCCCGTTCGATCGCCACCGAGTCGGCGCCGCCGATTTCGACTTCCCGGATCAGCGAGAGATCTTCATAAAGGCGAAACAGAAGCGTTTCGAACCGTATGGCGTCGCGCAGAGAAGACGGCAGCGCGGCGACGGTCTCCACGATGCGAATATAACCAAGCCGCGACGCAGCCCTTTTGATGGGATCGCAAAAATCGGCGATGTCGCATTTCTCGAGTGTTTCACCCTCCGTCACCGTCTTGCAGAGACTGTCGAGATGGGGCGCGATTTCCTTCAGAAACGCCCCCGCGTCATAGGGCTGGTCCGGCGCCGGCGCAGGCGATCCCTGCTGCGCCTCCCTCTCGCCTCCGCTACGTTGGTAGAGCTCTTCCGCCTGCTCTAGAAGCGCCGCTAGGCGGTTCTCATTCGCCGCCTCTCTCGAAAAGGCGTCAGCGAGCTCCTGCCATTCTACGAAGCCGATACGACCGGCCGCTTCGCTGAGAAGGCCGGCCGCGTTGCGAATCGACTCCCCGCGCGCCTCTCCGTCCTCCTCACGCGATTGCAACGTGAGAGCGATCCTCGTGATTGCGTCGCGCGCCATTTCGAGAAAGATTTTCAGGTAGAGCGGATCCTTTGCGAGATTGTCTTGCGGAGGTCCGAAGAGTACAGCCGTCTCGAACGTCTCGTTCTCGACCTGGTTCTCGGGCGTCCCGGCTGGTGCGAGAGCCGGCGCCTCAGCCGCCTCCCGCCCATCCCCTTCCCCACGTAGCGCGGAATACTTGCTTTTCATTCGCGCGCAGATCGACTCGCTGACCGACTCCTCCGGATCCCTGCGAGACACAACTGCGCTTTCCATCATCTCCCGCAGACGATCGCCTGCTTCCAGAAGGAGATCAAGCAGCTCTGCGTCCATCTGCACGCCTTCGTCGCGGACGAGACCGATGAGGTCCTCCGCAAGATGCGCGCAGGTCTCGATCCTGACGAGACCGATTAACCTGGAATTTCCCTTGAACGTGTGCATCGCCCGGAAAAGCTCTGCAATCGCCTCGCCGTCTCGGTGGTCGCCCCTCAATCTGAGGAGCGCCGCTTCGACCGTATCGAGCGACTGGGCGCCATCGTCGGCGTACAACGCCCAGATTTCGTCAATATCTTCGGACAAAGCGGCTATCTCCCTCGACTGTATTATGCTGGAAAACCCCTGCGGCCAGATCAGGCGGCGAGCACGAGCGACATCACGCGGGCAAGCTCCGCGCCGCGTTTGTCCGCCAGATCCATGGAAACGGCGCCGGACGGCTTCGTGATGATCGCGTCCGCCCCGAGCGACCGCGCTTCCGATGCTTGTTTCGACCCTGCCGACGCGACGGAGGACAGGATCACCACCTTCGCCCTCGTCTTCATCTTGGCGTGCCGCAAAAACTCGAGCCCGTTCATCCCTGGCATCTCGATATCGAGAAGGATCAGATTGAGATCCGGGAATTTCGCGAGCTGTTCCAGCGCCGCCTTGCCATTCTCCGCCGAGGTCACAACCTTGAAGTCGGGAAGGGACGAGACGAAGTTGGAGATCACGACCCGCATCATTGCGGAATCGTCCACAACCATCACCTTATGCATCGATCTCTCCTGCTCTCGCAGTGAGCCGGGCGCCCCGCCCGGCTGCGTATTGATGGCCTTCAGAACCCGCCGAAGCCCCGCTCATCCTGGTCCAGCGGAATGATCGCGCTCGCATTCTTTCTCGGCCTTCCCCCCGCAGCCGCAACCTTCGCCGGCGCGGCGACATCGGCCCGCTGTTGATTTCCCAGGAGAGCCTTCAGCTGCTCGACCATTTCAGCAGTCATCCCGTTGAGCCCCGGTAGACCCAGCGCACCCGCCGAAGCCCGCTCACGCAGCTTGAAGCGACGCACGCTTTCGCTCATCGACTCGGCGAGCTTGCTCAATTCGGAGGAAGATGCGGCGAGCTCTTCCGCCTGCTGGCTGCCTTCCTGCGAAGCCTTGCTGACCTGATTCATCGCAACATTGATCTGCGATATGCCTCGCGACTGTTCGGCGCTCGCAACCGCGATCTCAGCCACCAGATCCTTGACCCTCACCACATTGGTGACAATCTGATCCAGCGCTTCGCGGGTTTCCTTGGCGATGGCGACGCCTTCGTTCACGCGCTTGACCGAATCTTCGATCATCTCGGCCGTTTCACGCGCCGCCTTCGCGCTGCGCCCGGCGAGGTTCCTCACCTCCTGAGCGACAACGGCGAACCCTCGCCCATGCTGTCCTGCCCGCGCCGCCTCGACAGCGGCGTTGAGCGCAAGGAGATTCGTCTGGAAAGCAATCTCGTCGATGACCTTGATGATCTTGCCAATGCTCTGGGCCGAGGCGCTGATCGCGTTCATCGCTTCGTTCATGTCCTCCATCTTCGCCTGCCCCTGATTGGCGGCCTGGGAGGCGCTGATCACGAGCTGGTTCGCCGAATTCGCGTTCTCGGTGTTCGCCTGAACCTGCGTATTGGTCTCCGTCACACTCGACGTCACCTCCTGAACCGCCGCGGCCTGCTCCTCAGATACAGAAGCCATGTTCTGAGAGGCGGAGTTCAGCTGATCGGCCGAAATACCGACCTGTTCCACCGAGTCAACGATCCTGTAGAGCGTATTGTTGATCCCGGCCATCGCCGCGTCGAAAGCATTCTTGACCGCCAGGAAATCCCCGCGGAAGTCGCCTTCGAGCGTAACGCCGACATCGTTTCGCCCAAGAGCTTCGACTGCCTTGGCGATATTCTTGATCGGATCGACAAGCGCATCGAGCGTCTCGTTGATCCCCTCGACGATTTTCTGGAAATCGCCCTGATGGCGCCTTGCGTCGGCGCGCTCCTGAAGGCGACCCTCGGCGCCCGCTCTCGCCAGCCTATTCACGTCCTCCACCATGGACATGAGACTGACGCGAACCTGCTCGGCATCATTCTGAAGAGAACCGAACGCTCCCTCCAACGCCGTCTCTGCTCCCTTTGTAAGATCTCCCTTCGCTACCCGGTTAAGGCCCCCCCCAATTATTACAAGCGCACTGCCTGTGAGTTCGATGAGCCGGTTGATGCTCTCACCGAGAAGCTTGAAGACGCCTTCCGCGCCGCTCATATCCACACGCCGCGAAAAATCGCCACGGCCCGCCGCGTCGATGGCGACGACGATTTCCTTCTCGATACGTTTCTCGCTCGTCTTGTCGATCCATTCGACGGAGATCGCGACCTTCTTGCCGTTCTTGTCGAAGATCGGAGAGGCCTTGAGCGCAAAACTCCGGCCGCCGACGCTGATTTGCGTATTGTAAATCGACGTCAGATTATCGAGAAGCCGCCGTTGATGCGCAGGGTTCTTGTGAAAGATGTCGATATTGGAGCCCAAAATCTTGCTGGCGCTGAAGTTGGGCAAGTCCTTGCGGACATCCGCCTCGGCCGCCGCCAGCATGTCGAGAACCGATCGATTGGCGTAAAAAATACGGCAGTCAGCGTCCGCGATCATCAACGAGTCGCTCGCATTGTCGAGCGCCTGACGGATACGCTGAGTCTGCGTAATATCGGGACCTGCTGTATCGAGGGCCGCGTTCAGCTCTCCGATGACCTCAGCCCACTCGCCGCTCGCCGACGAGGAATCGGCGCGAACGCTGAAGTCGCTGTTCTTCAGCGCGCGAATCGCGCGCAGAATTTCCCTGACAGCCTGATTGTTGTCTGCATTTGACATGATGAGTTCCTTCTCTTCACTTGACTGAAATCGGGCCACGGAGCCCGAAACGCTTATGGGAGCCTCACAACCACCTTCGCCCTCAGGAGCGGCGGGTTCATCCGGCGGAGGGGCCTCCTCCGCCCGCTCAAAAGGCTGGTTCTGATCGTCGATCGAATCTCTGATTTCATCTGGCGTCATTGCAGGGACGCTCCCTCCCCGGCGTCCCCGTGACCTTCCCCGACGAGCCGTCGAATATCCAGGATCACCGCAACCCGGTCGCCGGATTTACCGAGTCCCCTGATCAGACTGTCATGCGAACGTCCTGATCCGAACTTCGGCGCCGGGTCGATTTGCGAGGGGGGGATTTCCAGCACGTCGCTGACATTGTCGACGACAAGGCCAATCGGAACGGCGCTCACGTCCAGTACGATAATGACAGTGCGTTCCGTATATGGCTTCTCGTCCATATCAAAACGCCGCCGAACATCCATCACAGGGATGACCTTGCAGCGCAGATTGATTACACCCTTGATGAAGGCGGGAACATCCGGCACCGGCATGACTTTTTGCATGCCAACGATCTCAGTCACAAAAGCGATCCCGAGACCATATTCCTCGCCGGATACGCCGAAAGTGAGGTACATATCGTCTATGTTATTTTCGTCGTTGAAGATCAATTCCGCAGAGTCGCTTTCCATTGCGCGCTCGGGCGAATTACCTGCGGTTGCATCTCCCGTGGAAGCTTCAGCCATCGACATTCTCCATCTTTAGTCTCGTTTGATCGCTCTTGTGAGCAAACCTGGAATTTTCTGCAAAGCAACCACCGCCTCGGCCGCCCCCAAGTCGCTCGCCGCCTTGGGCATGCCATAGACCACCGAGGTTTCCTCATCCTGTACGAAGGTTCTCCCGCCCGCGTTTCGGATTGCAAGTAACCCCTCCGCCCCGTCACGACCCATGCCTGTCAACAACGCCGCAGCGGCATGACGCCCTGCGGCCTGGGCGACAGAATTGAAAAGCACGTCAACTGCCGGACGCGAGAAATTCACTTCGGGCCCATCGACAAGAACGATCCGATAATCACACCCCGACCGAACGACCGTCATGTGCTTGGCCCCGCCGGGCGCGACGAGGACAAGCCCTTTACATACGCGTTCGCCATCCTCCGCCTCCTTCACGCGCATTGCGGACATGCCATTGAGGCGCTCCGCGAATTTCGACGTGACCCCGGCAGGCATATGTTGAACCACAACGATGCCCGAGCTATTCGCGGGAAAAGCTGGCATGATGTGGCTGAGCGCCTCTACGCCTCCTGTCGAAGCGCCAATCGCAATTAGTTTCGGGCAAGCCGCCTCGACCACCGGCGCGACCTTTTCCAACGGCCGTAATCTGATGCGCCCAAAACGCGACACGTCCACTCGCGCTGCGTCCTTCACCCGACGACAAATGTCGCTCAACATGTTTGGTAACTGGTCCACCAACCCGATGCTGGGTTTTGCGATCGCATCAACGGCGCCGGCGGCGAGCGCCTCGAGCGTCACGCCCTTTCCCTGTTGAGTAAAGGAGCTGATCATCACTGTCGGCGTCGGAATGGCGCGCATATATTGCTTCAGAAATGTCACACCATCCATGCGCGGCATCTCTACATCGAGAGTCACAACGTCTGGCCTCAGGTCCACCAGCAAATCTCGCGCGCGATAGGGGTCATTTGCCTGCCCGACAACCTCGATCTCGGGGTCTCGCGACAAGCCGTCGGCGAGAACTTTTCTCACGAGTGCCGAGTCGTCGATGACCAGAACCCTCACGGGTCGATTCGGAAGCGCGTTCATCATATTTTCCTGTGCGCCCCGCTACGGACCGTGTTCCAGGGAACCCGAAGATCGCGCAGGGTGAAACTAACATCTGTCAGCAGGATGCCGCCTGGCTGAACGACTTCATGAACCGAATGCAAGACCTCCCTCTGGGTCGGTATCCGGAAATAGTAGAGAACGTTGCGACACAAGACGATGTCGAACTTCTTCTGGAAGGGATAGGGACGATGCTTCAAATTCATGCGTCGAAACGTGCACATCCTCTTGATATCGTCCGACACCGCCACTCGCCCGTCGGCCAGTGGCCGGAAGAATCGCGGCCTCAGATGATCGGGGGTGTATTCTAGGTTCGGTCTGCGATAGATCCCCAGCTCCGCCGTCTCGATGACGGGCGCGCTAATGTCAGTCCCAAGTATCTTCACCCGTTCCTGGGCCTCTTCCAGCCCGAGGGCCTCGACAGCAATGATTGCGCATGTATAGGCCTCGTCTCCCGTCGATGTCGCGGCGCTCCAAACTCGAATTTCTCCCTGGCTTTTCGCAAGGTCGAACAGATGGCGCCGATAGAAGTCGAGCGTATCCATCTCTCGAAAGAAATACGTGTGGTTCGTCGATGCGGCATGCACAACAGCCGCTGTCAGTTCATGGTTTTTGTCGCGTTCGATTTCCCGAGCTAGTTCGCCGAGACCTTGCAAACCGAACTGTTCCACGACCCGGGCGAGCCGCTGTCCCATGAGCCCAAGATCAGCCTCGCCGAAATGAAGACCGCAACGATCATGCAGCCATGCCTCAAGGCGTCGATTTGCATCGAGACCGTCATTCGCTACGGCGAGCGCTTTGCAGGCGTCTACTGTCACAGCACGATTTCCGTGAGCTTCTCACTATCGAGCATCATGGCGACTTCACCAGTGCCGAGTAGAGCACAACCGAAACTTGCCCTTATTCTCTCCAGATGCCCCTGGAGAGGTTTCATCACGATCTGCTGCTGATCGAAGAGCTCGTCGACAGGCACCCCGATTTTTCCCTGGCTTGTCTGGAAAACCAGGATGATCTTGTTGACGAGCATGTCCGATTCATGGGCCTCGCCGTAGAAACGCTCGAGACGGCAAATCGGCACGAGCGCCTCTCTGACCTTCACCAACTCTCCCCCGCCATCAGCTGTCATGACAGTCAATTGCTCGGCGACAGGCCTGAAAATCTCTGCAACAGCGGTAATAGGCGTCGCGAACAATCGTTCGCCAACCCGCATCACAAGACTATCAATGAAAGCCAGGGAGAGCGGAATGGAGAGGATAACCCTTGTTCCCGAGCCCCAGACGCTATCGACGAGGATACGACCCCGCAGTCGCTTGATGGTATTATCGAGCACATCCATCCCAACCCCACGTCCCGACAGGTTGGTCACAGCCTCGGCGGTTGAAAATCCAGGCTTGAATATGATTTGCCAGAGGTCCCGATCGTCCGGTTCCTCGTCCGAACCGATCAATCCTCCTTCACGTCCGCGCTTCAGTATCTTGGCCCTGTTGAGACCACGCCCATCGTCGGCGATCGTTATTTGAATGTCCCCGCCTACCTGAGCCGCCGAAAGCGCGATCTTCCCTCGGCGACGCTTTCCGTTGGTAATGCGTTCGTCGGGGGGCTCTAGCCCATGATCCACGCAGTTACGTACGACATGAACGAGCGGCTCGAAGAGCTGGTCGACAACAATTTTGTCTATTTCAGTCTCCTCGCCATGAACCTCGAGATCGACCTCCTTTCCGGTTTGGCGCTCAAGTTCGCGCACCAACCGACCCATACGCTGAAAAACGTCCCCAATAGGCACGAGGCGGAGTTCGGCAGCCGCCTCCTGTACCTCGCGCAGGACCAGCTTGAGGCGATGAGCTGATTTCTCGAAATTCGTCAGATCGAGATCGGATAGGTCGGAACTGTGAATTGTGTCAGAGACGCTCAGGCTGAGTTCGCCCACAAGGTCCATGAGGCGACTGACTTTTTGCGCAGACACGCGCAATTGGCTTGTGGTCGCCGCAGAAGCTTCTCTTGCTGAAGACACGGTTTGCTTCCCTTATCATGGCGGCGCCGGTTGATGCCCCATTTTTCAACTCGTGATGCACAGGTGCGCACATGCAAGCCGCCCAACGACGACGTCGGCGCGTTTCGGCTTATTTTTCGATTTCGGATTTCAACCGAAGCGACACGCCGGCTTCATGCCTGCGGTTTCTTTCGCCATGTCGCTGTCTACTCAGATTGGACCATACAAACCTTATGCGGCCCTGAATGTTTCACAAGAAAAACACAGTAGACGTCGCGCCGAGTCAAAACATGTGCAACTCGCCCGAGATCTGTTGCTCCGCCGATTCGCCGCTGCACATCCGGTCCAGACGGTCCCTAAGACGGGAGAGCTTCAGATTCCTCATCGCCTCATCGCTCTCAATTCTCCAGGACGGTGGAATCGCCTCCGACACCTGATTTACGAAACCCGCTAGCGCGAACAGGTGTTGCTGTAAGATGTCGATTGTTTGCGCCTGTTGCAGGAAGATGTCTGTGGTGGCTCCGTTCTTGACAGATGCTTCCACGAGCGCATGAAGGTCTTCGACGGATCCGGCCGCAACCTCGAGCTCCGCGCCGATACGAACAAGCACCTCTCCCAACGGCCTCGCTTGTATTTCGCTCATATCTTTCTCCCGCGGTGGACCAAGAACTCGGGCCCGCCTACGCTCGACCTAAAACAGCTCCAGCGTGCCATAGTTCTCGGTCTTCGAGTCCCCTTTCACTAGAGACTTCTCGATGACGTTCGAACTTTGCGGCAAAAGGATCTGCCGCGCCCGCCCCGAGACAGGGAAAAATTCCAGCCTGCGCCCGTGCGTACCGCCGAGATTTTCAGCGAGGACGCGTATTCCCTCATTTGCGAGAAATTCTCTCGCAAAGGCGGAATTTTGTGCTCCAATATCCGACAGCCCCTCGAGCATGCGCGCGCCGCCGAAAAGTTTCGCTTCGATGCGTTCACGCCTTGCGCCGCGTTTCAAAAGGCCGTTGATGAGCAACTCCATCAGGTAAGCGCCGTATCGGTCCGCTTCCTGCCTGCGAGATGCATCGCCGCCAGGGAGGAGGAAGTGATTCATCCCGCCCACCCCCGCGGCCGGATCTCTCAGGCAGGCCGCGACGCAAGATCCGAGAATCGTCGAGAGAACGACATTGGGCTCAGAGACGACCTGATATTCGCCCTGAATGAGATGTATTTTCCGAGGCTGATTGGAAGGCTGCCCCATCAAAGCTTCCCGAAAATAGCTTCGATCGCGGTTTTGAGCTTCGAGGCCGTAATTGGTTTGACAAGGTAATTGTTCACGCCAAGTTTCGCCGCGGTTTCGATGATCGCCTTGTCCGCCTGTCCGGTAAGAACGATGAATGGCACACGCTGCGTCGGTTTGTATCCTCTGATCGCCTTCAGCAGTCCCATCCCATCCATAACGGGCATGTTGACGTCCGAAATGACGAGATGGGCCGGCGTGTCCATCATGAATTTCAGCGCCTTCTCGCCATCGGTTGCGAAAAAGACTTTATGCACGCCTATTTGATCGAGTGCATCACGCAGCAAGAGGCGACTCGTGCTGGTGTCGTCGACGATCAGCACCCGAAGTTGATCTGCTATACTCATTTTTACCTCAGCCTGGTTTTGTTCGTCATTGTCAGGATGCGATCCGCAATCGCGCCGAGTGGAAGTTGCTGGCACACGCCACCAAGTTCAAAGGCTGCTCGCGGCATCCCGTAGACGAGCGAGGTCGCCTCGTCCTGCCCGAGCGTTTCCGCGCCGCTTTGTCGCAGGCTGAGCAATCCTTGTGCGCCGTCCTTCCCCATTCCGGTCAAAATCACGCCGACCGCTTTCGGCCCGAGCGAGCGCGCGACAGACTGGAACAGCGCATCGACCGATGGACGATGGCCGGACACGAGATCTCCTTCCTGCAGGCGGCATCTCGGACGGTCCGCTCCGAGGATCACCAAATGCCTGGCGCCGCCGGGCGCGATATAGACATGACCAGGAGCCAGGGTTTCCCCGTCTGTCGCTTCCATCACCTTTGCAGGGCACAACCGGTCGAGCCTGTCCGCGAAGCTTTTGGTGAAGACGGCAGGCATGTGCTGCGTTACGACGATTGGCGGGCAATTCGCGGGAAATCGCGACAATAATGTGCACAGCGCCTCGACTCCGCCCATAGACGCCCCGATGGCGGCGACGCGCCCGTCGGATAAATATTGGCTGCCTGGAAGAATACGCGCGGCCATAGACTCCGCGGCTGGCCGCAACCGGCGCAGATGCGCTCCCGCGGCGGCCTTAACCCGCGCGCCAAGATCTTCGAGCGAATCCTTGTTTCTCGGTGATGGCTTTGCAATGCAATCGACTGCGCCGATCTCGAGCGCCCGGATGCTCGTGTCGGTTCCGCGCTCTGTCAAACTGGAAATCACGATAACAGGCGTCGGCCGCAAACGCATGATCCGTTCGAGAAAGTCGAGCCCGTTCATCCGCGGCATCTCGATGTCGAGCGTCACGACATCCGGGCTGAGCTCCTTGATCGCGTCACGCGCCTCAAATGCATCCCCTGCCTCTCCGATAACTCTTATGTCCGGATCGGCGGAAAGCGTCGACGCGATCAACGATCGCATTGTGCGCGAGTCGTCCACGACGAGAACATTGCAAGACTTCACCGGGCATCTCCTTCCGGGAGCCGATAGGTTGTCACGCCATCATTGGTCAGCAAGCTTGCGGCGGGCCCTGTCACACGCTCAGAATGCCCGATATAGAGAACGCCGCCGGGATTGAGCATTGGGACGAAGCGACGCCATATTTCCTGCTGGGTCTTTTCCTCGAAATAGATCGCGACGTTCCGACAAAAAATTGCGTCAAATTTCCCTTTCATTGGCCACGGACCGATCAGATTGAGCTTTCGGAACGCCACGAGGGATGAAAGCCTCTGGTCGACCTTCCACATGCCCTCTCCGGTCGCGGAAAACCACTTCCGGCGCAGGTCTTCGGGAACCGCGGCGACAGCGTCTTCTGCATATTCACCGTCCACTGCAGCTTGAATCATATAGTCGTCGATATCGGTTCCCAGCACGCGAATATTGAAATCGTCAGCATCTGGCAGGACCGAAAAAACTGTCATCGTGATCGAGTAGGCTTCCTGGCCATTCGAGCAAGCAGCTGACCAGATTCTTACGCGGCGTCCAGCGCGCGCCTGCGAGCCGAGCCGTTCGATCAAGTTCCTCTTCAAATCCGCGAAATGATGCTCCTCGCGAAAAAAGCGCGTCACATTCGTCGTCAGCGCGGCGATCATCTGATGGCGTTCTCTCTCACCTGACGCGCTTGCGATCAGGGAACAATACTGCTCGAAGCTGTCCATGCCGAGCGCGCGGAGGCGCTTTGTCAGTCGCGAGTACACAAACGGCGCCTTCGCCTCAGAAAGATAAATGCCCGCCTCTGCGTTTAAAATGCGTGAAATTTGCCGGAAATCTCCGTCCGTGTATTTGAAAACCGTCATGATGTCGGCCTGACTCGGCCTGGCCACCGTCTGCATCCGATCTCGCTCCAATAGGCCTTTATCCACTTGTCAAACTGTCTCAATCGTCGCTTCGCTTATCTGACAGTAATCCCCACGGGAAAGGCTCAGCACAGCGTCGACGTCTACGATCAGCGCAACCCGCCCGTCACCAAGTATCGTCGCTGCCGCGATGCCCGGCACTTTTCCATAATTGGCTTCCAGGCTTTTGATCACGACCTGCCGCTGCCCTTGTATGGCGTCGACCAGAAGCGCGCATTTCTCACCGCTCTCGGACTCGACGAGGAGCGCAACCTGGGTCGTTGGATCGATCTCCTGAAATCTGTAGGAGAGGATCATCCCCACATCTATGAGCGGGATGAAGCTACTGCGATTGCCAATGACACGGACGCCGGAACTCAGGAGGTGGATATTCTGCGGCCTCGGCTGCAGCGTTTCGATGACGGCCGTCAATGGCAAAACGAGGATCTGACCCGCAACGTTCACCACCATTCCGTCGAGAACCGCCAGTGTCAGCGGAAGGCTCATCGAGAAAGTCGATCCGTTTCCCTGTCTCGATGAAATCGAGATACGCCCGCCCAGCGCCTGAATTGCGCGCTTAACGACATCCATGCCGACCCCTCGGCTAGAAATGCTGGACGCGGTCTGGTTCGTCGAGAACCCCGGAAGGAAAATCAGCGCGTCCGTCTCCTCGTCGGACAGCACGGCGTTTTCCGATATCAACCCCTTCCTGACAGCAATCTCACGAACGCGCATGCGATTGATGCCAGCGCCGTCGTCTGTAACCTCGATTATGATGCGTCCGGAGCGGTGCATGGCCGAGAGGCGCAATGTCCCCTCCTCCGGCTTACCAGCCGCGATGCGCTCCTCGGGCCCCTCGATCCCGTGATCGACAGCGTTGCGGACCATATGCGTCAACGGATCTGTCAATCTTTCGACGACCGTCTTGTCTACTTCCGTTCCTTCGCCGTCGACGACAAGGCGCACGGATTTTTTGGTGATAGCGGCGACTTCGCGCACTATTCGCGACATGCGCTGGAAGATGGGCTTCACCGGCTGCGCCCTTATCGCCATCACGCTGTCTTGAATGTCGCGGGTGAGCTGCTCGAGTTCCTCCAGCCCGATCATCACAGAAGAGCCGCGGGGGAGACCCGCCTCGGAAACCCGTTGCGACAACACTGCCTGATTGATGACAAGTTCACCAACGAGATTGACAAGGCGGTCGATCTTGTCGAGATCGACGCGTATCGTCTCCTGTACGGGTTGCGGCGGAGCTTGTTCAAACCCTTGTTTACCTTGGGGCGGAGTCGGATCGGGTGTCGTAACCTTCGGCTCCGGGAGCTTTGGCTGCTCAGTGTGATCTTCAATGAGCGAGGGCGAGGGCGGCGCCTGCTCTATTGTCTTTTCGACAAGCCCCTTTTCCGTCTCAACCGGGTGACCGGGATTTACCGAGTAATCGCAATCAGCCGACACGAAATCGAATATTTGTTCGATGTCGGCGGCCGACGCCTCTGTTTCCAGGCTTACCGTCCAGGAGAAATAGGCCCCTTCGGCGTCAAGCTCCGTCAGGAGTGGCAACTCCGAGCAGTCACACGAAACGCTCGCTTCGCCGAGCGCCTTGATCTCCCGTAATATTCTCAGCGCCTCATTTGCGCGGGCGTAAAGGGTCGGCTTCGGACGAAATGAGACCGAGAACTGGTTCGCCCTCGGCGCGGCAATGTCTCCATCGTCGCCGAATATGGCATCGAGCGATATGGCGACGGGCTCGAAGTTGATTTGGCTTGCATCGTTCTGGGACGCGGCGTCGGCAGTAGCTTTACCCTGCTTCGGTTCGGCGCATACCGCATCTAGGCTGGCCTTCGCGGAAGCGACCTGATCCGCGTCCCATGATGTATCGTTTCGAATCGCTCGAATCAGATCGGACAACACATCCGAGGAATGCAGAAGGACCTTGGTTGTAGCGGGGGTCGGCGTGAGAGCTTCGGATCGAAGGAGATCGAGAGTTGTTTCGAATACATGCACGAACTCCACGAGTTCGTCGTATCCAAACGCCGCTGCGCCACCCTTGATCGAATGAACGGCTCTGAAGACCGCATTGATGATCTCGGGATGATGGTTGCCGTCTTCGATGGCGATGAGGCCGCTCTCGAGTTCGGCAAGCTGCTCCTCACACTCCTGGAAGAAAGTCTGCTTGATTGCTTCCAAATGATCCAAAACTGCCTCCCGCTGGCTTAGGCGCTCACGCGCTTGATGGCGCTAACCAGCTTGGCCGGATCGAAAGGCTTCACGATCCAACCTGTGGCGCCGGCTCTGCGGGCGCGCTCCTTCTTCTCGTCGTCGCTTTCTGTTGTCAGGACGAGAATTGGAATCGCTCGGTGACGCTCGCTCGTGCGCACACCTTCGATGAAGCCGAACCCATCCATACGCGGCATGTTGATATCGGTCACGATGACATCGGGCGTCGTCAACTCGAGCGTTTCGAGACCTTCGACGCCGTCACCTGCCTGCACAACCTCAAAACCTGCGGCGGTAAGCGCTACTTCGAGCATCTGGCGCATCGTCTTGGAATCATCGACGGTAAGAATTTTCTTGCTCATCTGCCTTGTTCGCCTTCTACGAGTCCTTCGATATTCAACCCCGCGTCGGCAAATGCAGCCTGGAGTTCCTCGGTGGGGTTGATGATGGTGAGCGGAAAGCCGTCGCGCTCCCAGGTTTGGCGCGCGGACAGTATGACCTGCAAACACTGCGCTCCGACATTTCTGACCTTCGCGCCGTCGAGCCTCATCCCTCCGCCTCTCGCGGATAGCAGGGAGTTGACGAGCGGCACGGCCGCCCGC
Source organism: Methylocystis sp. IM3 (assembly GCF_038070105.1). Lineage (NCBI taxonomy): Bacteria > Pseudomonadati > Pseudomonadota > Alphaproteobacteria > Hyphomicrobiales > Methylocystaceae > Methylocystis > Methylocystis sp. IM3. Next base: position 1,206,833 of record NZ_JBBPBZ010000002.1, on the reverse strand, counting down.
AGGTCGAGGGCTTCGGGCAACGTCACTTCATAGAGCGATGTCTGCGGCTGTTCTTCGTCCATCTCCTCCTCCGTCGTTTGCGTGGTTTCGTTCCTTGCGCTCAAGCGGCGAAGGGCATGGATTCAGGCAGTAGATTTCTTACAATCAACACACTGATCACCTCCTTATCGGCAGCGACAATGCCCTTGATGAACGACCTGGATAAGTCCGATGCTACCTCGGGGGTCGGCTGGATCGCGTCCGGACTGATGGTCATGATGTTCGAGACCGCCTCGACGAGGAGACCCACTATCTGTCCATTGCTGTGAACAACAATCACCGCGTGGCGAGCCGTCGGCTCTTTCACAGGAAGGCCGAGCCGTGCGGCAAGGTCGACGACGGGCAGCACGGAGCCGCGAAGGTTGATGACGCCGCGCACGAAGGACGGCGCATGCGGGAGCGGCGTCGCCGGAGTCCAACCTCTGATCTCCCGCACCGCAATGATATCGATGCAGTAAGTCTGTTCGCCGACATGAAAGGCGATGAACTCCTGTGGTTCCACGCCTTGCGCCGCCTGAATTGTCGCGCCGCTCATCTTCAGAATTCCTCCCAGTTTCGGGTATCGACGGCAGGCTCCAGTTTGCGCGCCGTCGCCGCGCCTCGCGGCTGAGACGCGATGCGGCTTATCTTGCTCATGCGTTGGGGGCTGCTTTTCGAAAAGGGCGCGGCGCCGTTCGAGCGGCCGATCGTGAAAATCGAGACAGCCTTGATCACGTCTCCGATCTCCTCTTCCAGGCTCCGCGTCGCAGCCGCCGTCTCCTCGACCATAGCGGCGTTTTCTTGCGTGAATTTATCCATCTCGCCGAGCGCGCCGTTGACTTCCAGTAACGCGGCGGATTGCTCCTTTGCCCCGCCTGCGATGTCCGCGGCGATCTCGTTCGCGCCAGTCACCTGCGTAACGATCCGCGCGAGGACTTCTCCTGTCTGGGAGACGAGCTGCACACCGTCGCGCACCTGAATCGTCGAGCCTGCAATAAGGCTCTTGATTCCCTTCGCGGCCTCCGCGGATCGCTGAGCAAGCGCGCGCACCTCGGAAGCGACTACGGCAAAGCCTCGCCCTGCCTCGCCTGCGCGCGCGGCTTCTACACCTGCGTTCAGGGCGAGGAGATTGGTCTGGAAGGCGATCTCGTCGATCACGCCGATGATCTGCTCGATCTCGGCAGACGACTTCTCAATCCGTTCCATCGCCCGAATGGCCTGCCGGACGACGTCGCTGCTCGCCTCGGCATTATTGCGAATGTCCGAAACCAGTGCGCTCGCTTGCTGGGCGTTTTCCGATATCTTGCTCACGGTGGTGGTGATGTGGCCCAGCGCGGCCGTGGTTTCCTCGAGGCTTGCCGCCTGCTGGGATGTGCGCTCGGAAAGCGTGCGGGACGCGGACGCAATCTGATCGGTCGACGAACCGAGCTTGTGCATGCCCGCAGTTGTTGCGCTGAACGTTTTATTCAGCCGATCGACGCTCTCATTGTAGCACTCGCGGAGCTTCTCGTAATCTGGAGAAAATCGCGTCTCCAGGCGAACGCCGAGGTTGCCGTGGGACAACTGTATGAGCGCGTCGCAGAAAGTCTTCATGAAGAATTCGTGCGCTGCGGCATAGCCCCGCGACATCTCTTCCCCTTCGGACTTGCTTTTCTCGCTGGCTTCTCTCATGGCTGCAAGATCCATGATCGCCTGGTCTGCGCGCGCCCGGAGCGTCTTGCGCATGTTTTCCACCGCATCCACGGCCGGGGAATCGAAGCCTGCTCCAAGGGAAAGAGGCGCGGAATATGCTTCGGTCTCGCAGGCGGCGAGCGCTTCGCTGAGGGCGCCGTCGAGCAGGGCTTGCTCCTCGCGCGTGACGGAGGCGAGGACATAAATTGAAAGAGCCATTGTCGCGACGACAAGCGTTGCAAACCATGGATGAGCGAGGAGCGCCGTGGCGGAGTAGCCCATTCCTAGCAGCAGCCACGGTGTAATCGAGAGACCTGTTACCGGTGCGATCAGTCTGAGCAAAAGCCGCATTATTTCCTCTTACGAAACCGATGAAGCCATGCAGGTCGATGCGACGCCGGCAGAATTGCCGGCGTGTCTGAAAAACCTGCCTCGAGGAGGCGCTCATTGATGCGAGGGGGAATTCCGGATCGTACCGGCATGTCGGTCGCGGCTTCATGCCTTTGGCCGCCTCTCAGGCGCCAATCCCGACATCGTCACCTTATAGCCGCCGGGGGTTAAGCGAAGCTTAGATTTCGGCGCGCCTGATCTATTTTGGTCTGTTACTGCACTAGCCGACGTTTTCCATGCGCGCGCCGAACGCGTCGGCAATCGCCGCCTGCGACTGCGCGACGGCGTTCTTCGCCGGACGTACGGCGGTCTGGCCGGATCGGAAGCGAGAAACGCTGGTGGCGAGCTGGTTCGACTCGGACTTCAGATTGGCGGCTGCGGCTGTCGCTTCCTCCACCATTGCCGCGTTCTGCTGAGTAACGTGATCCATCTGCGTGACTGCCTGGTTGATCTCTGTGAGGCTCGACGCCTGGTCTTCAGACGATGTCGCGATTGCGCCGACAAGTTTATCGACTTCCGTTACTCTGGCGACGATGCCCGAAAGAGCCTCGCCGGTATCGGCGACCGATTTCACGCCGCGGTCGACATGGCTGGAGGAATTGGCCAGCAGGCTCTTGATGACTTTCGCGGCTTCCGCCGAGCGTTGCGCCAGGACGCGCACCTCCTGCGCGACGACCGCGAAGCCGCGTCCGGCCTCGCCGGCGCGAGCCGCTTCGACGCCGGCGTTGAGGGCAAGAAGATTTGTCTGAAACGCGATCTCGTCGATCATGCTCAGAGTCCCGCTTATCTTCTCGAAGCTTTGCTTGATTTCCGCCATGGCGACATTGGCGTCCTGCATGACTTCCGAAGAGCGGGACGCGTCCACGCGCGCGCCGGCGACAATCCCTGCGACCTTTTTTGCGCCGAGCGCGTTTTGCTTGACCGCATCAGTGATCTGGTTGAGGGCCGCCGCAGTCTCCTCGAGGCTCGCGGCCTGCTGCTCGGTCCGGCTGGACAAATTGTCAGATGCGGCCGCTATTTCCTGCGACGTGTCATGGAAACTGTCGGCGGCCGCGGCGATTGAAGACATCGCCTCATCGAGGCTGTCGAGCGCCTTGTTGAAATCACGCCGCAGCTGTTCGTAATGGCCCGAGAACTCTTTTTCGATCTTTGCGGTGAGATCGCCCGCCGCGAGCCGCCGGAGACTGTCGCCGAAATCGGAGAGCACGTCTCGCTGCTCGGTTTCGACCGCCGCGCGATCCCGGTCGGCCTGACGCCGGCGCTCCTCCAGGGCCTCGAGATAGACCGCTATCCCTACGTCCAGATCGAGCAATGTCGCCTTCGCCAGGGCGCCGACTTCCCCGGCGATCTGCCGTGCGGTGGTTCCCCTGGCGGCGAAGACGGTTTTGGGCCAGCGCGCTTCGATGACTTTTGCAATGAGCGTCGTGAGAATGAGGGCATAACCGCCGATGTACCAGCGCGGCTCGAGGCCGAGCCGCGCATGAGCCCGCCCCACTGCGGCGCCGGCTTCCGCGAATCTGACGCCAAAATCAGCGCTGGCGATGTCCGCCCAATGCTGCATCTGCTTCTGCTTTGCGGCTTCGGCTCTCTTCATGTCGGAGAACAGAGCGCGTGTTCCTGGATGCGTGCTCACATGACGATAAAATTCGTCGAAGGTCGAGGAGAGCTCTTTTTCCAATATCGGCCTTATCGCGATAAGATGCCGTCGCGCGGCGTCGTCCAGACCGATAAAGGCGATCCGGTCGATCACGTCGGGCAGGTCGGTCATGGCGTTTTCCTCGGGCAAGAACATTTGCTTTGCAATGGATGGCGCAAAGCCCTCGCTCCTTTAACGCCACGTGGATTGCGCAGGGATTGCGCCGGCCGGCCAGCTGGAAGCCCGCCGGAAAGAGGCAAGGGCTGGGGCGACGAACTCCTGCGCGCTTCTCGCGCCTGCACGCAAAAAAACGCCCGGGCGGGGCCCGGGCGAGTTGGAAGAAGGGAGGTTCCTATTGATCCTTTTTCCCACTATCGCTCTGGTTACGACAGCGCGTCCATGGCCAATTACCGCGCGTTTTCCGCCATGCGCGCGAAACGCGCTAGTTGTTGACCATCGCTCTTCCTGAGATGGAGCCCATGGCCTATTCACTGATGATACACGGCGGCGCGGGTGCAATCGACGCGCCGGAACGCTACGCGCCATCGTTGCGCCGGATCGTCGAGACCGGCGCCGGGCTGCTCGAGAAAGGGGCGAGCGCCCTCGACGCGGTCACCC